>JAJPJC010000324.1 GCA_021324445.1 Isosphaeraceae bacterium
CGGCGAGAGACTTAACCACCAACGGCGAGAGACTTAACCACCAACGGCGAGAGACTTAACCACCAACGGCGAGAGACTTAACCACCAACGGCGAGAGACTTAACCACGAAATACACGAAACCCACGAAAGAAGAATATCCATGGAACAATGGAGATCGGCTGGGTCCACGACAGGGGTGCGGTCTCCAATCCGCGCCGGGGCGAGCCGTGATGGCACAGAACTCCAGGCATGGCGCTGCTTCACGGTTTTTCTTTTTTCGTGTGCTTCGTGTATTTCGTGGTTAAGTCTCTTCTATTTCGTGGTTAAGTCTCTTCTATTTCGTGGTTAAGTCTCTTCTATTTCGTGGTTAAGTCTCTTCCCGTCTCGGACTCAGGAAAGGATCGGCTTGACGACCTGGCCGGCGACGTCGGTGAGGCGGAAGTCGCGGCCCTGGAAGCGATAGACCAAGCGGCGGTGGTCGATGCCGAAGAGGGCCAGGATGGTGGCGTGCAGGTCGTTGACGTGGACGACGTCCTGGACGGCGGAGTAGCCGAATTCGTCGGTGGCGCCGTAGGTGATTCCCCCTTTGATGCCGCCGCCGGCCAGCCAGATCGAGAAGCCCTTGATGTGGTGGTCGCGGCCATTGCCCTGAGCCATCGGGGTGCGGCCAAACTCGCCTCCCCAGACCACCAGCGTCTCCTCCAGCATCCCGCGCTGCTTCAGGTCCTTCACGAGGGCGGCCGCACCCTGGTCCACCTCGCGGGCCGTCCCGGCCACGTGCTCCTTGATCAGACTATGGTGGTCCCAGTCGCGGTGGTAAAGCTGGATGAACCGGACCCCCCGCTCGGCCAGGCGGCGGGCCAGCAGGCAATTCGCCGCAAACGAGCCGTCGGCCCCCTCGGTCCCATAGAGGTCCAGCACATGCCTGGGCTCCCGCGAGAGGTCGATCAGCTCGGGGACGCTCGCTTGCATGCGGAAGGCCGTCTCGTAAGCCGCCACCCGCGTGGCGATCTCGGGGTCCTCGACCCGCTCCTGCTCCAGCTCATTGAGCTGCTGGACGGCGTCGACCACGTCGCGCTGGCGATCGACCGTGGTCCCCTTGGGACGTCCCAGGTAGAGGACCGGATCCCCCTGGGAGTAGAACCGGACCCCCTGGAACCGGCTGGGGAGGAACCCGCTGTGCCATTGCCGGGTCGAGATCGGCTGGGCCTGGCCGAACCGGCCGGTGGAGGTTAACACGACGAAGCCCGGCAGGTCCTCGCTCTCGCTCCCCAGGCCGTAGGTCAGCCAGGAGCCCATCGCCGGCCGGCCGGAGATCGTCGTCCCCGTGTTCATATAGGTGTGCGCGGGGTCGTGGTTGATCGCCTCGGTCACCATCGAGCGGATGATGCAGATCTGGTCGGCGATCGTGGCGACGTGGGGGAAGATCGTGCTGATCTCCTGGCCGCTCGATCCATACCGGCCGAACGCATGCTGGGGCGCGAAGCAGACCAGCTTCTGCCCCTGGAGCTGGGCGATCGGCATGCCGCGGGTGAACGACTCGGGCATTGGCCGGCCGTGCATCCGGGCCAGGTCCGGCTTGAAGTCGAAGGTCTCCAGGTGGGAGGGACCGCCGGCCATGTACAGGTAGATGATCCGCTTCACCTTGGGGGCGAAATGGAGCGGATGCACCACGCCGGTCCAGCGCTCGCGCTGCCGCGACGGCGAGGGCGCGGGCGCGCGGGACAGCTCGCCACCCCTGAGGAGACTCGGGTCCAGCAGCGAGGCCAGCGCCAGGCTGCCGATCCCGGTGGTCGAACGGCCCAGGAACGCCCGGCGATGGATGTGGGTTCGCAGAGGGTCGGATGAGCGGAAGTCCATGGTCAGTCAGTTCCGGGTCATGGTCTCGTGGAGGTTCAAAATCACGCGGGTGACGGAGGTCCAGGCCGCCAGCTCAGCCGGGTCGAGCTGGGGCGGGGCCGGGGTCTCGCCGATGCCCAGCAGGTCGCGGGCCCCGGCGGGATCGTCCTGGTACTGCCGCTGGTGTTTTTGCAAGAGCCGCTCCAGGATCGCGGCCTCCCCGGGACGCGGGGCGCGCCCCAGGGCCAGGCGGAAGGCGTGGTCGAACCGGGCTGACGGGTCGGTGCCGGCCTCCGCCAGCACCCGGGCGGCGAAGACGCGGGCCGCCTCGACGTAGGTCGGGTCGTTGAGCAGGACCAGCGCCTGGAGCGGGGTGTTCGACCGCGGGCGCTGCACGACGCACTCCTCGCGCGTTGATGCGTCGAAGGCCAAAAGGCTGGGGTGGAGGAAGGTCCGCTGCCAGTAGGTGTAAAGGCCGCGGCGGTACTGGTTCGGGCCGTGGTCGGGGTAATACTCGCGCTTGGGGAAATTGAGGAAGACCCAGTAGCCCGGCGGTTGGTAGGGTTTGACGCTGGGACCGCCCATCCGGGGCGCGAGCAGGCCGCTGATGGACAGGGCGTTGTCGCGGATGAGCTCGGCGTCGAGCCGGAAGCTGTTCTGTCGCGAGAGCCAGCGGTTGCCGGGGTCGCGCTGCCGGTCGGCCGGGCGCGGCCGCGACGCCTGGCGATAGGTCGCGGACATGACCATCAGCTTGAGCATCCCCTTGACGTCCCAGCCGCGGTCGACGAACTCGCAGGCCAGCCAGTCGAGCAGGTCGGGGTGGGTCGGCCAGGTCCCCTGGGAACCGAAGTCGTCGAGCGTCGTCACCAGCCCCTGGCCGAAGGCCAGCCGCCAGAGCCGGTTGACCAGGACCCGGGCGACCAGGGGGTTGCTCCCGGAGGTCAGCCAGCGCGCCAGGTCCAGCCGCGTGGCACGGCGGTCCCGCACACCCAGCGGCGGCAGCGCGGCCGGCACGTCGGGCGTCACCACCGGTCCGGAGTCGTCCATCCAGTTGCCGCGCGGCAGCACGCGCATGACCCGGGGCGGGATCGACGTCGAGACCAGCGTGCTGGGGATCTTCTGGGCCAGGGCAGCCACCTGCTTGTCCAGCTCGGCGAGCTCCCGCTTCTGCGCCTCGGTGGGGCCCTTGGTCGCTTTCAACCGGCCGCGCCGCTCCTCGAGCGAGCGGAGGGTGCGCAAGGCTGCGGCCTGTCCGGGGGCCGGGAACCAGGTCGGCTGCTGGGCGCCCACGATGGTCTCCTTGATGTCGGCGAAGAAGGCGGCCAGGCTATAGAACTCCCGGGTCGTGAACGGGTCGAACTTGTGGTCGTGGCACTCCGCGCAGCCCATGGTCGCGCCGAGCCAGACCGTCGAGACGTTGCGCACCCGGTCCGCGGCGTACTTGGCCATGTATTCCTTGGGCTGCGCTCCGCCTTCCTGCGTGGTCTGGAGCAGGCGGTTGTACCCCGAGGCGACGCGGGTCTCGTCGGTCGGGGCCGGGAGCAAGTCGCCGGCGAGCTGCTCGATCGTGAAGCGGTCGAACGGGACATTGGCGTTGAACGCGCGGATCACGTAGTCGCGGAACATCCAGATGTCGACGTGGTTGTCGCTGTGGTAGCCCTGGGTATCGGCGAACCGGACCAGGTCCAGCCAGAAGATGGCCATCCGCTCCCCATAATGGGGCGAGGCCAGGAGGCGATCCACCAGGTGCTCGTAGGCATCCGGGTGGGTGTCGGCGACGAACCGATCGACCTCCTCGGGCGGAGGCGGCAGTCCGACCAGGTCCAAGGAGAGCCGGCGGATCAGGGTCGGCCGGTCGGCCTCGGGCGACGGTTCCAGTCCTTCGGCCTGGAGCCGCGCACGGATGAACCGATCGATCGGGTTGGCGGGCCGGTGGGGCGGACCACCCGGCAGGGCGGGCCGACTCGGGGGGAGATAGGCCCAGTGCCCCTTCCAGACCGCCCCCTGCTGGATCCATTGCCGGATCCGCTCGACCTGATCGGGCGTGAGGCGTTTCCCCGCCTTGGGAGGCGGCATCCGCAGGTCCTCCTCCTCGGCGGTGACCCGCAGCCACAGCTCGCTCTCGTCGGGCTTGCCGGGGACGACGATCCTGGTGCCGTCGGCCGAGCGGAACAAGCCGGCGCGCTGGTCCAGCCGCAGGTCGGCCTTGCGTTGGTTCCGGTCGGGCCCGTGGCATTGATAGCACGATTCCGAGAGGATGGGCCGAATATCGCGATTGAAGTCGACGACGGCGGGTTCGGCAAAAACCCGGGCGGGGATCGCCGCGGAGAGTGCCACGGCGATCCACACCGCCAGCCGTCGCGTGGGTCGAGAGGCGTTCATCAAGGGCTCTTGCTCCGTCCGGCCGTCTCGTTACGGGGGATTGATCCACTCACCCGGCCACGGCCACGAGGCGAGGCGGTGGAGGCAGGCAGGTCGGGGAAAAGGTGGGGTGGCACGAGGCCGGGAGACCCGATGATGCATGCCTCCGGCCGAGTCGTGGCCATTCGCTTCAGGATACCGTGGTTCTCGAGTTGTTTCCAACCCCCATTCCCCCGAGAATCGACATGAGCCCCTCGCGACCCAGCCCGCGCCCGGTCGGGCTACACCTCGTTGGGAGACGACGCGGTCATGCCGATCACCACCGCGATGCCACAACCGCGACTCGAGGCCGAGTATTCCTATCGCGATCGCTTGCTGGTGGTCACGCGCGGCAGCCCGCTGCCGGCGGGCGCGACGCCGACTCCCAGCGGGATCAATTTCGTGCTCATCTGCCGGCACGGCACGGGCGTGACGCTGGTCCTCTCGGAGCCCTGCAACGACGCGATCTACGCCGAGATCCCGCTCGACCCGACCGAGAATCGCACGGGCGACCACTGGCACATCCGGGTCGACGGCCTGCCCGAGGAGTTCTGCTACGGTTACCGGGTCGACGGCCCCAGGGGGAACGGCCACCGCTACGACCCCGGGATCATCCTGCTGGACCCCCACGCCCGCGCCCTCTCCTGCGGCCGACCCTGGGGCTACGGCAACGGCTTGCCGCGGCGCAGCCTGATGCTCGAGTCGATGATCGAACGCGAGTCCCGGGCCAATCCGCGGACGCCGCTGGACGAGACGATCATCTACGAGCTGCACGTCCGCGGCTACACCATCGACCCCAGCTCGGGCGTCCGGCATCCCGGGACGTATCGGGGGCTCTGCGAGAAGATCGCCTATCTCCAGTCCCTGGGGATCACGGCCGTCGAGCTGCTGCCGGTCGACGAGTTCGATGAGAACGACTGTCCCTTCGTCAACCCCGTGACCGGTGAAGCCCTGCGCAACTTCTGGGGGTATAACACGATCGCCTTCTGCGCGCCCAAGGCCGCCTATGCCCGCGACCCGGAGCGGGCCAGACCCTGGCAGGAATTCCGCGAGATGGTCGAGGCGTTCCATGTCTCCGGCATCGAGGTCTACCTGGATGTGGTCTTCAACCATACCGCCGAGGGGCGCGAGGATGGCCCGACCTACAACTTCCGGGGCGTGGACAACACGCTGTACTACATGCTCGACGAGCACGGGAACTACCTGAACTTCAGCGGATGCGGCAATACCTTCAGCAGCGATCATCCGGTCGTGCGCAATTACCTGATGGACGCCCTGCGCAACTGGGTCGCCGAGGCCCGGATCGACGGCTTTCGCTTCGACCTGGCCTCGGTCCTGGGGCGCGACCGGCACGGCAACGTGCTGGTCGAGCCCCCGGCCATCAAGCGGATCTCGGAGGACTCCCTGCTGCGCGATACCAAGCTGATCGCCGAGCCGTGGGACGCCGCCGGGCTCTACCAGGTCGGGACCTTCCCCGGCGCGGGGCGGTGGTTGGACTGGAATGGGCGGTACCGCGATGACGTCCGGCGCTTCTGGCGCGGCGAGCCGGGAATGACCTCGGCCCTGGCCACCCGGATCTGCGGCAGCGACGACCTCTACTGCGGCCGCGGCCCGCTGCACTCCGTCAACTTCCTGTGCTGCCACGATGGGTTCACCCTCCACGACCTGGTCGCCTACAACCAGAAGCACAATGAGGCCAACGGCGAAGGGAACCGCGACGGCAACGACGCCAACTGGAGCTGGAACTGCGGCGTCGAGGGGCCCACGGACGACCCGGCTGTCCTCCAGATCCGCCGGCAGCAGGTCCGCAACTTGATGGCGACCTTGATGATCAGCCAGGGAGTGCCGATGCTCCTGGCCGGCGATGAGTTCCTGCGCACCCAGCAGGGCAACAACAACGCCTGGTGCCAGGACAACGCGCTGAGCTGGGTCGACTGGTCGCTGCGCGAGCGCCACGCTGACTTCGTCCGGTTCGTCCGGATGATGATCGCCCTGCGCAAAGCCCACCCGGTCTTGAGGCGCCGGACGTTCTTCTCAGGCGCGCGCGACGGCCAGCCGCCGGAGATCCTCTGGCACGGCGTCGAGCCAGGCCAGCCCGACTTCGGCCCCTCCAGCCAATGCCTGGCCTTCGCCCTCGACGGGCGGCGGTCCGATCGCGCCGATCTCGTCGATCGCGACCTGTACGTCGCCATGAACGCGGGAGCCGAATCCCGCGAGTTCCGCATCCCGTCGTCGCCGACCGGCCGCCCGTGGCACCGCGTCGTCGACACCGCCTTGCCCGCCCCCGACGACATCGTCGAAGAGGACCTCGGGCCGTCTGTCCCGGTCCTCCAGCTCTACCCGGTGCAGGCGCACTCGATGATCATTCTCGTCTCTGGTCCGTGGTCCGTGGTCCGTGGTCCGATGTAGGGGCTACCGCCCCGCTGCGCCGTCATCGCCCTTCTTTCGAGGGCCTCAGCTTTCCTGGACCAGGCGAGTCAGCCCGCGTCAGCGAACCACGGACCACGGACCACGGACAAAAGGACAACTCCCCGACAAGGACTCGAACCTTGAACCTAGCGGTTAACAGCCGCTCGCTCTACCGATTGAGCTATCGGGGAATCCACCCTTAAAGCATACTCCTGCCCCGAGGCCGGCTCAAGGGGACTCGCCGAGCAGGAGACGCCAGGGGGACGTAAAGGACGACGGTCGCCGCGGCGCGGTCCGCGGACGATGCGCAACCGATGCCGGGCCGCACCGCAAGGACCGGATCACTCCTTCCGCCCTGACTTTTCATGGTCCTCGATGGCTTTCTCCAGCAGGCCCACAATCAACGCGTTCAGGGAGGCTTTGTCTTCTTTGGCCCAACTGGCCAACTGCTCGTGCAGCACAGGCGGCATGCGAATCTGGAAGTGGACCACGGTTTCAGGCATGGTAACATCTCCTCAGTCCAAAGGGACCCGCCCCAGGAAGCAAGCTGTCGTCGACCAAGCCCCATGCGCCCGGTTTTGCACAGGCGGATCGGGGCATGCATTGGTATTGTACCCGAAATCTCGGGGAGCTTTCATTATTTTCCCCGAAATGTTATGGTGTGCCGGGATCATCCCCATGTAATCCTGTACAGAAAGGTTCGGCTTGAGCAATCCTCGGGGACCCAGGATTCCGACGGGCGACCGACCTTAGCGGGGCTTTTGGTTCGTTGGGAGCGTGGCCGCATGGACCGTTCGAGGATCGGTCCTCGGGCCGGGTCGGAGCCGGGAGATCGATCGCCGCTGCGTTCCTGAGCGACTCGATCGCCTGATCAGAGCACTACTAGGAGCCTCGGACAACCCTATGGAGAAATCGGACGCCGCGCCAAATCGCGACACCACCGGGACTTCACCCCTTGCTGAGCAACTGATCAAGCAATTCGTCGAACACTGGGGTGTGATGGCCCGGGCCTGGGGCATCAATTCGACCATGGGGGAGCTGTTTGCCCTGCTCTACATCACCGGGACGGATTGGACCGCCGAGGACTTGCGTCATTGGCTGGGAGTCTCGCGCGGGAATGTCAGCATGAATCTCCGCGAACTGCTGTCCTGGGGTGTCGTCCACAAAGTTCACCGATCCGGCGAGCGCCGGGAGCTGTTTCGCGCCGAGACCGAGGTCTGGACCTTGTTCCGCAAAATCCTCACTGAACGCAAGCGGCGCGAATTGGACCCAACCCTCCATGTGCTCGATCATGCGTTCTCCCTCGCCGAGGAGCATCCCGCCCTCCACGACCTCAAGGCTCGGATCGAGTCCCTGCGCAGCTTCTTCAAATCGATCGACGCCCTGGCCGTGCACCTGCTCTCGGCCACCTCCGGTGACCTGGCCGAAATCAGCCAGGTGGAACCGGATTCGGGCCGGGAGCCGGGAATCGGCCATGGGGCATAAGGCGGGTCTGTCGCGGTCGCGGCGGTGTGCGGCGGCGCGTGGGCTGGCGCGGTCCCATTAAGCTTTATAAAGCTCAGCGGGCGCATCACTGGGCCAGCCAGCCGCCGTCGACGGCCAAGGTGGTGCCGGTGATGTAACTGCCGGCGTCGGAGGCGAGCAGCAAGAGGGGGCCGGCGAGCTCCTCGGGGCGACCCCAGCGACCCATGGGGACCCGCTCGATGACCCACTGATTCTGGGCGGGATCGGCGAGGAAGGCCGCGGTCAGCGGGGTTTCGAACGGGCCGGGGAGGATCGCGTTGACGGTCACCCCGTGGGGGGCGAGTTCCAGCGCCATGGAATGGGTCAGGCCGATCAGGCCGGCCTTGGTGGAGCTGTAGGCATTGCGGCCGCTGCGGCTGACCACGCCGAAGACGGAGCTGATGTGGATGATCCGGCCCCAGCCGCGCTGCTTCATCGGTCCGGCCAGGGCTCGGCTCAGGATCATTGGGGCACTCAGGTTCACGGCGAGGACCTGGTCCCAGTCGGCATCCTGAACCTGCTCGGTGGGCGCCACGCGATTGATGCCGGCGTTGTTGACCAGGATGTCGATCGGTCCGAGCGATTCGCCGGCGCGGCGCGCCAGGCCCTCGACCTCGTCCCGGCGGGCCAGGTCCGCGACCAGCCAGGCGCCGCGGGAGCCGGTGCCTGCCAGGATCGAGGCCAGCGCCGGCTCGAGCTCGCCGGCGTGCCGGGCGGCGATGACGACGTTGGCCCCGGCCCGGGCCAGGGTCCGGGCCATGGCCAACCCCAAACCCTTGCTCCCGCCGGTCACCAGGGCATTGCGTCCGCTCAAATCAAAAAGAGGGATTGTCATCGTGATCTCGCTTCGTCTCGGCGCCTCGGGAAAAGAACCGCCTGAGCGGCCGGGCTGGCGGCGACGGTGGGCCGCCGCGGCCGGTCCGGAATCGCCGCAGGGTGATGGAACGATCGGGACGGTTCGTCTAGACTAAGAGAAAATTGGGAACCGAGGCACCTACCTGATCGCCCCTGGCGGAGCGAAGGCTGCCTGCATCCCGAGAGCATGCCCGGGCCGGCTGCCCGCGGCTCCAACCACATGACTCGGCCTACCACTTGCGGAGCTCCTCCATGAGCCATGCGTCGGCGGACGACTATCGTCCCGGACTGGAAGGCGTGATTGCCAGCGAGACAGCCATCGCCAACATCGAGGGAGCGGACGGCGCCGGGGGTCTGGAATACCGGGGATACCGAATCGAGGACCTGGCGGGCCATGTCTCGTACGAGCAGACGGCGTTCTTGCTCTTGCATGGCGAGCTACCCAATCGCCAGCAGCTGCGCGAGTTCGACGCCCGCCTGCGGCAGGCGCGGCCGATCCCCGAGGCCCTGGTGGAACTCTACCAGCGCATCCCCAAGTCGATCCATCCCATGGATGTGCTGCGGAGCTCGGTCAGCGTGCTGGCCCATTTCGACCCCGACGCCAACGCGGCGCCGACCGACCACGCGGCCAATGTCCGCAAGGCCGAGCGCATGATCGCGCAGATGGCCACGGCGGTCGCCGCGCGGCGGCGGATCAGCCAGGGGCTGCCCCTGGTCGCGCCCCGCGCGGACCTGGATCACGCGGCCAATTTC
This sequence comes from Isosphaeraceae bacterium, assembly GCA_021324445.1. Classification (GTDB taxonomy): domain Bacteria; phylum Planctomycetota; class Planctomycetia; order Isosphaerales; family Isosphaeraceae; genus JAJPJC01. The sequence continues at coordinate 9,740 of JAJPJC010000324.1, forward strand.
CTCTACATGGTCCACGACAAGGTCCCCTCCGAGGCGATGCGCGCGGCCTTCGACCTCTCGCTGGTACTCTATACCGAGCACGAGCTCAACGCCTCGACCTTCGCGGCGCGGGTGACCGTGTCGACCCTCTCGGACATCTATTCCGGGATCGTCTCGGCGATCGGCACCCTCAAGGGTCCGCTCCACGGCGGTGCCAACGAGGAAGCGTGGAAGGTGCTGGAGCGCGTGGGCAGCCCCGAGAACGCCGAGAAATGGATCCAGGACGCCCTGGCCCGGAAACAGCGGATCATGGGTTTTGGCCACCGCGTGTACAAGACCGGCGACCCCCGGGCCACGATCCTCAAGACGCATTGCCGGGCGCTGGCGCAAGAGGTCGGGGACGACCGCTGGGAGCGGATCGCCGAGCCGATCGAGCAAGCGGTGACGTCCCAGAAGATGTTGCCTCCCAACGTCGATTGGCCCAGCGCCCGGCTGTATCACTACATGGGCCTGGAGATCGAGCTGTACACTCCGATCTTCGCCCTGGCCCGGGTCGCCGGCTGGGCGGCCCACGTGATCGAGCAGCTCGATCATAACCGCCTGATGCGGCCCCGGGCCCGCTACATCGGCCCGCCCCATCGCCCGGTCAAGCCCATCGATCAGCGGTAAGCATCCCCAGGGTTTCACGGGGCTGGGTTCCGGGAAGTTGCTTCGTCAGCGTTCCCAACCCTGGGTGTCTCCTCCCACGAGCCGTGCCGATTCACCCAGCGGATCGACAAGACGTATCCGATCGTGCCCAGCACCATGATGCCGCCGACGAGGAAGCGACGATCGGCGGTCAGTGCCGCGTAGGCGACCGACACGCCGGCAATCGCCAGGCACAGCCAGGCGGATGCCCAGGCGGACGTGCGGGTCGGCAGGCCCCAGAGGATTGTCCGGACCCACCTGGGGCGTGGTGTTCTGCCCCCACCGTCGCTCATCGCGATCGCTCCGCTCCGTCGCGGCCCGACTGGTCGAGCCGGCGGAAGGCACAACGCCCCTGCGCCGGCCCGCGACGAGGCGGAACGGCACCGGGGCGTTTCCGATTGGGATCGTGCCGGCCTGGCCGGGTCCACACCGGCGTCACTTGGGCTCGGCCGGTTCGGGGTTCTCCTCCGCCTTCTTGGCGGCGGCTTCTCCCTGGGGCTTCTCTTCCGCCTTGGGGGTCCCGGTCGAGGGCGCGGCGGGCTTGGCCGCGGCCTCACCCTGAGGCTTCGGGGCCGTGATCCGACGCAGGGCCTTCTCGTTGATGGTCTCGGGGCGACCGACAATCGGGGTGTTGATGTCGTAGCCGAGGTAGTTGAGCAGCCGGCCGATCGGCATGGGGCGGATGCCGTCGAGCCGGGCTTCCTTGATCACCTCGCCCATCCGCTTCTTCAACTGCGTCTCGAGCAGCAGGAGGGGCTCGGACCTGGGGCTGTAGACCTCACGGAAGGGCATCCGATCGTCGATGACGTACCAGTCGATCCGGGGCGTGAGCTTGCCGGTCTCTTTGCCCACCTCCAGAGGAGGCAGGTCGTAATCGACCACGCCGCCGGCTTCCTGGATCATCCGCTTGAGCTCCTCGCGATCGTCGCGGCCGTCGCGGTTGACATCGATCTTGCCGATCAAGGCGAACCGCATCGGGGTGTTCGGTGACCAGGCGGGGGAGTAGACGATATCGCCGGTGCGAATCGGATCGATGGGGTTTATCGTCTTGAGCACCCGCGCGACGCTGAACTGCTCGCCGACCTTGGTCAGCTCGATGGTCCCCTTGGGCTTCTCGGTGGGGATTCCCGGCGAGGCCGCGTCAAAGACCGACATCACCATCTGGGGCCGCGCACCCATCCGCCGGTTGATGTTCAACTGGACCTCGCGCGCCTCGTAATCGACGTAGGTGATGTACCCGTCGGGGTGATCGAGGATCGTCTCCTGCCGCTCGAGCCGGTCGCGCTGCTCGCGGTTGATCGCGATCAGCGTCTCCTTCTCGCGACCGTAATCGTCCTGGAGCTGTTTGAGCCGCGCCTCGAGGTTGGCGATCTGGGTCGACTTCTTGTCGTTGTCGGTGGTGAGCTGGTCGACCCGGGTGTGCAGGCTCTGCCGCTCCTCCTCATGCTTCTTGTGCTCGGCCTCGAGGTCGGTCCGGCTGGCTTCGGCGGCCTTGGCCTGGACGTCCACCTGCGTCTTGGCGACGCTGGTGGCCGACTCGAGCCGATCCCGCAGGTCCTTGTAATTGAGCGAGAGCTCCGTGCTCAAGAGCGAGAGGTTCTCCATCAGCTCGGTCATCCGGTCGAGGGAGGAGATGTACGACTTGTTGGGCTCGCTGCGATAGGACGCGATGGCCTGCAAGATCTTGTTCTTCGTATCGGTCAGCTCCGGGCCCTGCGCACCGGCTTGCTCGACCTTCTGGACGGCGGTATTGACCTGATTTTGCAGGTCGTTGAGCCGCTGATCCAGCTTCTTGAAATGGCCCTTGATCTCCTCGCTGGCCGGTTCGAAGTCGGTGGCGCGGGTGCCGATCTTGGTCCTCATCTCGTCGTACTGGTTGAGGGCATCGCTCTGGGCCTTTTTGACCTTGATGACCTCCTCATTGGCTGCCGTGGCGCGGGCATCGGCCGAGGAATAGGCCCCGTAGAGGAAATACGACGTGACGGACAAGATGACCGAGAGCGTGATGAACGCCGCGACGGCGATCTTGAGCCCTTGTGACTCGCTAGCTGCGGCCATGGATGGTTACTCCCTCCGAGCGGAGCGGTAGCGACCTGCTCCTGCAATCCGCCGGTTTGCTGATAATATGTCACATGCGAGGGGAAACGACGCGCCGGCCGGCGAAATTCGGCCCGGGCCGAGGCAGCCGGGGCCGCGTCACCGGCAGAAGCCCCTGGATTGCTCCCATTGTAAAATCCGGCGTGGTGGCGGTCAAACACCACCTGGGGCAGCCGCCCCTGGCTGCCTTCTGCATTCCCTTTTCTGTGGGCCCCTTGAGGCGGATCGGAACCTCCCTCATGAGTATGGATGCGCAACGATCGTTTTCGTTCCTGAAATCGGCGGATCCCCCGGCCGCCACGCCGGGCGAGGGGGAGTCGAGCGGCGCCCCAGAACGGCCGAGCTTCTACATCCTGGATGCCTATTCGCTGATCTTCCAGGTCTTTCACGCCATCCCCGAGATGACCGGTCCGGCCGGGCAGCCGACCCAGGCCGTCTTCGGGATCTTCCGGGATCTGCTCAACCTGGTGCGGGACCGGCAGCCCGACTACCTGGCGGCCGCTTTCGATGGCGAGGGGCCCGTCTTCCGCTCGGAGATCTACCCCGCGTACAAGGCGAACCGGACCGAGATGCCCGCGGACCTGGTCCCGCAGCTCGACCTGATCCGCCGCGTCTTCGAGGGCTTCCGCATCCCGGTCCTGATCGAGCCGGAGATGGAAGCCGACGACGTGATCGCCACCCTGGCCTACCGGGCCGTGGAGCGCGGGCTGGAGGTCTTCCTGGTCACGACCGACAAGGACGCGCGGCAGTTGATCGGCGATCACGTCCAGCTCCTCAACCTGAGAACCAAGAAGATCCTGGACGCACCGGCCCTGGAGAAGGAATGGGGCATTCGCCCCAGCCAGGTCGTCGACTTCCTGGCCCTGACCGGCGATTCGGTGGATAATGTCCCGGGCGTGCCCTTGATTGGCGCGGTCACCGCGTCGGCCTTGCTCCGCGAGTTCGGCACGCTCGACCAGCTCCTGGACAATGTCGAGCGGGTCAAGGGGTCGAAGAAGCAGCAGAACCTGCGCGCCCACGCCGAAACGGCCCGGCTCGCCCGGCGGTTGGTGCGGCTGCGCGCGGACCTTCCCCTGGCGCTGGACTGGGACGCCCTCAGGGCGCAACCGCCGGACCGCGCGGCCCTGCTGGCGATCTGCACCGAGTGCGGATTCCATGGGTTCCGGGCCGAGGTCGAGGCCCTGGCGGCGAAGTCAGGGACGGCCGAGCCCGCCCCAAGCTGGGTGGCCGAGTATCACCTGATCAATACCCCGGAGTTGTGGTCGCGGTTCCTCGACCAGTTGCGCCGGCAGCCCAGGTTCTGCATCGACACCGAGACCACGGCGCTGGACCCATTGCGGGCGGACCTGGTCGGGTTGTCGTTTTGCTGGCAGGCCGGCGAAGCCTATTACCTGCCGTTGCGCGGCCCGGAGGGATCGCCCCACCTGGACGCGTCGGCGACGCTGGCAGCCCTGCGGCCCATCCTGGCTGACCCGCAGGTCGAGAAGGTCGGCCAGAACGTCAAGTACGACATGCTGGCGCTCCAGCGCGCCGGCGTCGAGCTGGCCGGGCCGATCACCGATACCATGATCCTGAGCTACCTCCTGGAGAGCGGCGAGCGCAACCACAACCTCGACCAGCTCTCCCAGCGGCTGCTGGGGCATACCATGATCCCGATCACGGACCTGATCGGCAAGGGGAAGAGCCAGTGCCGCATGGATGAGGTCGACGTGGCGAAGGTCGCCGAGTATGCCGGCGAGGACGCCGACGTGACCTGGCGGATCGAGGCGCTCTTGACCCCCCAGGTGCGGGCGGAGGGGCTCTGGGACCTGTACGCCGAGCTGGAGCGACCGTTGATCTCGGTCCTGGCGCGGATGGAGCGCACCGGCGTGGCGGTCGACGTCACGCGGCTGGGCCAGCTCGCGGGGGAGTTCGCCGAGCGGATGGCCGCGATCGAGGCGGAGATCTACCGGCACGCCGGGCGGACGTTCAACATCAACTCGGGCCCCCAGCTCCGCGAGGTGCTGTTCCAGGAGCTGAAGCTGCCGGCGCTCCAGAAGACGCCGGGCGGGGAGCCGAGTACGGCCCAGGAGGTCCTGGAGGAGCTGGCGCGCCAGCACCCGCTGCCGGCCCTGCTCCTGCGGCACCGGCACCTCGCCAAGCTCAAGAGCACCTACCTCGACGCGCTGCCCGCGCTGGTGCATCCGGAGGACGGCCGGATCCACGCCTCGTTCAACCAGGGCGTCACCGCGACGGGACGGCTCAGCTCGAGCGATCCCAACCTCCAGAACATCCCGGTGCGGACCGAGGAAGGACGGCAGATCCGCGCGGCGTTCGTCGCGGGGGCGCCGGACTGGCGGCTGCTGACGGCCGATTACTCGCAGATCGAGCTGCGGATCCTCGCCCATTATTCGGATGATCCGGCGCTGAAACGGGCCTTCGCCGAAGACCGGGACATCCATCGCGCGGTCGCCGCGCGGATCTTTCACGTCGCCGAGGAAGCCGTGGACGAAGCGATGCGACGGGTGGCCAAGACGGTGAACTTCGGCGTCATCTACGGCCTGAGCCCCTTCGGTCTGGCGAGCCGGCTGGGGATCACCCAGCCGGAGGCGGCGGCGTTCATCGACGCCTACTTCCGGGAATACGCCGGCGTCGACCGGTTCATCACCGCCGCGCTGACGGCCGCCCAGGCGCAGGGCCGGGTCGAGACGATCCTGGGCCGGCGCCGGCCGATCAGCGGGATCAAGTCGACCACCGGGCGGGTCCGCAACCTGGCCGAGCGCACGGCCGTCAACACCATCATCCAGGGCTCGGCCGCCGACCTGATCAAACGGGCGATGATCCGGATCGACCAGGAGCTGCGCGACCGGCGCTGCCACGCCCGCATGCTCCTCCAGCTCCACGACGAGCTGGTTTTCGAGGCCCCGGCCGAGGAGATCCCCACCCTGGCCGAGCTGGTCCGGCGCCAGATGACAGCGGCGCTCGATCTGAACGTCCCACTCAAAGTCGACCTGGCGACCGGGATCAATTGGCTCGAAATTTGTCCGTGGCCCGTGGTCCGTGGTCCGTTGTAGGAGCTACCGCTCCGCTGCGCCGTCGTCGCCCTTCGTCAAGTGCCTCAGCTTTCCCGGACCAGGCGAGTCAGCCCGCGAAGCGAACCACGGACCACGGACCACGGACCAACGGACGATTTTTTTCGTGGGAACGGGGGGGACACCCATTGCCAGGGCGGGTCGGATAACGTATAAGATGGATAACGATTGTCACCGATCCGCTTCGAGATGACATAGCCCTTCGGCTCATCTCGCCGATTATCCTCTCCTGCGGCGCGTGCGCCTTGAGAAGCCCTGGACGAGCGACGTCGGCAAGACTACCTTCAGGGACCCCACCTACCAAACCCATTGACTCTGTTGCGTGAATTCCGTGCCGTGCCGCCGGGATCTTCTTCCACGCCGAGACACCTCGCCCCTTGGCCCTGGAATCGTTGTGATCGAGCGGCCTGCCCCGCGACGACTGTCTGGCGACCGGTGTGGATCCTCGTGATGAGATCCTCCGGTCAGGCCTGGTGACGGCCCGAGCCCAGCCCAGCCGAGCCGAGCACCGCGATCGATCGATCTTGCGGACCACGTTCCTGCCAGGTCTGCCTTCGGATGCCGGGAGCCCCCCGTCCATGACCCCTTGCCCACCCTCGGAAGCTGAAGAGCTGCGTCGGCCCGGCCGCTGGAAGCACGGCGGGATCCCGGTCATTGGCTTGATCGGCGGCATCGGCAGCGGCAAGAGCCGTGTGGCGCAGGGGCTCGCCAGCCGGGGAGCGACGATCATCGATGCCGACGCCGTGGGCCACGAGCTGCTGCGGGATCCGGAGGTCCGCGGTCGGATCCTCGAGCGGTTCGGTCGGGGCGTGTTGGCCGAGTCAGGCCCCGCGGACGGGGAGGGCCGGCGTTGGGGTTCGGATCCACCCCTGGATCGCCGCGCCCTGGGCGCCCTCGTCTTTGCCGACCCCACGGCCCGGGCCGCACTGGAGGCCATCGTTCATCCGCCGATGCGCGCCCAGTTCCGCCGGGCGATCGCCAACGCCGTCCAGGACGGCTGCGCCGGCCTGGTGGTGCTGGATGCCGCGATCCTGCTCGAAGCCGGTTGGGATGACCTCTGCGATCGGATCGTCTTTGTCGAGGCACCGCGCCCCGAGCGGCTGCGCCGCCTGGCCGCGGCGCGCGGCTGGTCGGCCGAGACCGTCGCCGCCCGCGAGCACGCCCAGTGGCCCGAAGATCAGAAGCGCCGCCGAGCTCACTGGATCCTCACCAATGACGCCGGCGCCGATCGGTTGGACGAAGAGGTCGATCGGCTCCTCTCCTGGCTTCGAGCCTGGGCTCCAGCGGGGGATGCGTCCACGCCGGTGCCCGTGCCCGCGGCCGCGGCCGCGCCGACCCGGCTGGGACATCCCGCCGGCGCATCGATCGAGGCGATGTCCCTGACGGACCGAATGCTCCCCAGCCCGCCGGCCACTGCGGCGAGGAGATCCTAGTCACCGCGTGGCGATCCCGCTGGAGTCGACTCGACTCGTGCCGCCGTTAGCTCATTCGGATCGCTCCCATGATCATGATGTACTCCCTCGCGACGATTCCTTGTGTCGGTTCCGCGGCCCCAGCCCCCGCGATCGGGCCTGGCGCCGCCGATCCTCGGCGAGTCGTCGGGCCAATCACGCTGGATCGGGTCCTCACCTGCCTCAACGACCGCGCTTCAGGCCCGGTCGTCTTGCGGGGGCTCGACGAGATCACGGTTTCGGTTTAACAGGAGAAGGCAACCCCATGGCCAACGAGACGCGTCCCCGCCGGGAGTCGACCGGCACTTCCCGCATTCGCAAGAGCAGTTCGTCGCCGGCGCCCCCCGCGCCGGAGGATGCCGATGGGACGACGGCCGCGGCCGGTCCGGCGCCCCCGTTCGGCGGAGGGCTGGCCGAGGCCGCGCCCCCGCTGGTCGAGGCCGCGCGCGAGCGCAAAGACCGGGAACCGTACCGCGAGGAGGGCCCGGCGGATCGCGAGCCCATCCGCTATCTCCGCGACCGGGCCGAGCGGGAACGCCCCGACCGCGAGCCGTTGCGGGAACGCCCCGACCGCGAGCCGGGGATCTCCGTGCGGGAGCGGCTGGCGCGGGATCGCGACCGGGACCGCTCCGACCGTGAGGGCGTCCCGACCCATCACGAGGGGATCCCGATCGTGCGCGAGCGGGATCGGGACCGGGAGTCGTCATCCCTGACCTATCCGCGCGAACGGCGGGGCGACCACGAGTCGCCCGCCTACCGTGATCGCACCGATCGTGAGCCAGCCTACTCCGCGCGCGACCGCGATCGCGATCGGGACCGCGACCGCGATCGGGACTATGCGCCCCCGGTCCGGTCGGAGCGTCCCGCGGCGACCAGCTACACCGACCTGCCGATCGATTACCCCGAGGATGAGGAGGATATCTTCGGCGATGCCGCGCTGCACGACCGCTACGAAGACATCAAGCGCGGCGAGATCCACCTGACCGAGCTCCAGAAGATGACGATGCCCCAGCTCATTCGCACGGCCAAGACCGAGGGCATCGCCGACTACATGGGGCTGAAGAAGCAGGACCTGATCTTCAAGATCCTCAAGGAGCGGGTCAAGCAGAACGGCCTGATGTACGGCGAGGGGACGCTCGAGGTCCTCCCCGACGGCTTCGGCTTCCTCCGCAGCCCGGACTACAACTACCTCCCCTGCCCCGACGA
>JAJPJC010000315.1 GCA_021324445.1 Isosphaeraceae bacterium
GCGCCAGCGCGGGTCGTTCCGGATGGGCTGCACGACCTCCGGTGATCCGCGCTGGCGCGTCGGGCTGGTAAGGCCACGATGGGGTCAGTGAATTCCTGCCGGTCGCCTAAGTCTCTCACGGCAGGAGGTCGGCCACCCGGATCCGCCCGACCTCGACCCCCGCGATGACCACCGGGACGCGGCGGCCGGGCTTGAAGATCCGCCGCGACCCGTAGCCGGTCGGGACCGGGTCGGCGTACACCTCGACCTGTCTTTCGACCAGGTTGACGATCCAGTAGACGGGAACGCCGCCGGCGCCATAGATGCCGGCCATGGCGCGATCCGCGGACAGGCTCGAATAAGCCACCTCCACGACCAAGGCCGTGTCGGCGGGCTCGGGATATCGGCTCTTGTAGTCCCGCCAGGTGCCGCGCACGACGACCAGGTCGGGTTCCGGCATGCTGGCGTAGCCGGGGATCTTCAGCACCCGCCCGGACCGGATATACCACCCGCGGGGCAGCAACGGCCCCAGGGATGAATTGGACGCGTCGCAGGCCGCCCCATGGGGTGGTAATTCGGTCCTCCGCGCCACCAGGTATCCATTGATCAGATGAAGCCGGTCCCGTTTGGTGAAGACCCCTGCGGAGATCATCGCCTCGTACTGCTCGAGACTCAGACGGTAGAGCGAGCGGGGCGACGGAATCCACTCGGATTGCCGCGGCGACGTCACAGGTTTGGTCGGCGTGATGGTGGCCATGAGCTTGCCCCAGGAGAATTCAGCATACCCGAAACCAGCTCGCGATTCACGGCAGGATATCGGCCACGCGGATCCGCCCGACCTCGACTCCCGCGATGACCACCGGGACGCGGCGGCCGGGCTTGAAGATCCGCCGCGACCCGTAGCCGCCCGGTCCCGGGTCGGTGTAGACCTCGACCTGGCCGTGGACCAGGTTGACGATCCAGTAGACGGGGATGCCGGCGGCGGCGGAGAGCTGGGCCAGCTTGCGGTCTTCGCTGAGGCTGGTCTCCGAGACCTCGACGATCAGGGCGATGTCGGCCGGCTCGGGATGGCGGCGGAGGTAATCGCGGAGGTCTCCCCGCACGACGCATCGATCCGGCTCGGGCTCGCTGATCTGGCTGGGGAGTCGGACCGGATTGCCCGCGCGGACCTGCCAGCCGTCGGGAATCGTTCGGTCGAGGGCCTTGCCGCATAATCCGTCAGCGACGGTATGAGGAGGGTTCTGGGTCATCTTGGCTACGAGGTACCCCTTGATCAGATGGAACCGATCGCGCTTGGTGAAGACGCCCGTGGCGACGATCGCCTCATATTGTTCCAGGGACATGCGATAGAGCGGCGCGGGGATCCATCCGGGATCCACCGTCGGCGTCGTCACGTCGACTTGCGGGATCGTGGCCATGAGCTTGCTCCCCCATTCATTTCCGCGAACCGCTCCGCTCGCCGGCCAGTCTGCGGATCAGCCGCGGAGTCGCCACCCAGATGAGCTCGGCGCGATCCGGGGAGGAATCCGCGGCTCGGAGGGCGGCGATCCCGCCCTTCTTCAGCTCGCAGACCTGGGGCTGTGGCCGGGTCGCGCCCAGGACCAGCAGCGTGATCAGGTCAGTCAGGGCCGGATTGTGGCCGACGATCATCAAGCGCTCCTCGGTCCGCTCGCGCAGCCAATCCCGGATCGTCGATGCGTCGGCGCCGGCGCGGAGGACATCCGCGGTCTCCAGCAGGTCGCCGGCCTGGAGTCCGTCGGCGACGATCTCGGCCGTGGCGCGGGCGCGCGGCAAGGGGCTGGTGAGGATCCGGTCCAGCTTCAGGTCGAGCCGCCGCAGGCCGCGCGCGATCTGCTGCATTCGCTTCTCACCCTTGGGCGTCAAGGGCCGCTCGTCGTCCGGGATGCCGGGCGTACCCGGCGGCACGGCGATCCCATGTCTCAGGATGTACAGGTCCTTCATCACTGGCCTCGATTCAGGTCCGGCTGGCTCTCGGGTGTCTCAAGGGTTGTCGTCACCGCGCAGCTTAACGAAATCTCGCAACCAACTCCATCGCGCGGACCGTTCACGCCGGCCCGCGCCGCCACGCCGAGGGTTCACTCGAGCCTCCGACCATCCCGCTTCCATCGAAAGTCCTCCTCATTCAACTGATTCAGGATATCTCTCCTATCTTGCATATCTTTGGGTTCGTTCCATCGGTTTTCGAATTCCCGGCAAACCCCGCCCGAAGGCCAACCAGCCATTTCTCCGGCAAACTCGGCTGAGTTCTCCCATTTGCTCAGCTCGCGGCTGGGTTCGTTCCATCGGTTTTCGCTGCTGGCTTGCTCCGCCGGGTTCGTTCGATCGGGTTTCGGGTCCCATTGGGGATCGCAGTGCAATAGTCCGCGGGCGTGACGGACGTCGAACGCCACGCCGAGTCCTGTCCCGGCGCGAGGAATCTCCGGGATGGTTATAGGACGTCGCGATGCCCCCGGCCACTGGCGCGATGCGATGTGCTCTCCGCCAATTGGACCGGATCCCGATGCCGATCGTCGCGGGCGAAGTCGATCACATGGTCCCGCGGCCGGGCGATCATGGCATCGTGTTCGAGCCGATCGAAGAACCCGCCAAGGCCGCGCCCGGAGTGGAGCGCTGGGCGCTGGTCTCTCAAGATCACTTATGCATGCGTCACGCTCCGGGATACCTCCAGACGTGGCGACTGCTGTCCCAGCAAAGCTGCGATCGCTGCTGGAGTCCTGCTTTCAAGCCGCCTGACGGCGTGCGGATTCTGCCTCGAGTACGGTCCCTCGCAACGGAAGGAGCCAGCCAGCCTGCGTCGCCCAGATTCCTGGCCGCGAGTTTGACCATGCACACATCGGGCGGATCCGACCGCCGGTGCGCTCTCGGCTCTTCCCTTCCTTCGACTCACCGACTCGACTATCTACGGGTGAATACGACTTTGTCAGTTACGCTGGAATCCGTTCCGGCACGGTCATGAGTTCACGCAACAGCACTTCCTTGGCAGCCGCGCGGCGGAGCCAGTCGACGATCTGTCGA
>JAJPJC010000059.1 GCA_021324445.1 Isosphaeraceae bacterium
GCGCCAGCGCGGGTCGTTCCGGATGGGCTGCACGACCTCCGGTGATCCGCGCTGGCGCGTCGGGCTGGTAAGGCCACGATGGGGTCAGTGAATTCCTGCCGGTCGCCAAAGTGGGGCAGCCGCCCTCGGCTGCCTCGGGCCGCCCAACTCACTGCGAAGAGATCACCGTGTTCAACAAGCTGGGAATGCTCGCGGACCTGATCGGCAACGCCTCCAAGTTGCGGGAGACGTTCGACAAGGCCGTGGAATCGCTCGGGCGGATCGAGGTGGAAGGCAGTGCCGGCGGCGGCGCGGTCACGGCGAAGGTCAACGGCCGCTTGCAGGTGGTGGCGATTCGGATCGACCCCGCCGTGTTGACCAATCCCGATGCGGAGCTGCTGGAAGACTTGATCGCCGCGGCGGTCAACGCCGGCCTGGTCAAGGCGCGCGAGGCGGCGGCCCAGTCGATGGCGAGCCTGACCGGCGGCTTGCCGATGGGGCTGTTCCCCGGCTTCGGCGCCGGCCCGGATCCCGGCGGCGCGGGAGGACCGACCTGATGGCGGGCTCCGGCTACTCGACCGTCGTCGATCGCTTGATCGCCGCCCTGGGACGTCTGCCGGGCATCGGTGCCCGGTCCGCCGAGCGGCTGGCCCACCATCTGCTGAGATGCCCGACCGAGGAGGCCCTGGAGCTGGCCGAGGCCATCCGCGCCACCAAGGAGCAAGTGCGGCATTGCCAGGTCTGCTTCCACCTGACCGAAGTCGACCAGCCCGTCTGCACGATCTGCCGTGACCCCAGGCGCGATCCGACGACCGTCTGCGTCGTCGAGCAGTCGCGCGATCTGATCGCGATGGAGAAGGCCGGCGCCTTCCACGGCGTCTATCACGTCCTCCTGGGCCGCCTGGCGCCCCTGGCGGGCATGGGGCCGGAGCAGCTCACCATCGAGGCCCTGGCGGCGCGGGTCGCCGCCGGGACGATTCGCGAGCTGATCATGGCCACCAATCCCAACCTCGAGGGCGATGGGACCGCGCTGTTGATCGCCAACCGCCTGGGCGGCTCCAACGTCCGCATCACCCGGCTGGCCCGCGGCCTGGCCTCCGGCAGCACCCTGGAATTTGCCAACCGCGACATGCTCGCCGACGCCATGGCGGGCCGCCATCCCTTCTGATCGCAGTCCTCCGGGCCAGGCTCGCCCGCGGTCCACCACGCCGTGGCCGGCGCACCCCGGCGGCTCCCCAGCCCAGCCGCGCCGCCAGGCCGTGCGGCCACTTCGAGGAATCCGTCCCGAAGTCGACTTGGCGGCCACGCAATTTGTGGCATAATAGTTGCTAATAGTGCAGGAGCGCGCTCAGGATCGCGCGGATCCCCCGGTGGGTTCGGCATCGCACTGCACTTGACTCGTTCCTAGGACGGATTTGAGGGATCATGCGGCTCGACACGACCCAGCAGATGCGGACCGAGATGCGCCTGCGCATGGCGCCGCGCATGATTCAGTCAATGGAGATCCTCCAGCTCCCGATCATGGCCTTGCAGGAGCGGATCGAGCAGGAGTTGAGCGAGAATCCCGTGCTGGTGGACTTACGCGAGTCGGCGCCGGCCGAGGCCGACGGCGAGGAGGCGCCGGCCCCGGCGCCGGCCGAGCCGGATCCGGATCCCGAGCCCAACGAGCTCGAGAGCCTGATTGGCCTGGATGAGAACTGGAGCGAGATCTACGACGAAGGGCCCCGCCGCAGCCGCGCCGCGCTGAGCGAGGATTCCGACCGCAAACAAGACGCCATGCAGAACATGGCGTCGCGGCCGCGGTCCTTCCACGACGATCTGATCGATCAACTCAGCTTTTTCGACTGCGATCCCACGGTCCGTGCGCTGGCGGAATACATCATCTACAACCTCGATGAAAAGGGGTATTTCCTCCTGCCCTTGCAGGAGGTGATTCGCGACCTGGAGGGCTCGGCCACGCTGGAGCAGGCCGAGGAGGCGCTGCGGCTGGTTCAGCGTCTGGACCCCCCCGGAGTCGGCGCCCGCGACCTCCGCGAGTGTCTCCTGCTGCAACTGACGCCGGAGATGCCCGGCCACGAGGTGCTGCACACGCTGATCTCCCAGCACCTCGACGACCTGGAGCACAACCGCCTGCCGGCGATCGAGAAGAAGACCGGCATCCCGCTCGAGAAGATCAAGGAGGCCATCGAGCATCTCCGCCGGCTGAATTTCCGCCCGGGCGCCTCGTTCACGACCGATAACGCCCACTACGTCATCCCCGACCTGATCGTCGAGAACAACGACCGGGGCGGTTACGATGTGCGGCTGGTCGACGAGAATACGCCGCTCCTGGCGATCTCGCGGTCCTATCAGAAACTGCTGCGGAACAAGCAGACCGATCCCAAGACGCGCGAGTACATTCAGAAGCGCATCCAATCGGCCCGCTGGCTCATCGAATCGATCGAGCAACGGCGGAACACCTTGCTCAAGGTGGCCAAGGCCATCATCGAGCACCAGAAGGAGTTCCTGGACAAGGGTCCCGAATTCATCGAGCCGCTCAAGATGCAGCAGATCGCCGACCGGGTCGGGGTCCATGTCACGACGGTCAGCCGCGCGGTCGATGACAAATGGGTCCAGACTCCGCGCGGCATCTTCCCGCTCAAGCGGTTCTTTGGTGGGGGGACCATGACCGCCGACGGCGATGAAGTCGCCTGGGACACCATCAAGCAGAAGCTGCTCGAGATCATCGCCAAGGAAGACAAGCAGAACCCGATGTCCGACGAGGAGATCGTCGAGGAGATGGGCCGCCAGGGATTCAAGGTCGCCCGCCGGACCGTGACCAAGTACCGCCAGGCCCTGCTCATCCCCTCCAGCCGGCAGCGGCGGCAATTCTGACGGCCATCACGGCTCTGAGGAATCGGCGCGGCGATCCGATTCGGCGACCTGCCGGTAGAGCGCGACCAGGCGATCGGCCTCGGCATCGGGATCGAACTCCAAGCGGACCCGCTCGCGTGCATTCTGACCCAGGCGGCGCGCTGCCTCGGGGTCCTCGAGCAAGTCGATCAGAGCGGTTCCCAGGGCAACGGGATCATCCGGCGGGACGATCAGGCCGCTGGAGCCGGGCTCGATCAGCCGGCGCAACCCCGGGACGCCGGTGGCGATGCTGGGGATGGCCTGCGCCATCGCCTGGAGGAGCATCCCTCCGCCGCTGGCCGCCAGCGCGGGTTGGCAGTAGATGTCCAGGACACTCCAGAAATCGCCGCCCAGGGTCGGAAAATCGGCGACCGTGACGCGCTCGTCGATCTGGAGCTGTCCGGCCCGGCGCCGGAGATCGGGGTGTTTGATCCCCTGGCCGGCGAGCACGAATTCGGCGTCGTAACCGGCATTCAGGACCTGGCGCGCCGCCTCGAGGAAGACCATCAAGCCCGAGCGCTCCTCGAGCGGGCCGCCCGCGCCGATGACCGGAACACCCCAGGGACTGGCCCCGCTCCCGGGCCGTTGCGCCGCAAGGATTCCCGGGGGAATGACGGTGATTCGCTCGGGGGGAATCCCCAGCCCGCCGATCAGCTCGGCGGCCAGATCGGGGCCGGTCGCCACCAGGTGGCGGCACCACCGCCGGCTCAACCGCAGGCCGCGCTCGAGGGTGCGGAAGTCGGCGACCGTCTGGATATAGGGCCGCCGCGCCCCTTCCGAGATCCCGGGTGCGAGATCCATCATCTCATCATCAACCACGTGGATGAGATCGGGTCGTTCGACCTGGACATCGCTCCAGACCGTGCGGGCGGCGAAGCCGCGCAGCCATCGGCTGCCCAGGGCGGAGCACTCGAAGCCGCGCGAATCGCTGGCGAGGAGGGTTCCCTTGGAAACGCACAGGACTTGCGTCCGGCAGCCGCGCGCTTCCAGGCGGTCCAGCCACGGCGCCAGCGGCCCGCAGCAGTCGGACCGGTCGAGCCGGCCGGCCAGGATCAGGATTTTGAGCACACCACCCGACATGGTTTCCCGTCGCGCCGCCGCCAGGGCCCAATTCCCGCTCCCGGACCGCCGCACTCAAAGGACCAGCCGCGAGGGGCGGGCCGGGCCCACCCGGCCGTTGGAATCGGCAGGTTCCTGGTTTATACTGACGACCAGCGGCCAGCCACGCCCGCTCCAGCGCACCGGACTTCGAGCGCAACGCATGAATGCAATCCAGACCACCGACGCCACGGCCCCACCCCTGGAAGACTTACTCTCCCTCTCCAATCGGCTGATCGAGAACGTCGGCCTGGTGGTCCTGGGTAAGCCCGAGGTGATCCGGCTCGCCATCGTCGCCTTGCTGGCCGACGGCCACGTCCTGATCGAGGACGTTCCCGGCGTGGGCAAGACGTTGCTGGCCCGCGCCCTGGCGGCCAGTATCGACTGTTCCTTCCGGCGAATCCAGTTTACTCCCGACCTGCTCCCCTCGGATGTCCTGGGCTCGAGCATCTATCACGCACCCTCGGGCGACTTCGTCTTCAAACCGGGCCCCCTCTTCGCCAACGTGATCCTGGCCGACGAGATCAACCGGACCACACCCCGGACTCAAAGCGCCCTGCTGGAGGCCATGAGTGATCGCCAGGTCTCGGTGGAAGGCAAGACCTATCCCCTGGACCTCCCCTTCATCGTCCTGGCCACGCAAAACCCCTACGAGTTCGAGGGGACGTATGTCCTGCCGGAGAGCCAACTGGATCGATTCATGATCAGGCTGCGGATGGGTTACCCCATCCGTTCCGAGGAGCGGAAGGTCTTCGCCAGCCATCGCGACGGCGAACCGGTCGACTCCCTCGGGCCGGTGCTCTCGGCCGAGGATGTCCTGGTCTTGCAGCGGGGTGTGCGGGGCGTCGGGGTGGATGACGCCATCGGTGACTACCTGCTGGACATCGTCCACGCCACCCGCCGCAGCGAGGACCTCCACGTGGGCGTGAGCACCCGCGGTGCCTTGACACTCTACCGGGCCGCCCAGAGCCTGGCGCTGGTCTCGGGCCGGAGTTACGTGATCCCCGACGACATCAAGACCCTCGCGGTCCCCGTCCTGGCGCATCGCGTCGTGGGCAAGTCGTTCCTCCAGGCCGGCGAATTCGGCGCGGCCGAGGCGATCATCCGTGATATCGTGGATCGAATCCGCGTGCCGACCTGAGTCGACGCACGGCTCCAGGGGGATGAGATGAGCTTCGAGGAGAAATCGCGACTCCCGGAGCCGGTCAGCCGGCTGGGGCGGCTCGCCCGGGGAGTGCTCGGCGCGCTGGGGCCGACGGAGCGCTCGATCCTGACCCGAGAGGGCTTCATCTATTTCATCGTCAGTCTGCTGCTCCTGATCGCCGGTCTGATCCAGCAGGTCAACTTGATCCTGCTGGTCTTCACCCTGGCGGCCGGCCCCTTCCTGGCCTCGATCTTCGGAGGCCGCTCGATGTTGCGGCGGCTGAGCGTGATGCGGCGCGTCCCCTCGTACGTCTTCTCGGGCGATCCCCTGGTCCTCGATTACGCGTTGGAGAACGGCCGGCGGTGGTCCGCGGCGCTGGCGCTGTTCATCGAGGACTCCTTGATCCCGGTCGATCGCTCGGTCTCGGGCTCGGCGACCTTGACGCCCCGGGTCTTTTTTGCCCGGATCCCCGGCCGCGAGCGGGCGCGGCAACAGTGGCAGTGCCCCAGCCCCAAGCGCGGGCGGTATCAGTTCCGGGATCTCGACGTCGGCACGCGCTCACCCTTCGGGATCGTCGAGCATCGCGTGGTGATCGCGCTGCCCGACCAGATCGTGGTCTATCCCCGGATCGGCCAGTTGACCCGGCGCTGGTTCCTGCTCCAGCGCCAGGCGACCGAGAATCGGCGCGGGCAGCGGCATGACCGCTCGGCGCAGCAGATGGAATATCACGGGCTGCGCGACTACCGCTCCGGGGACAGTCCGCGGTGGATCCACTGGCGGACCTCCGCCCGCCGGGGCGAGTTGATGGTCAAGGAATTCGAAGAGCAGAACGAGCAGGACCTCGCCATCCTGGTCGATCCCTGGCTGCCGCGCACCAAGGCGGCCCCCGAGCAGCGCGAGGCCCTCGAGCTGGCGGTCTCGTTCGCGGCGACCGTTTGCCTGGAGACCTGCCGGCATCAGGGCCGTCGCTTGCTCCTGGGCTGGACCGGACCGGCACCAGGAGTCCGGCACGGACCCGCGTCCGTGAAGCTGCTGCACGAGCTGCTGGAACAGTTGGCGATCCTGCGCCCGACCAGCGAGGGAGGGCTGGCGGAGCTCCTGGATCTTCTGCCTCCGGTCGTCCTGCGGGAGGCGATCCTGATCATCATCGCCACGCGGCCCGTGAATCTGCTGGAGGAGGCCGAGCGGTCGTCGCGGCTGTCGGGGACGGCGGCACGGAGCCTGATGGGTCGCGTCCTGGTCGTCAACGCCACCTCGAGCGAGCTGGCCAGCCTGTTCCAGCCCGCCGAGGCCACCACCCGCAACCTCTTGCAGCATCGGCTCAGCAGTGCCATCCAGGAGCGGCTCTCCACCCAGGAGCAACGCCGGCGCGGCTCCGCATCCGAGGAGGGGAGCGCCGAGATCCGCGCCCAGGCGGCACCGCCACCGCAGGGGGAGCCAGGCCCGTGAACAGTTATCTCGTCTATCGAGCGAGCTTCTACCTGATGTTGACCGTGGCCACGTTGGCCTTGAGTGGTGACACCGGCGAGTCGCGGTTCGCCCAGCTCTACCCCCTGGGCGTCATCTTCGCCGGGATGGTGGCCTTCCTGACAGTCGATCGTCAGTCGGGGTTCGCCCTGTCGCGCACCGTGGCCAACGGCCTGGCCGTCCTGACGGTCGCCGTGCTCTATTTCGAGTACCGCCTCGACGCTACGCAGTTGATCCGGGCCCTGGGCCACTGGCTGGTGTATCTCCAATTGATCAAGTATTTCCTGCCCAAGACCGCCGAAGACGACTGGTTCCTCTTCCTGTTGGGTCTGATGCAGGTCTTGATCGGCGCCGTCATCAGCCAGAGCGACCAGATCGGCATGTGGCTCTTTGCCTGGGCGATGCTGGCGATCTGGGTGCTCGGCCAGTTCTTTCTCCAGCGCGAGGCGGGTCGCTTCGCGGCGCCGGCTGGCCTCGCCGCAGCGCCGGTCCTCCGGGCCGAGCGCGTCGACCCCTACGCCGGTTTGTTCGATCTGCCCTATGCCGTGGCGACGACCCGTGTGCTGGTCACCACCCTGGCCCTTGGCGGCCTGATCTTCCTGACCCTGCCGCGCCAGGCCGGCGCCGTCCGGCAGCAGGCCGGCCAGCCGATGGCCCGGCACCTGACCGGCTTCGACGAGGAAGTCACGCTGGGGCAGTTCGGCGAGATCCTCGAGAACGACACCGTGGTGATGACCGTGGAATTCACCGACGAGGACGGCAAGACGGTCGGGCCGCCCGCCGAGCCGCTGTGGCGTGGGGTCACCATGCTCCGCTATGAAAAGGGCCGCTGGCGCCGCCAGACGCACCGGGCCGCGCAGGCGGTCGTGGCCTTCCCCGATCGGGGTGCCCGGCGGCATTCGTTGATCCGCCAGAAGATCAAGCTCGAGGCCAACGACTCGCCCACCTTGTTCGCCATTCGCCCCATCCGCAATGCGACCGCCCCCCGCCGTGTGCCGCCGTACTTCAATCCGATCGACGCCACGCTGGCCCGCTCCGATCCACGGGGCGGCTCGTATGATTACGAGGTCGCCTCCGATCCCGATCCCAACGCGGCCCAGCCCCATGAGCAGCCGCCGAGCACCGCGCAAATGGATTACCTCCTGTCCATTCCCGAGGCCCTCAAGGCCCGGCTCCGAGCGATCGCCGGGCCGCTGGTGGCTTCGATCCAGGGAACCGGACCGGAAGCGACCATCGCCCGCGCCCGCGCCCTGGAGGCCTACCTGCGCGACTCCGGCCAGTTCGCCTACAGCCTCCACATGGAGATGCCCCCCCCGGGTCTGGATCCGATCGAGGACTTCCTGATCAACCGCAAGGAAGGTCATTGCGAGTACTTCGCCAGTGCCTTGACCCTGTTGCTGCGCGCCATCGACATCCCGGCCCGGATGGTCAACGGCTTCAAGGGTGGGGACTGGAATGAGCTGACCCAGACGATGAACGTGCGGCAGAAGCATGCCCATACCTGGGTCGAGGCCTACATCGGGATGCGGCCGGGACCGGAGCGGCTGCCGCGCTGGATCACGCTGGATCCCACGCCCGGCGCGGAGCGCCAGCAGTCGATCGCCCAGGTCGGCGGCCTCGCCGGCCACTTTCGGACCCTCACCGACCTGTTCCGTCACATCTGGGTCTTCTACATCGTCGGCTACGACCGCGAGCGCCAGACGCGCCTCCTGTATGGACCGATGCGCCAGATGATCGGCTGGGTCAAGGAGAAGTACACCGAGATGGGGCGGCTCCTGCGGCGGGGATTCGCCACGTTGTTCCACTTCCCGGACGTCAGCTCCTTCATCAGCGTCCGCGGATTCCTCGTCTCCTTCCTGGTGCTCTCCCTGATGGCCGGCCTGGCGCACCTGCTGCACCGGCTGATCCACCGGCTGCTCCTGTGGCTGCGCGGCCCGGAGGACGACCCCATGTCCTTGACCGCCGGCAGCCTCTTCTACCGGCGTCTCGCCCAGCTCCTGGGCCAGTGGGAGCTGGAGCGGACACCCGCCGAGACTCAGGGGGAGTTCGCCGTGCGCGCCGCCAGGTTCCTGGCCGGGCACGGTCCGGCCACCCGGGCCGTCGCCGATGTACCCCAGCAGGTGGTCGACGCGTTCTACCGAGTGCGGTTCGGCCACCTCGAACTCGAGCCGGCCTCGCTCGAGGAACTCCATGGGCGGCTCGACGCGCTGGAGGCCAGCTTGAATCACGCGGATTAGTCATTTGTTATTTGTTATTGGTTATTTGTTATTGGTTATTGGTTATTGGTTATTGGTGGCCGCCCTTTGGCGCCTGGCGCTGAGAGGGCGCAAACGCTCGGCGTAACGAACAAAATTATTAATCACAAATAACAAATAACAAATAACAAATGACCAAGAGGACTCAACACGATGCGTGTGGGAATCGTCGGTTTCGCAGGCAGCGGCAAGAGCACGTTGTTCCAGCTCCTGACCGGGGCGCGCCCGGACCCGGCCAAGATCCACTCGGGCCAGCTCGGGGTCGCGACGCTGGTCGACCCGCGGCTGGACTACCTGGCGGCCCAGCATCATCCCCGGAAGGTGACGCCGGCCACGGTCGAGTTCCTCGATACACCGGGTCTGCACGCGGGGTCGCACGCCGATAATCCTCAGCGCCTGGCCCTGATCCGTGAGGGTGATGCCTTGCTGATCGTCTTGAACGGGTTCGCCGGCGCAGACCCGGCCGCCGAGCTGGCCTCGTTCCGTGACGAGATGCTCTTCGCGGACCTCGAGGTCGTCACCAACCGGTCCGAGCGGCTCGAGGCCAGCGTCAAGAAGCCTCGGCCCGACCGCGAGTCCTTGCTCAAGGAGCTCGAGCTGGTCCAGCGTGTGCAGGCGGCTCTCGACCAGGGGAAGTCGGTCGCCGCGCTGGGTCTTGCGGAGGAGGATAAGAAACCGCTCCGCTCGTTCGGCCTGCTGACCGACAAGGCCCAGGTGGTCGTCCTCAACACCGTCCAGGGGCAAGGCATCTCCGATGCGCTCCGGGCCCTTGCGCCGGAGGCCCTCGCCATCGATGCCAAGCTCGAGCTGGAGCTGGCCCAGCTCGAGCCCGACGATCGTGCCGCCTTCCTCGCCGACCTGGAGATCCACGAGCTGGGCCGCGAGCGGATCATCCGCCGAGCCTATGACGCGGTCGGCATCATCACCTTCTTCACGGCCGGGGAGCCCGAGGTCCGGGGCTGGAACCTCGAACGCGGAGCCAGCGCGGTCGAGGCCGCCGCCAAGATCCACACCGACCTGGCCAGGGGATTCATCCGCGCCGAGGTGACCGCCTTCGACGACCTGCGCGCGGCCGGCTCGCTCAAGGACGCCAAGGCCAAGCATCTCCAGCGACTCGAAGGCAAGGACTACATCGTCAAGGACGGTGATGTCATCTATTTCCGCAGCGCGCTTTGAGCCCGAGTCGAATCAAATCAAGTCACGTTGCCAAGCCGCGACCGACCCGGCCGCGCGGCATCGAGCCGTCGCTCAGCGTACCATCGGGGTTCGGAGCAACGTCCCCGGCGCCAGGGGTGAATCCTGCCGCGGCATCGCGTCGCGATTGGCGCGCCAGAGCACGTCGGCTTCCTCCGCCGTCCCGTAGACGCGCACGGCCACATCGGTGATGGTCTCATTGGTTTCGACGACGGTGAACGCGGACCGGGGCTGCCGGGCGGTGTTGGCCCGGCTCGGTCGTGCGGCCGTCCGGGGCGCGACCCCGGGGCGAGCTGACGGCTTCAAGGCCGTGGGGACCGTCGCGGCCGGTGATCCGCCCTCCGGCGCGGGCGGCCCTCGTCGGGCACTCGGGGAGGGCGTTCCGCCCCGCGCCAGGTCGGGCTCGGAGGACGGGCGCCGGCGCGGGGAGGCGACCACCTCCACGGGCGTCCTCGGCGAGGGACCAGCCCCTTCCGGAGGCTGCGCACCCGGCGCGGCCGCGGAGTTCGCGACCGGCCCGGTTTGGGCGGGAACGGACGCGGCAGCCTCCCGCGCGAGGGCCCGCGAGGCCACGGGACCAGCGATCGGGTCGCCTGCAGCCGTTGCGGCTCGGCCTTGAGCCGATCGGGGTGGGTCGCGCTGGTACAACGCCACGGCAAAGAAGCCGACGATGAGGACGCTCAGGACGATGCTCGGCCCGGCTTGTCGATTCATGGTCGTGGATCGAAAGGACCACTCGTTGGGTGTTACACTGGGGTGTCGTAATCCTACTCATCGGCAGGAGCCCGGCGCGACTTGAGCCGGAGCCGAGCCGGTCGCGCGGAACGAGGTCGCAATCATGGATCGCCGCAGCTTCCTGGCGATGGCCGGTCTCCCCCTGGGGTTCTCGGCCGGCCCGCCGCCGGCCGTCGCCGGCGACCAGGATCGCCCCGTCGGATCCCTCCGGTTGCAGGAGACGGCCGGCTTGCGGCGGTTCGGCTACCCGGTGCACGTCCGTCTGCCCGATCAAGGCCCCCTCCGGGGAGTCCCGGAGTCCCGGTTCCGTTTGGAGCGGCACGGTCGCGACGTCTCGGCCCAGTTCCACCGGGTCCGCCAGGCCGACGGCGGGTCTGTCCTCGAGGTCGACTTCAATGCCAGCCCTGGTCCCTTCGAGCTCGAGGTTTATACGCTCCACGATGACCCGCGGCTCCCATCGGGCCGTGAGACCAGGCGGGGAATCCACGTCCAGCAGGGCCTCCCGATCATCCAGGTCGCCAACGGTCCGCACATCGCCTATCGCCTCGACGACCACCTCCAGGGGTTCGTCCGATCGGTCCGGACTCCGGCCCTGGAATTCCTGGCCCCCTCCTCCCGGGGACTCTTCCTCGCCAAGACGGAGGAAGCCCCCCAGTTCCTCTCCGAGCGGCCGGAGCATGGGCAGCCAGGCCCCGGTGTGGAGGTGACTCGGCCGGGCCCCCTGGCGGTCGGGTTGCGCTGGCAAGCGCGGATCGCGCTCTCCGGTCGACCACCACTCCGTTCGACGGTCGAGCTGTCCTTTCCCAGCTCGAAGAGCTGGATCGAGACGACCTGGGTGGTGGACGACCCCCAGGACCAGGTCGACCGCATGGGCGTCGAGCTGGCCCTCCAGCTCGCGGGCCGGCCCACGCTCTGGGACTGCGGCGCCAGCTCGACGGTCTACGGCACGCTCCGCGGAGACGAGCGGATGACCTTCGAAGCCGGCGGGCTGCCGCCGCGATCGGGTACCGAACCGCGATGGGTGATCCGACACGGCACGGCGGAGACGCTCCAGGATTTCGCCACGGCCCGGCGCGACGAAGCCAATCCGCCGGAAGGCTGGATCCACGTGATGGATCCGAGCCGATGCACGGCGATGGCCGTGGCCGATTTCGGCCGCCTGGGACCCGGCATCCGCGACCGCTTCGAAGTCCACGCGCGCGGCCGCCTCCTCTTCGAGCGCGCGTTCCCGCGCGAGAAGACTGGTCCAGCGGCGGCGAACGAACCGAAGAAAACGCTGAGATTCTGGCTGCACTTCGTCCCCGCTCCCGTCCAGGTCGGCGCGGTGACCAGCCCGCAGTCGATGCTGGCTCCCCTCCAGGTCCAATGGATGGCAGCCGGGACTCCACAACCGTAAGGAGGGGCCATGACTGTGCTTGAGCCGGGGGAGCCCCGGCGGAGCGGGGACGCCCGGGGAACCCCAACGCTATCCAGCCCCGGGGCGTGGGTCTATACTGAAGAGATGGTCAATCGCACCGCTGAGACCCGCGCAGCGCGGGGTCTGGTCCGAGGCAATCAGCAGGGATCACACAACCGGCCATCCCTACGGGATATCACCTTCCTCGCTCGTTGGACAGCCTCATGAGCTCCCTCGTCCTTCCGCACGGTCTCCTCGGTTTGGTTCGCCTGGTCACCGCCACGGTCCTGACCGGTTGGATGAGTTCACCGATGTCGTGGTCGCCCGACGCGCAGTGGATCAGCTATACGGTCGCACCGAGCTCGGGGCCGGACGTCCGGGCGGCCGGCTGGCTGTTCGAGGCGTCGCCCGGCCGTTCGACGGCCCCTGCTCCTGAGCGGCCCAGCGAGCCGAGGGGACCCTCGGGCCGGACGGCCTATCAAATCTGGGCCACACAACCGACGACCCAGGCCTCGGTCCAGATCGAGGAATCGGTCTGGCCCTTGACAGCTCCCTGCTGGAGCCCGGCCGGCCGGTCGCTGGCCTTCGGCCGGTTCGTGCCCGAGTCGATGGACCTGCCCCGGCCGTCGCCGCGGGGCCGGCTGGAGCTGCTGATCCAGGACGGACTGGATCGGAAGCGGGTGCTCGTGACGGTGCGCGACTTCGAGCTGGATGCCCTCGCACGGGCCCGGTTTCCCCACTGCAACCCCGCGTGGAGCCCCGACGGCCAGTACCTGGCGTTCCCGGTGCCCAGCGCCCAGCCGGCGATCTTGATCATCAAGCTGGAGACGCGGCGGACGATCCAGACGCTCGATCATGCCACGTTGCCGGCCTGGTCCCCCGACGGCTCGAAGCTCGCGTTTGTCCGCGACGAAGAGTCGCAGAAGAGCCTGCAACTGGTCGAGCGGCACGGCTCCAGCTTCCTCGCCGCGAAGGCGATCGTCCCGCTGGGGCCCGTGGCCGCCGCGCCGTCGTGGAGCAGCGACAGCCGATCGCTCCTGGCCATGCTCGATCGCTCCTCGGCGCAGTTCCAGAACCTCGAGCTGGCGCGGATCGTCCCCGAGACGGGTGAGGTCACGCAAGTCCTGCGGCTCTCACCCGAGGTCTTGCGGCGCAGGGGTGAAGTCCGCAGCATCGCGATCGACGTGGATCGCGACGAGGAGCGGTGCTTCATCGCCGTGGACATCGCGGGCCGTGCTGCGGAGGTGATCTGGGGCAACCCCCGGGACAGGATCACTCAGAGACGGTTCCATCCCCTGGACGTCGCGCTGCGGATCGGCGGCATCGCGGGTTCGCCCGACGGCCGCGCCGTGGCCCTGCGGTTCGGACCGCCGGATGACCTGACTCTCCCGGTGATCTACGAGACGGCGACGGGCCAGACCTCGTTGCTGATCCCCGACGAAGCCGGGCGGGGCGAGTGGCTGGCCGTGCTGGCCGGCACGGCGCGGAGCCTGCTGCTCGCCGGCCTCCCGCCGCCCCTCGTCGAGGGCCGCACGGCGGAGCGGCCCACTCTCCTGCCCGTGCCCGGCGAGCTCCCGGTCGCTCATCCCCTCAGCGCTCGGCTGGCCCGGCTGGGCCGGTTCGGGTCCCTGGTCTGCGACCGCCCGCGCGGGGGAGACGGAGCCGAAGGCGAGGAGGAATCCGCGACGGCGACCACACCGGAAGACCGCCTCTTCTTCGACTACCTGCGGGGCGATTTCCGCGCGGCCGCCGCGGACCTGGAGGCACTCGAGCCGCGGATCACCGCGGCCGATCAGCGATTCGGTTTGCTCAGCCTGCGCGCGCAAATCCTCTGGTGGCTCGGCGAACGAGCGCGCGCCCGCGCCGTGGTCGACTACCTGCTGGCGACCGAGGGCGCCCCGATCCGTCGGATCGAGGAGACGCCGGCCGGCCCGGTCCTCACGGCCGACCCGGACCCGCGACAGACCTGGGCGCGGTACCTCGCGGCGCGGACCACCGAGGGAGCGCCACCCCCCGCGCCGCCGCCGGAGGATCCGCCGGACCATCGGCTCGATCAGATCCTCCCCGACCCCTTCGTGCCGCCCGAACCGCCCGTGATCGAGCGCGGCGGCGGCGTCCGGCCAATCCCCTTCGCCCCGATCCATCCCGGGCTCGACCCCAGGCCAATCCGGGGGCGGGCCGTCCGACCGGCTCGGGTGCCCGTCGCACCCCTACCCCCGCCTCCCCCGCGGCCGATCCGTTGAATCAATTCAATTCGCTTTTGGATTGAGGCTAGGCGAGCCCGGCAGCGGGGGCAAGGAGGCGGTCGTTTCCTGGGTCGAGGGCACCAGCTTGCCGGCCGCCTTGCGGACAGCGTCCGACTGGTCGGAACGGGCCATCTCGGCCAACCGCCGCCGGACCGCCGGCGTCTTGTGGGCGGCCAGCGCCTCGATGGCGCTGAGCCGGACCATCTCTTCCGGGTCGCGCGAGAGCTGGAGCAGCCAGACGACCGGGTCCAGGTCGTCGCGGTCTTTCACCAGGGGGATGATCGACAGGCGCTGCTGGGGCTTGGGGCTGAAGATCAAACCGCCGAGGCTGATCTGCTCCTGGGTGAATCCCCGGGTCTTGAGGATCAGGTTGGCGGTCTCCTGGACGGCGGGATCCGGGTCGTGCAGGTGCTTCAGGAGCATGTCGTCGGTCAACAAGGTGGTTCGGCGCGCGAACGAGACCAGGGTCTGTCTCCGCACGGCCGGGTGCTCGTTTTCGTGGTAGGCCAACGCCGCGGAGGCGGCGCCGTCGAGCGGGATCGCGCCGATGCAGGCGACCGCCGCCACCAGGGTGGGCGCATCGGTATGGCCCAGGCAGCGCACCAACGGCGGGTAGAGGCGGTCCTTCCAGTCAGCCAGGGTGTTCTCCTCGGCCGGGGTGAGCGAGCGGCCGGGCAGCCAGCCCCAGAGCCGGCTGACCTCGCCCAGGACCGCGACCCGCGCGCCCGGGTCCGAATCGGCCATGGCGGCCTCGAGCAGGTCGTGGAGGGGCGGGAGCACCGCGATCCAGCGGGCCGGCGCAGGCTCGACCCCCAGCCGATCGAGGATGCGACAGGCGACCGTCACCGCCAGGGCCCGCCCCGGGCCGTTGAAGCCCAGGTAGCCGGTGCGCAGGCCCGCGAGCGTGGCGAGCCACTCCCCGGCCTCACGGTCGCTCACCGCCGAGGGGGTTGCCGCCGGCTGCGGCGTGAGCCGCTGCGCGAGCACGGCCAGTGCCCGGGGATCGCTGTTCCGCAGCGCCTCGCCCAGATCGGTCAAGGAACTCTTCTCATCGACCGCCACACGGCAGGCCAACGCTCCGGGACCACCGCGCCGCGCCCCGAAGAGTCCAAGCTTGACGCCCAGCACCGTCGCCGAGAGGACCACGGCACCCCCAAGGATGACCACGATCCTCCGGCTCGCGCCACGTCGCTCCGGCATGGTTGCCTCCCTGCATTACCAACGGGAACCGTGCTCCGCGCTCTGGGGTCGCTCTCGGCTCGCCCCTGCGGGAGCCGAGAGAGCCGAGATGCCAGGCCGAGCCTTCGAAGACCTTCTTCGACGGAGGGGGCGGCGCGGCGCGTCCTCCCATCGGGCCGACATCTTAATGCGCAATCGGGATGGGACAAGAGCAGTTCTTTTCCAGCCGCTCGTCCCGCAGGCTTGAGTCGTTCCAGGCCCGTTCCGCCGCACGTCGAGCGAGGCCGGCACTCGGGCCTGACGGGTCCCACCAGAAAACCGACAGAGGTCTCCACCTCTTCCCAGCATGATTCACCATTCGCTTGTCTCCGACGCTACGCTCGCGCACCTGGATTCAGAAAGCGTTCCCTAGTCTGACCACGGACACGATCCACCGGGTGACACTCCGCACGCCCTAAAGGGCGGCGGCTTCTCGGAGTTGCCCCCGAGCTCCAGGCATTGCGACCTGGCCCGTGTCCGGTCAGCTCCGACCCCAACCGCCCGCGCCTGACCCCAGCCGCCCGCTGGCGACGCTCCGGAACCAGCGCCACCGGGAACCGGGCAATCGGATCGCCGCCTTCGGTCGA
>JAJPJC010000196.1 GCA_021324445.1 Isosphaeraceae bacterium
ACCGACGGGTGGCCGGTCAGTTGGGTGATCGGCAGGTCGGGCCCGGAGGCGACGTAGAGGTCGACCGTGGCCATCCGCTCGGCCATCGCCTGCATGAGCTTGGTCCGGACCCGCGCCGCGCGGAGGTACTCGACCGCCGGCACGAATTGACCCTGGCGGAAGGTGGCCGGCCAGGAGTTGAGCCCCTCGGTGATGTGCTTCCGCGTCAGCTCGTCGAAGACGGCGGCGGCCTCGGTGCCGAGCATCAGGGTGATGGCGCGGATCGGCAGGTTGTCCGGGAGCGTCATCGGCACCAGCTCGAAGCCGAGCTGGCGGAGGACCTGGAGCTCCTCCCGCTGGTCGGCGGGCCGGTTGCGCTCCTCGATGTAGCCGATCTTCAGGTCGGTCAAGTTGGTGCGCGGAGGCCAGGTGAAGGGCTGATCCACGGCGGCCCAGTCCAGGCCGTCGGCGCCGTGGATGGCGTCGAAGACCAGTGCGCAGTCCTGGACCGATCGGGTGATCGGGCCGAGCTTGTCCATCGACCAGGAGAGTGTCATGCAGCCGTGCCGGCTGACGCGGCCGAACGTCGGCCGCAGGCCGGTGGCGCCGCAGGCCCGGCAGGGTGAGACGATGCTGCCGAGCGTCTCGCTGCCGATCGCGAAGCCGACCAGCCCGGCCGCGGCGGCCGAGGCCGAGCCCGCCGACGAGCCGCTCGAACCGCTCCGCGGGTCCCACGGGCTGCGCGTCCGGCCGCCGAACCAGAGGTTACCCTGCGCCAGGGCGCCCAGCGATAGCTTGGCCACCAGCACCGCGCCGGCTTCCTCCAGCCGGGCCGCCACGCTCGCCGTCACGTCGAGCACCCGGTTCTTGAACGGGGTCGCGCCCCAGGTCGTCGGATACCCGGGATACGCGATCAGGTCCTTGGCCCCCCAGGGGACGCCGTGCAGCGGGCCGCGAATGGTCCCCGCGGCGATCTCCCGGTCGGCCCGCGCCGCCTGCTTCAGCGCGAGATCCTCCGTGAGCGTCACGACGCACTTCAAGAGCGGGTCGAACCGCTTGAGCCGCGCGAGATACAACCGCGTCAGCTCGGATGAGCTCACCTGGCGCGAGTGCACCAGCGCCGAGAGCTCGGCGATGGTGAGGAAGGCGAGCTCCTCGTCCGAGCCGGGGCGGACGGGTGTGGGTGCGTCGATCGGCCGCGCCGGGTTGCGCCGGATCGGGGCTGCGGGCCGGGGCGGGCTGGGGAAGAAGGTCAGGGCCGGCGGCACGTCGTAGCCGACGTCGACCGCGCGCAGCTCCGCGAACGACCGCAGGCTCTGCTCGACCGAGCGCGCGACGCCGGCCCGCTCCTCGTCGTGGAAGTCCAGCCCGGCGATCCACTCGGCCTGCTTGATCATCTCGGGCGTGACCCTGCCGGCCTGGGCCGCCTGTGCCGCCAACGCGCGGCGGAAGGTCAGGCTCCCCAGGCCCAGGGCCGTCAGCCCCTTCAAGACCGCCCGTCGCCGCAGGCCGATGGCGCTCGCCTTCCCGGCGATCAGCCGTTCGTCGGAGTGAAATGGCTCATTGCCCCAGTCGCTCCCGGTGTCGGTCATGGCGCTGGCCCTTGAGTCCTCAAGTGCTCAATACCGCGAACGCACGCCTTGGCCCGCGAGCCGCCGTAGCCACGTCGCGCGGACCATTCTACCAGGCCGCCGCCGGTGAGTCGCGTTCGCGGCGGAACGGCCGCTCAGAAGGACCCTCGCCTGCGAGTACGAGCCGGCATGACCGACGGAACCGTGTGGGCTTTCGACGGCCGTTGCTGTAAAACAGCGAGAGACCGCCGTGGGCGGGGAGTCCTGCGCGCGGCACCACGGGTTTGGGGAGCTCTCCTGGTGATTGGCATCAAGAACGCTGTCGGCCTCCGCCTGCGAACCATCGTCCTGGGGTGCCTCGCCGCCGGTGCGATGGCGATCCTGGTCGGCGCACGGCCGTGGATCGCCGATGATCGGTCCGCGCCCGAGGTCCAGGCGCCACCGCAACCTCGGCTGCCGCGCGACAACCTGCTGGTGTTCCGAGGCCCGGACAACGCTCCCCAGCCGGTGCGGACGATCGCGGACTGGCTGAAGCGCCGGGCGGAGATCCTCTCCGGGATGCAGGCCGTGATGGGACCGATGCCGGGACCGGAAAAACGGTGCCCGCTGGACATGAGGGTCGAGGAGGAGGTGGATTGCGGCCGGTACCTGCGGCGGTCGATCACTTACGCATCGGAGCCGGGCTCCCGCGTACCGGCGTACCTCCTGGTGCCGAAGTCCCTCCTGGGCAAGGAGGGCCGGCGGGCGCCGGCGGTCCTCTGCCTGCACGGCACGGACAACGTCGTGGGCCATGGGATCGTGGTCGGCCTGGGCAGCCGGCCCAACCGCCAGTATGCCAGCGAGCTGGCCGAGCGGGGCTACGTGACGCTGGCCCCGAATTATCCCTTGCTCGCGCGTTACCAGCCCGACCTCCGGGCACTGGGCTGGCAAAGCGGAACCCTCAAAGCCGTCTGGGACAACCGCCGCGGGCTCGATCTGCTGGAGTCTCTCCCCTTCGTGAAGCCGGGTGGCTTCGGCGCCATCGGCCACTCGCTGGGCGGGCACAATGCGGTCTACACCTCCGTCTTCGACGACCGGATCAAAGTGGTCGTCTCGAGCTGCGGACTGGACTCGTTCCTGGATTACTACGGCGGTGACGAGAAGGTCTGGCTCCCCGAGAAGGGCTGGACCCAGACCCGATACATGTCCCGGCTCTCCTCGTATCGAGGCCGGCTCGCGGAGATCCCCTTCGACTTCCACGAGCTGATCGGTGCCCTGGCTCCGCGGCACGTCCTGATCGTCGCCCCCTTGAAGGATTCCAACTTCCGGGCCGACAGCGTCGATCGGATCGCCGCGGCGGCGCGCCCCGTCTATGCGCTGTACGGGCACCCCGAGCGGCTCCGCGTGCTCCATCCCGACTGCGGTCACGATTTCCCCAACGAGATGCGCGAAGCCGCCTACGCGCTGTTCGATTCCGTCCTGATGGCCGCCGAGCCGGCTGGCGCGAAATCGGCAAAATCCTCAGGTTCGTTCCAGACAGCCCGACGCGACTGAACGGGCCGCCGGATGACCCGACCGGAACCCCTGTCCCCACCACGGCGCGGCTACAATGGTCCAGGGTCTCCTCGCCACCCGTCACCGACACCTCGATCGACCCCCTCCACACCAGGTCGCCGTCCTCCACGCCCCGGCGTCGCGCCGACCGCGCCGGGATCCAGTGGACTTCGCTGCGGACCATGCACACAATGATGTGCGAGGTCGGGTCGGGGGCGAGGCGGTCGCGGGCCGGTTGCGCCAGGTTGGCCGGACTGGAGCCCGAAGGCGAGGCGCACGCCGTCGGATTCCGGTCGGATGATGGGATGAGGCTGCTGGACAGGGATTGGATGAGTTGACCTCTCAGTCCGGTTTCCGAGGTCAACCGCGGGGGGTGCATCCATGCTCGGTTTCGGGTCGAGGGATTCCAAGAATCGGGGGAAGGGGAGGGATCGCCGGTCAGGCCGGCGGGGGCCAGGGGTGCGGTGCCGCCGGGCGCACGTCCCACGTCTGGAGGGTCTGGAAGTCCGGAGGACTCCCGCGACGGGCGCCGGCTTGACCGTTGCACCAAGCCTCGCGGATGTGGCCGGTGCGCGGGCTGGGGACCCGACGACGACGACGAGTCTCTTCGCCATCCCAAACCCGGCGGCCGCGGGCCAGACCGTGACCCTCACGGCCGAGGTCATTCCGGCCAGCTTCATCCCGCTGCCCCCGACGGGCATGGTCGCGTTCCTGGTCGACGGAAACCTGTTGGGGGAAGTGCCCCTCAATTCCTCGACGCTCCAGGCGACGCTCTCGACCAACTCGATCCCCGCTGGACAGCACGTCATCACGGCGTTCTATTTCGGGGACACGAACTACTCATCCAGCACTGGCGGCCTTTCGTTGTTGGTGCAGGTCGGCATCCCGGGCACGCAGACGACCCTGACGGCGCACGCCGCCCGCAACCGGCACGGCCAATTCGCGGTGGACCTGGTGGCACAGGTCGCGGTCACGCCCCCGAGCACCGGGACGCCGACCGGGACGGTGACGTTTTACCGGGACGGTCTGCCGATGAGGACCGTCGCGCTGGGTAGGAACGGCACGGCCATCCTGCAAACGGCTCCGATTCGAGTGCGGTACCACTACATCTACGCCGCCTATAACGGCTCGGCCAGCCTTCAGCCGAGCGTCTCGCGGGCCCGGACCGTCTTCGTCAAGAACCTGAAGAAGACGGCTCAACTGGATGTCGCGAGGGTCACTGTGGGTCAGGGCGGCGCTGCACCAGCGCGCGGCCCTGCCGTTTCCGGGCTCTCACGGTGGGACGAGCGTCACCCCACAGGTCCCCGGCGGTCCTCGTGAAGTCCGCCGAACCCGGGAGCTTTCCCAGCATCCCGCCCCGGTCTGGGTCCGCCCCTGGGCTGGAGGGCTCGCCAGGCGATCGAGCGCCGCCTGGCGGTCGGCCACGATCGGGGCGTAAGCCGACGGGAGTTCGGGGGTTGTGTCGCGCCACCCCCGTTTCCAGCCTTGGATTTTCGGAGCGGCAGCAGTCCGATCCTCATCATCGCAAGACGAATCGGCCGACGATCGGTCTCCGCGCCCGGCCGGCCGAGAGCGACTCGCATCGTGGGTGTGCTTACGAGGCCCGTTCGATGACGCGCTTCACATAGCTCTGCATGGCCCCTTCGAACAGCTTCCAGGCCAGGGGGATCCGTCCCTGGGCATGGACATCGCGGTCGTCGAACCAGAGCCGGACCTCATAACCGGGCCCCGAGAGCGTCGCCGCGTGACGGTCGTCGGACCAGTCGACCCGGCGGATCCAGGTCCCGAACCGATCCTGGGCCTCGCGGATCGCCGCCTGGAATCGCACCGCCGCGTCCTCCATCGGCTGCCCGTGCTCGATGGCAAGTTTCAACTGGGCCATCCGCTCCCCCTCCCCACGCCGCGGGGTTTGCGTCTTGAAACCGGATCGCCAGAAGCCTCCCCGCAAGAGCGATGCCGTCGGCGACCGGGTCGATGTCCCGGACCGGCTGCTCGTTTTCGGAAGCGCTTCCCGGTACGATAGTTTAGCAGGGAGGTCCTCGACGGCACAGGATTCGCAACCTGGCACAGACCCCGGTGGCTGACCCTGCCGGGCCCTATGGTCTGGCCCTGTTCCCTTTCCCCGTCCTGGGGGGTCGCATGAGCGCTCCAGCCGAAACCGAGACGTCGAAATTGACGGCCTACGAGAGCGAGCAGGTCCGGCAAATTGCCGCCTGGAAGTCGGAACCCCCGAACCCCCTGTCGGAATTGTGGAAGCTGATCACCCTGCCAGGAGCCAGGCTTGTCGAGAAGCTCATACCCGACAGGGTCGTCCGGGCGGCGATCGAGAAGTCCTACGACGTCTCGGAGCTCCTCGCGGGCGAGCAGGACATCCAGCGCCAGGCCGGTGTGAAAGACCTCAGCGAGCTGCGGGACAAGCCGTTGGAGGAGTGCGACCGCCTGGCCCGGCAGGTCGGACTGGCGGCCCAGGCGTTGGCGGTGGCCGAGGGAGCGGCGACCGGCGCCGGCGGCATGCTCACGACCCTGCTTGATGTCCCCTTGTTGTTCATCCTCGCCTTGCGGACGATCATCAAGACCGGCCATTGCTATGGGTACCCATTCCACCACCGCAGGGGCCGGCATTTCGCCCTGGGCGTGCTGATCGCCGCGATCTCCGGCTCGCTCGAGGTGCGCCGCCAGCGGATCCACCGGCTCCGCGAGCTCGAGGACTTACTCCTGGAGGAGACCCAGGAGGAGATCGTCACTGAGGAGCTCTTGGCCTTCCTGTTCCAGCTCGAGGTCTTCGAGGAGGTGCCGGGGGTCGGCGCCCTCTCCGGCGCCGCGTTGAACCTCTCCTTCCTGCACCGAGTGGATGTCACGGCGCGACGGGTCTTCCAGGAGCGTTGGCTGCGCGACAACGGCAAGGTCAGCGTGATCGAACCGGCCGCGGCGCACCCGCGCGCCCTGGCCGCGGGCTGGAGCGGTGCCCTGGGCCGGGCCGCCTACACCGCCTGCTATGGGGTGGGCTTCGGTGTGGCGCTGCCGGTCTGCATGGTGGAGCAGCTCTTGCGGCCGAGGAACAATGCCGTGACGCGGGGCCTCCGGGAGGGAGCGACCGCCGCCACCCGGGCGGCCGAGCAAGCCCTCGACCGGATGCGGGGCGTGGCGCCGGCGCTGCCGAGCCGGGAGGCCACCCCAGCCCTGGCGCCGGCCTGAGCACCCTCCCCATTCCACCGGGCCTCAGCGGCGGAAGAGGTGGCCCAGGACCGCCTGGGCGAAGTGGAGGAACCATCCCGAGGAGCGGGTGGCTTCGACCCGGCGGGTGAGCACCGCTTGCATCCCCTCTTCGCCCCAGGTCTGGCCGCTTTCGAGGTATTCCAGGAAGGCGTCGCCGGTGAGCCGAGTCAGGTAGGCCATCGTCACGGCCTGGACCACCCCGCCGGCCGCGAACCCCAGCGGGTTGAACTTGAGGATGCCGGCCAGGACGCTGCCGGCCGCCTCGGCGATGCCCAGCTTGAACAGGATCTGAACCATCTGGCGGCCGACCGTCTCGATGTACTCCGCCGAGAGCGGCACGTCATAGACGGCGGCCATTTCGCTGAGCATCCGCATCTGGATGGCCCCGGCCGCCATCGGACCCAGCACCAGGACCGGATTGACGAAGGCGGTCACGGCCGCCAGCCACTGGTGCCGCTCGATGACCGCCGCGGCCCGGTCATGGCGCTCCCGCGCCAGCCGATCGCGCTGCGCCTGCTCGCGGAGCCGGGCCTGAAGCAGGAGATTGCCGGCGCGAAGGGCCTCTCCCTCGCGTTCCAGAACTGCTGCCACCCGGTCCTCCAGCTCCCCCAGGTCGGGCGGCTCCACTTCCAGCACCGTTTCCAGGCCCCCGTCGGGCTTGCGCACCCGGACCGAGACCGGGCTCGGGTCGGCCGCGACTGCCACCAGATCCTCGGGCGCGATCACGCCCTCCAGCCGCTCCCGCAGCCGGGCCAGGATCGCGGCGCGGTCCTCCTCCGTGAACCGATCCTTCTTGTTGAGAACAACCAGCAACCGCTTCCCCAGCCGCGACAGCTCGAGCAACGTCTGGCGAGCGGCCCGGGTCAGGTCGTGATCGACCAGGAACAGGACCAGGTCGGCCTGCGCGGCCAGCGCCAGCGCCTCGGCCTCCCGGGCCAATCCCGCCGGTCCGGACTCACTCAACCCTGGCGTATCGGTCAGGAGCAGTGTGCCATCCACTCCCTCGACCGAGTAAGTATGCATCATCCCATGTTGGGTCGTGCCGATCGTCGCACCAGTCTGGCCCACCGTGCGGCCCATCAAGGCGTTGATCAGCGCGGTCTTTCCGACCGGTCCGGCCCCGATGACGACCACGTGGAAGCGACGCGAGACCGGGATGGTCTCGATCTCACTCCGAGGCGGATGGGGATCGGCAGGGGCCGCCGACCCGGCTGGGCCGGCCTCCGGCTCAACGGGCTGCCGGCTCTCCGGCCCCCCCTCGGCGTCCTGATCCACCCCGTTCCCGATCATGATGACCGCCCCGGCTCAACCCCAGCGTACGGACCAGTTCCCCAGGAGTCACCGTTTCCGCCGTGCCGCCCCCGTGCCCCGGTGCGCGGGTGAACTCCCAATAATGTGCAATTTATTCATATCATGAGTATTCCTGATTCCCTCGGCGAGTTCCCTCAGTCGCGCCGGGTTGTGGGGCAGCCGCCTCCGGCCGCAGGGACTGTGGGGCAGCCGCCCCGGCTGCCATGGGGCAGCCGCTGGCCCACACAGCATAACGAATTCGGCGCCAATCGGTTTGCTGTTCCACGGTTTTCCGGTTGACGGGTCGGTTAAAGGATTGCCTACGGTATGGTTTTCGCATACACTGGAGTGTCTTCGCACTGTTCTAAACTTCATCGATTGGAAGGGAGTTCAGGCCCGGGCTTGCGATTGCCGCCGGGCCTGGTTGCTCGACTCGCCGCGACCGTCCATTGAACGTCGAGGGAGAAACCTCAGATGCCGGAGCAGACCATGCCCCCCGAGGCCCAGGCCGCCGACCCGCTCCGCACCGCCGCCGACGCCATGGCGCTGGCCGTGCAGGCCGCCAAAGACGGCGCCTCCGATGCCCAGGCGAAGGTCGCCGAGATGATGCCGGCTGTCGGCGGATTCCTCAGCCGGTTGACCTACACGACCTGTTACGCGGTATCCTACGGAGTGGTCTTCCCCACCCTGCTGGTCGTGCGGGCAATCCCCAAGGATAACGCCATGGTTCACGGCTTCGTCGACGGTGCCCTCGCCGCCCGCGACGCCCTGGCCAACCGCGCCGCCCAGGCCCACACGGTGGACAGTCCCGACTCCCCCGCCCACCGCATCATCGTCCCCGGAGGTGACCACGCCGTTTGAGCCGGGGAAACGCCGCTCCGGGGTCTCGCTCCCGCGCGCCGAGCCGATCTCCTCCCGCGCGCCGGCCGACTCCCCCAGTCACGTCCGTGAGATTCCGGGCGACATCGGGGTCGATTGCTCTGTATAATTTGGGAAGCCTAGGCAGGATAGAAGGTGAGGAAATCGGCAACCGTTCTTCGAACCTGGGGCGACGCCCCAGGCGAGTGCACCACCGCCCGCTCCGCGGGCTGTCTGGAGAAGCTCTAAGCCCGGGGAGATTGTTATGCCGGTGACCAGGTCCGAGTTGCTCTTTCTCTGTGGCGGCGCCCTTGCCGGCGCGCTCGCCGCCAAGAACTACACCAAGATCAAGGAGAAGGTCGCGCCCCTGAAGGAGAAGGTGTCTCCCTGGCTGGAGACCGCCGGGGAGGCCGTCGGCGACGCCTACACGGCGGCGGCCCGGCGGGTGGGTGAGCGAATCGAGGCGATGCAGGACGCGATGGCCGGGGCGCACCCGGCGGCCCGGCCGCACGAGGCGAACGGCCGCACTTCCTAGCGTGCTCTGCCAGCAGTCGATCGTCTTCGCAACAGCCAACCTCCAGGGCCGGCGATCAGGCCGGACGGAGGGCGTGTGGCGCTGCGCCGGCAAGGCAATCCGAATCGAGGAACAGGGTGAGGCACCAGGTCCACATGGATATTTCGATCTCGTTTCCGTCCGCGGGTTGTATCCGCTTCCGCAGCCGCAGCTTGTTCGCCAATCCGGCGGGCCACCATTGCCGGCGGTTCGTGGAGCGCGTTCTGGGCGTCGATGCGGTGCGCAGCGTCTCGATCCAGGGGCGGGGATCGCTCTTGGGGTCGAACCTGGTGGAGGTCCGCTACTGCCCGGACTCCTATTCGCGGGAGCAAGCCATCGCCGCCATCTATGCCCGTCTGATCGCCGACGAGGGGAGGGATTCCCCGCCGGCGCGCAGCCAGGGCCAGGGTGCCTGGCACGGCGATTCGGGAGGGGCCGGGCACACCAATGGCAAGGGACACGCCAATGGCAGGGGATACGCCCAGGCACCGGGCGGGGTCAGTCCGCTGTCGAGACCTGGGGCGGCGAGTCCCCGGCCGTCGCGCAGCGCAGCCGGAGGGCACCGAGGCTCGATGCCGGCGCGGGGCTTCGCCGCAACGATGCCCCGGTGGTGGAAGCAGCTCTGGGGGGCGGTCGCCCACCGGCCGACCCTCGAGGGTCCGCACGGGATTGCCGCTGGGTCCGTCGCCGGCTCGGGCTGGGTGGTCCGGCACGAGAGCCGGGGCCGCATCCGGCTCCAGAACGAGCGGCTCCATCGCCGTCGCGAGCTCTGCCAGGCCATCGAGCGCGAGCTGATGAGCGTCCTGGGTATCGACAATTACCGGACGAGCGCGCTGACCGGCTCGGTCCTGATCCTCTATGATCCCAAGCAGCTCCGGCCCGAGCAGCTCATCGAGATCCTCGATTCGGCCCTGGCGCAGGCCGAGCAGCCCCCCGGCAAGGACAAGGCCGACCTGCACTTGCCGCTGTGTAGCCTGTCGATTCCCTTCGCCGCCACGTCCCAGTTCCTGGTCCCGCCGCTGATCCCGGTCGCCGCCGGGTTGTTCCTCTACACGTCGATCCCGACCTTCCGCAACGCCCGGGAGGTCCTCTTCGTGGAGCGTCGCCTGGGGGTCGATGTGCTGGACGCCATCGTGGTCATCGGCTGCGTGGGCACCCTGCAGATCTTCGCCGGTACGGTCCTGTGCTGGTGCCTGGGATTCGGCCGCGTCCTGGTGAAAAAGACCCAGGACGACTCCAAGCGGCTGTTGCTCAACGCCTTCGGCAAGCAGCCGCGCTTCGTCTGGCTGTACAAGGACGGCGTCGAGGTGCAAGTCCTGATGGACCGGCTCCAGAAGGGCGACATCATCGTGGTCAACACGGGCGAGGTGGTGCCGGTCGACGGCTGCATCACCGAAGGGATGGCCATGATCGACCAGCACGCGCTGACCGGCGAATCGACGCCCGCCGAGAAGGGGGTGGGCGACCGGGTCTTCGCATCCACGGTGATGGTCGCGGGCAAGATCTTCGTCGAGGTGGAGAAGGCCGGCAGCGAGACGGCCTCGGCCAAGATCAGCCAGATCCTCGAGGACACGGCCGGCTACAAGCTGACCTCGCAGCACAAGGGGGAACGGCTGGCCGACAAGGCGGTGATCCCCACCCTGGCGCTGGCCAGCCTGGGGATGGCCACCATGGGACCCGGCGGCGCCGTCGCGATCCTCAACAGCGACTTCGGCACCGGCATCCGCATGGCCGCGCCGCTGGCGATGCTCAGCTCGCTGGCCCTGTGCGCCCACAAGGGGATCCTGGTCAAGGACGGTCGGGCCCTGGAGTTGATGAATGAGATCGACACCGTCCTGTTCGACAAGACCGGGACCTTGACCCGGGAGCGGCCCGAGGTGGGCCGGATCATCGCCTGCGACCCGCACCGGCGCGAGGCGATCCTCCGCTACGCGGCCGCCGCCGAGGCGAAGTTCGCCCATCCCATCGCCAAGGCGATCCTCCATGCCTTCGAGGCCCTCGGCCAGCCCCTGCCGCCGATCGACGACTCGCGATACCACGTCGGCTACGGGATCTCGGTCCACATCGAGGGGCGGACCATCCGGGTCGGCAGCGCCCGGTTCATGGACCTCGAGGGGATCGCGATCCCGGAGATCGTCCGCACGGCCCTCGACGAGGCGCACCGCGAGGGGAACACCCTGGTGATGGTGGCCGTGGACGACGCGCTGGGAGGCGCCATCGAGTTGCAGGCCTCGGTGCGCCCGGAGGTCCGCTCGATCATCGAGGGCCTGCGGGCCCGGGGGATCCGCCACATCGCAATCATCTCGGGGGACCACGAAGCGCCCACGCGGAAACTCGCCGAGAGCCTGGGCATGGATCGCTACTTCGCCCAGGTCCTCCCCGCCGACAAGGCCGACTACGTCGAGAGGCTCCAGAAAGAGGGGTGCAAGGTGTGCTTCGTCGGGGATGGGATCAACGACTCGATCGCCTTGAAGAAGGCGAATGTCTCGATCTCGCTCCGCGGGGCCACGTCGATCGCCACCGACACGGCGCACATCGTCTTCATGGAGGAGGGGCTGGGCAAGCTCTGCGACCTCCGCGACATCGCCCGCGACCTCGATCGCAACGTGCGGCGGAGCTGGCACTTGATCCTGGCTCCCAATGGCCTGTGCATCGCCGGCGCCTTCACGCTCGGGTTCGGGGTCATGACCTCGGTCCTGACCAACAACGTCGCGGCCCTGGCTGCGCTGGCCAATGGCCTGCTGCCCCTGCGCCGGATCGCCCATGCCCAGGCCGCCAGCCAGCTCGAGCAAGAGAAGCGGCTGGCCCAGGCGGCCGTGATCCAGGAGCAGTCCGCCACCGTCCTCGCGATCGAGCCGGTCGGGCCGGCAGATCCGGCCGAGACCCGCGTCGTAACCGAGGCACTCCCGGCCGGTCCGATCGACTCGCCGGTCGAGCCGTCTCCCCTGGAGTGCTCGGGGAACAACGGTGGGCAGTTCGGTGAGTGCTGGTTCGAGCGACCGTTGAAACGGTCGCTGGACGACGAGCTGAGGCGCCTGATCCTGGATGCGGTCAGCGGTCGTCGGGAACAGCTCCCCTTGGCGGCCGAGTTCGAGTGGCACCCCGTCGAGCCGGTGCTGATGGTCAAGTCGAAGCTGCTGCCCCTCCACGTGGCCTTCGACCCGGGGAGGATGACCGTCCACGCCAAGCTCTCGCTGGCGGCCCGGATGCTCGCCACGGAGGGCAACCGTCAGCGCGCGATTCGTCTCATCGAGGAGATCGCCGATGAGCTCGATCTGTGAGAGCCGGCACCGGCGCTGGCAGAGCCTGCCGCCCGGCTGGCCGTCCGTCGGCTGGCGCTCCTCCGCCCAGTCCTGGGGCGTTGTGTACGTCAACCGGGTCAACCAGCCGGTCATCTCCTGGACGGACGGGGTCATCCGGCTCCGCGACTCCCGCCTGATCGATGCCGGCAACCCGGCCGTGTGCCGGGCCTTCGTCCATCAGGTCTTCCGGCTGGCGGAGGTCGACGCGGTGGAGATCGACTGGGCCGAGTCCCTGGCCCTGGTCCGATACGCCCGCGAGGGGCCAAGCGCCGCCGAGGTGCTGGCGCGGCTGGCGGCGGTCGCCCGGGGCGAGGTGGTCCCGGGGATGGGTCCGCCGCTGGAGTCGATGAGCCTGCCGGCCGGCGTCCGCGGTCGCGTGCAGCTCTTCCGGCACGGGGGGGAGCTCTCGACCTGGGACGTCGCCAGCGAGCGGCCTGGCCGGATCCGGTTACGGCATGCGGCCCTGGCGGGCGATCGCGAGCTGGCGCACCGCCTCGAGCGGGAGCTGGCGTGCGTCCACGGCGTGATCGAGGCACAGGCCCGGCCGCTGACGGCGAGTCTGCTGGTGCAGTTCGACCCGGCCGCCATCAGCAAGCGGCACTTGGTCCAGCTCCTGGATCGACTGGTGCTCGGGCCGGAGCTCTCGCCGGCGATCGTAGCGGATCCGCCGCCGGTGCGCTTCGGGTTGGCCAACGGCTCGGTCGGCCTGGCCGCGGTGGGGGAGTTTGCCGTCCCGGCCCTGCTGCCGGCCAGTGCCGTCCTGCTGGTCGCGTCGAACCTCAAGGTCATCCGGGAGGCGGGCCAACAGCTCCAGCGGAAGCAGCTCGGCCTGCCGGTCCTCTCCACGACGATCATCGCGGCGACGCTGGGTACGGGGCAGTTCCTGGTTGCCGCCCTCATGGGCTGGATGTTGAAGTTCTGGCGCCACCGCCATCGCCGGACGCAAGCGCGGATGCGCCGTCACCTGCTCCCGTCGCTGACGCAGCGACGCCCGTTCGCACGCCTCCGCGCAGGCGGCGCGGAGATCGAGGTGCCGACCGATCGGCTCCAGTCCGGCGACCGGATCGTGATAGTTGAAGGTGAGATGGTGCCGGCCGACGGCCGCCTCATCGGAGGTCCCGTCGTGGTCGACGAGCGGTTCCTCCGCGGGATCGCCGGCCTGACGCGCAAGGAGCCGGGCGACCCGGTCTTCGCCGGCTCGTTCCTGGTCGAGGGCCTGCTCGAGCTCGAGGTCTCGGGTCCGGTGACCGAGACCCGCGCCGCCCGGCTCGCCTGTGCACTGGCCGCCGGGGTCGTCCCATCGCCGTGCGAGCATGCCGTGACGGCCCATGGGGAGGTTTTTGCACAGCGGGCCGTGGCCCCGACGCTGGCCACCGCCGGGCTCGGCCTGATCGTCGGCGACATCGCGACCGCCCTGGCCATCCTCCGGCTCGACTACGCGACTGGTCCCGGGGTGGGCGTCGCGCTGGAGACACTCCAGGACATCGCCGCCTCCGCCCGGGACGGCGTGATCGTGCGCGATCCGTCGGCATTCGCGGCGATCGCGGCGGCCGATCTCTGGTTGCTCGATCATCACCCCAACCTGGAGCGAACTGGCCTGGAGATCGAGAGCATCCGCGGTCACGACACCGGCTGGGAGATCCTCCTGCGCGTGGCCGCCACCGCCTTCCGCGACCTGGCCGATGATCGGGCGACCGCCCTCGGCACGGCCTGCGCATCCTGCGGGCTTTCCGTGCTCGAGGTCGAGCCGAGCTACCGCGGACCCGGAATCACCCTGATCCATCAAGCGGGTTGGTTCTCGATCCGGGACGCACCGGAGCTCAGCGCGTCCCCGATGAGCCCACCGCCCCTGGAGATCTCGGCCGACGGCCGGGTCCTCGGCCGCATCACCTTCCGGGCCGCCGCCCGACCGCGGGCGGCCGAGGCCATCGCCGCGCTGCGGCGAGCGGGCGGCCGGACGATCGGCCTCCTCTCGGACCAGCCGGAGGCAACGGCCGCTCCGCTGGCCCAGGTGCTGGGCCTGGATTTCCACCGGGCCGGCCTCTCGTCCCAGGCCAAGGCCGACCTGCTGCGCGCGTGCCGCGATCGCGGCCTGAAGGCCGTTTATGTCGGCGACGCCCGCCGCGAGCCCCGCGCCGCCGGCGCGGCCCACGTCGCGATCTCCTGGTCCGATGGGCTCGACCCAGCCCAGGATCCGGCGCAGATCCTCGTCCTCCGGCCCGATCTTGCCTGGATCGGCCCCCTGCGCGAACGGTCGCGCTCCCATCTGGACCGCGTCCGCGCGGTCCACGGCTCGATCCTGCTCCCAAACCTGGCCTGCATCGCCGGAGCCTTCTTCCTGGGATTCACCAGCCTTTCCGCCGTGATCCTCACCAACCTGGGCACCTGGGCCATTTACTCCGGCTTGCCGCGTCGAGCCTTGAACAACAATAATCTGGAACCGGGACGACGATAGCCGGAGCCGTGGGTGTCCTGTTACGCCGGATTCGCACCGATCGTCAGGGTCGACCCAGAAAGGGAGGAGAGCTTGTGGGAAACCCCGTGTCATGTCCGGTCATCGCCCGGCCGCTCGATCGCTTCCGGAGTGATCTCCACAGGCGTTATCCCCCTTCGATCGGCAAGGCCCCTGCACGGGCCATCGAGGAGGCGGTTGGTCCGGAGCGAGGGGCGGAGGCCGCGGTGCGCCTGAAGCAATTGCCGCCGGAGATCGGCGTCTTGCTGATCATCGTCGGGACGGCCGGGCTCCTCTTACCCGGACCGGTAGGCTCGCCGTTTCTCGTCGCGGGGGGCGTGGCCCTCTGGCCGGCGGGATTCCGCCGGGTCGAGGCCTGGTTCCAGAGGGTGGCCCCGCGGATGTTCGAGCTGGGTGTGAACCAGATGGAACAGTTCCTGGCGGACCTGGAGCGGCGCTACCCCGGTTCCGTCCGCGAGACGTGAGTCGGTCCGGCTCCCATTCCGTCCCTCGGTGCCGGAGGACTCCTGAAGCATGATGAGGATCCCCACGATGAATGCGAGTGCCAGCGCGGAACCGGATCCGGACCCGATCCGGATGGAGATCCCTGACGAAACAGAGCAGGGCACGGCTCAAACCGGGCAGCCACCGCCCAAGGAGCTGGGCGTGATGCTGGTCACCGCGGGCGTCCTCGGCGTCGTGTTACCGGGTCCGGGAGCCCCGGCGCTGCTGGCCGGTGGTCTGATCCTCTGGCCGGAAGGTTTCGGCCGGGTCGACAGTTGGCTCCGGCAGCGGTTCCCGGAGTCGCACCGCAAGGGGATGAAACACCTCGACCGCTTCCTGTCCGACCTGGAGCGGCGCTACCCCGGCTCGACGCGATCGCGCTGAGTGGAGGGAACGCGCCTCATCCGCAAATCGAACTGATGCAGAGATCAAAGCCAAGGTTCGCGGCACCCTCGCAGCAGCACCCAACGGCCAGATCTCGGAGGCATCCCTCTGGACCCGCCCTGGGCTCGCCTTCCGGTGAGAGCTTTCCGGACGCGCCGGGTCGTGCGTTCAGGGAATCGTCATGAACCCGAGGGTCGAGGCGCCCCTTCCCCAGGGATCGACTCGCAGCGTGGCAGTCCCGGAAGCGGGCCCTGAGCTTCGCCAGGCCCGCTTGCCACCCCTCGGAGGCAAAGCCCTCCCGGCCGTACTCCGAGCAAGACGCGCCACCGAACTTGACGCGGTTA
The DNA here is from genome assembly GCA_021324445.1 of Isosphaeraceae bacterium. Lineage (GTDB taxonomy): Bacteria > Planctomycetota > Planctomycetia > Isosphaerales > Isosphaeraceae > JAJPJC01. The sequence continues at coordinate 15,987 of JAJPJC010000196.1, forward strand.
GCACAGGCGTAGCCCTTGTAAGGCGACAGGTAGCGTTGATAGCCGCGGATCAAGGCGACCATGAGCTGACCGCGAGTCGGGTCGAGCGATCGAATCACGGAGCCATTCCTGGATGCGAGACGAATCCGGTGCACGGGGTTTCTCGGTCACCGGCGACACCCCAGCACGGAGACGGTCCCATCGCCCACGCTGACGATGATCTCGCTCCGGGACTCGCCGTCGAGAGCGGCCAGGAGCGGAGTGCTGACCAGGGTGTGGAACCGCGGGCCGCCCGGGTCGTGAGGTGGCCCTGCGGCGTCCGACCGAGAAGCGCTGGGCGGGGACCGAGCCTCATCCAAGGCTCAGGACCTCCGCAGCGTCCCGGCTTATGTGAGCCATCGCGGCAGCCCTCTTGGTGGCATCCTGGCAATCGAGGTCGAAACGGTCGCTTGCCCGCTTCGCCAGTTCGAGGAGCGCTCGAGCGGGATCGGGCGATTCGATTCTCACGGGCCGCTGACATTTCGCCTGACACGGAACCAGCTCAGGTCAAGAGCTGACCCACGTCCTGTCAGGCTAAAGCCTGACCTACGGGAAATTCCTTCAAGGTCCGGAAACCGACCACACCCGGACCTTCCGCCGCTCCTGGTGGAACGTCAAGGACGTTTGCTTCGACACGTTTTCCAGCAGGCGTTGGAGCAACGCGCGCCCCGACTCGGTGCCCGAGGCCATCTCGTTCATCGCTCTGGCGAGATGGTCGCGCCACTGGACCGTCTCCTTGGATGAGTCAGTCTCGTCGATGACCAGGCGGCTGACGCGATCGCCCAGCCAGTCCAGCATCTCCCGGAGCGAGCCCGAGCCGCCACCGCCTCCATCCTCGGAGGGGAGCGACTCCGTGCCGAGGTGGACAGCGCGCTCCTTCGGGAGGTCGCCCAGCGGGTGAAATTGATACCGCCCCGCTGCGACGATGACCTCGTGCTCGACCTCGCGCGGCGTGAAGTGGATGGGTTGCTTCAGCTCGTCGGCGAGGATCGTCTCCAGCGCCTTCAACAGATCGTCCTTCGAGGCACCCTGGCGGACGATCCAGTCGCCCGGGACGGGCCGATTCAGCAGCTCCGCGGGCCCGTCGAACTCGCCGCGCCGCAGCTTCAGGACGAAGCCCAGGACATCCTGCAAGCGATTGGTCCCCATGCTGCCCCAGGGCCGCAGTCGCCCGTCCCAGCGGAAGACCTCGCTCCATTGGGGATCCGCCCGCCCGCGGCGCGAACTGGAGAGCAGATAGTCGGACCGCTCGGGAGGATACGGTGGCCCGACGTGTTTGAGGATCTGGCCGTCGGCGAGTGCGTACCGCTGATCGAAGCGGAGGCGCCAGGCGGGGATCTTTGCCTTGACGCCCATCCACGCCTCCAGCTCACGCTGGAGGGTATAAGGAGAATCCCAACCCGTGAGGACCTTACCCGCGGGGCCGATGAGCAGGTTGACGGGCTGAAGCGCCCAGCCGTGGCGACTCACCTGGACGGCGAAGGCGGCGTGGGTCGCGCCGGGGCCCTGGGCATCGGTCCCCTCGATCGGGGTCGGCCCGCCGCCATCGAGGGCGATCCGGAAGGGCAGGGCGCGACCACCCCATGCCTCGCTGCGAGAGGCGCGGGCCTGCCACTCCTCGACCGAGCGGATGCCCCAGTCGCGCTGGAGGGCGATGATGACCAATCCCTGATCGGCGAACTTCTCGTGCAGCGCCATGAACTCGACCATCTGAAGCGCGCTCGGTGAGCTCCAGAAATGGAGCAAGACGAATTTCCCACGGAGATCGGCGAGCTTGACCGGAGGTCCGCCGGCCCAGGCCTGGATCGCGCGGAACTCGGGCGCGGGCCGGCCGATCAATTGCTTCCAGAGGTCGATCGGCGGCTCGGGCCGGGCCGCGATGTCCGGCAGCGGCTCGCGGGGCTCGACCGTTTCGGGTGCGGGCTCGAGCCGGAAGATCCGCGCGGTGCCGTTGCCCAGCGCCGCCGCGAAGTGCCGGCTGTCGGACGCGACCGCGAGATCCCGGATCGCGAACTGGCCCGCCTCGCAGACCCGGATCGTCTCCCGCAGCGTGCCGTTGCGCGGGTCCCAGACCCGGGCGAGTCCGTCGCGGCCGACGCCCAGCAGAGTGCGGCCGTCGGGGCAAAACGCCAGGTGATCGGCCCACTGGTCGAGGCGGTAGAGCGGTCGCTTTTCGGCCAGGCCCCAGAGGACGACGATGGGCTTCCCTTTCTCGTGGTCCTGATAGTCCGAGCCCGCCAGCGCGATGACCCGGCCATCGGGGCTGAGAGCGGACACATGCAGTTGAGAAGGCAAGAGCCCGTCTTCGATCGTCCACTCCACCTTTTCGTGTTCGATATCCCAGGCCAGCAGCCGGCGCTTCCGCGGCGACCAGCCCCACTCGCCCGCAAAGATCACCGTCTTGCTGTCGGGTGTGAACAGGTACGACCCATCACCCGATTCGATCTTGCCCTTCAGCTTGCCCGTGGCTTGCTCCCAAATCGTGAGGCCGCGTCCCTCGACCCGGGAGAGCGACTCGGCAGCGATCCAGCGGCCGTCCGGGCTGAAGCCGACCCGCTTTCCCAGATTGCCCTCGCCTTTCCACGTGCGGAGACGCTTGCCTGAAGGCAGTTCCCAGAGAACCAGTTCGGATCCGAACCCGATCGAAGCCAGCGACTTGCCGTCGGGGCTGAACGCGACCGACTGGACGTAGTTCGTCTGGCCATCCAAGGTCATTCGCTCGCGACGGGTGGCGAGATCCCAGAGCTTGACCGTCCGGTCGGAGCTGCCCGTGGCCAGGGTCGTCCCGTCGGGACTGAATGCGACCGACTCGATACCGGCGGCGTGTCCCGCCAGCCTGGGTGTCTTCTCCTTTCCAGCGGTGACATCCCAGAGCTTGATCATGAGGCCGGACGTCGCGATCGTGGCGCCGTCGGGGCTCACCGCGATGGCGTTCATCCCCACGGGTTGCTTGGGCGAGGACCACACCTCCTTGCCCGTGGCCACGTCGATCATCCGGGCCGCGAAGCCCAGTGACACGGCCAGGTGCCGGCCGTCGGGCGCGAAGGCCAACGCCTCGGCGCCAATGCTATCTTGCCCGGGGACCTTGTGCCGGATCGTCCAGGTCCTCGTATCCCAGAGGACCAACCCGTGCTCCTGGCCCGCCGCGGCGAGTGTCGCTCCATCCGGGCTGAAGGCGACTGCTCTCCACCCCTCACGGAGCGGCTCCAGACTCTGGACGAGCCGGCCGGCGGCGATGTCCCAGACCTTGAGCTTCCCGTCGTCGCCGCCGGAGACGAGGGTCCGGCCGTCGGGGCTGAAGGCCAGCCCGTGGACGAACCGACCATGCTCGCCGAGCCGTCTCATGTGCACGCGCTGGCGGCCGGCGGAGATGTCCCAGGTCCGAACCTCCTGGTCCGCTGAGGCGATGAGCGTGCCCTCGGGGCTGATCGCCACGGCCAGGACCACATTCTGATGCCCTCGAAGCGTGAGCCGCGCCTGGCCGGAGGCAAGATCCCAGACCTTCACCGAGCGGTCGAAGCTGCCCGTGACCAGGGTCCGGCCGTCCCGGCTGATGGCCAGGGTATCGACCCTGTTGGTATGCCCACTCAGGACGCGCTGCTGCTCGCCGGTGACCGGGTCCCAGCATGCGATCTCCTGATTGCCGGCGCTGAGCAGGCTCCGACCGTCGGCCGTGAAGACCAAGCTGCCGACGTATCCCATCATCTTCAAGCGGCTATTGCCCAGGATCGCCACCAGGCTGGGTGAGGCGGCACCGGGATCGGCCGCGCCGGCGACCTTCAGCTCGTAGGCCGGGATCTGGTCGCGGCTGAGGGCGGTCAGCGGCGGGGCAGGGGGGGCGCCCGCGGCGGTCGCCGCCCAGGGCAGCCCGACCCCCATCGTCAGCGCCGCGCCCATCGCGACGGCGGCGGCGAGCCAACGTGCGGCGGTCGGCGCCGGCTCGTGAGGGACGCCGAGCAGCCGGAGGATCCGCCGGCGCAGGAGACTCCCGCGCGAGCCGGCGGCCATCGCCAGCCCCGGCGCGCGGCCTCGCAGGGCCTCCATCGCCGTCAGGGCCCTCGCGTAGACGAACCGGTCGCCGCACAGCGAAACGGCCACATCGTCGCAACACTGCTCGCGCTCCCGGCGGATTGCCCGAGAGACCCACCAGACCACCGGGTGATAGAAGAGCAAGGTCTCGATCACCACCTGGAGGCCGTTGATCAGGTAATCGCACCGCTGGATGTGGGCCAGTTCGTGCGCCAGGATCGCTTCGATCTGCTCCGAGGAGAGGCCCGTGCACGCCCGCACTGGCAGCAGGACGACCGGCTTGAGCCAGCCGATGACGCTCGGGACCTCGGCCAGCACCGACTCCAGCAGCCGCACCGGCCGGGCGATCCGCAGCCGCCGAGCCAGGCCATCCAGCCGAGTCCTCAGATCGCCGTCGAGGGGACGGACCCCGACGCGCTTCAACCGTACGATCGCGACCCAGCCCAGCAGCAGTCGCATCGAGAGCAGGCAGACTCCCAGCAGCCAGCCGCCGGCCACCCAGGCCAGGTGCCTTTCCAACCAGATGGGAACATCCGCCCAGACGTCACGCACGCGGAGCGGCCACGGCGAGACGCGGTCCCGCGCCGGCAGCACGTCAGCCGGGGAGACGCGCGCGGGCTGGGGCTGATTGGCGAAATGGCTCGGCTGCGGCTCGCCGGATGCCGCGGGCGCCTCTCCCGATGCCGGCTCGATCCGGATCACAAATCCGGGTTCGCTCGCCCGTCGATCGGCAGCGAACTCGGACCCGCTCGAATTCCCACGGCGATCGGGCCCGGCCGGAATGAGTGCGCAGGTTGCCAGGGGGCAGGCCGCCAGCACGCCCAGCACGATCACCAGCACCCGGTATCGCGCGCCGGACGAGGCGCGCCGCAGGGCCGTCAGCACAAGCCAGGCGATGATGCCGGCCACCAGCCCCTGCCAGAGGAAATGCAGATGGGCTCGGGCCAATCGTTGGGCCGTGGGGCTCTCCAGCAACCGGGCCAGCATCGTCATCGTCATCGCGACCTCCCTTCCATCTCGTCGATCAATCGGCGCAGCTCGTCGAGTTCTTCCGGAGAGGCTTTCTTGTGCTCCAGCGCGTGGAGGAGCAGGCCCCGGGTCGAGCCGTCGAACGCCCGTTCGAGCAGGTCGCCGGCCAGTTGCCTCAGGATGGTGCGCGGCTGGTGGCGATGGCGATAAAGATGCGGCTCCGTGCGCGTGTCACAGCGCACCAGACCCTTGTCGCGCATGATCTGCAACATCTTCAACACGGTGGTGTAGCCGACCGGACGCCGTGTCTGGAGCACCTCCAGGACCTGGCGCACCGTGCTCGGCCCCCGGTCCCAGAGCACCTTGAGGATCGCCAGCTCCATGTCCGATGGCCGTCCCGTCGCGGGTCGCCCCATCACCACACCCTCCTCGGAACGGCCTTACGAATTCGTTCGTAACCACGATTGGAGCAAAGTCCCCGCCCGGTTGTCAAGGTGCGAGCCGGCAGCGCATGGTGGAGCGACTCTTCCGGGTTTCCACCGCCAAGCCGGAAGAGCCAAGAAACGAGGCCCCCGCCGCGAAGAATCCCCGAGGCTTCTCGGCGCTGACCACCGTGTGACCCCGGTCGTCAGACCGTGGTTGGGACGGGCCGACCGTCCTCCAACCTCGGGCGTCAGCCCGATCCGAAGGCGCCGTGATCGCACGGACGTGCGAGGTTGGGGGTTCCCCGTCCCAACCACGTTCTCACGAACGTGGTCACAGGCCCGTGCTACGCGTCGGGGTGGTGATCACCGAGAACTCTCGAATCCCCTCCCGCGCGGCGGCGGCCTCCATTGGGATCACCGGTCGATCACGCCCCGGAAGGTCCGCCGAGCGGCTGGGCGATGATGGAATGCGGGCTCGCGAGCCGGCGCGCGGCCGGGCCCGGCTCGCCGGCGGCCTGGGTCGGCCGGGCCCGGCCGACGGCCCGGACGATCGCCTCGTGGAGGGTCTCGGCGAGGACCGGCTTGACCAGGTGGATGGCGAAGCCGGCGGACCGGCTCTCGCGGACGTCGTCCTCCGCGCCGTAGCCGCTCAGCGCGATCGCGGGGATGGTGCACTCCCGCAGCTCGCGCAAGAGCTCCAGCCCGGAGCCGTCGGCCAGCTCGATGTCGCTGATCAGCAGGTCGAACTCCGCGGAAGCGATGGCCCGGCGGGCGGTCGCCAGCGAGTCCGCGGCGATCACCTCGTGGCCGTGCCCGCGCAGGATCAAGTCGAGGTAGAAGAGCGTGTCGGCATTGTCCTCGACCAGCAGGATCCTCAACCCGCTGGGGCGGCGGGAGGGGACCGCTCCCGGCGGATCGCTCCGGCTGGACCGCGGCGCCGGCACCGGCGCGGGCGCATCGGCCACGGCCAGTTCCAGCCGAAAGGTTGCCCCTTGCCCCTTGCCGGGGCTGGACGCCGTCAGCCGGCCCCCGTGCGCCTCAGCCACCGCCCGGCTGATGGCCAGGCCCAGACCCAGGCCGTCACCCCGGCGGCGCGACGACTCATCCCCCTGCTCGAACGGCGCGAAGATCCGGTCCAGCAGCTCGGGCTGGATCCCAATGCCGTTGTCCTGAAACTCGACGACCAGGAGCCGGCTGGGAGCCTGGGTGGTTCGCGGGGCTGCTGATCCGGACTCGGACCCGGCCGGCGGCGATTCCTCATTCAATGAGCGGATGGTCAGCACGGTTCCGGGCCGGGCGAACTGGGCGGCGTTGCGGATCAAGTTCCAGAAAACTTGCGTGAGCCGCGCGGAGTCGGCGACGGCATGGTGCGCCTCGGCAGCCAGGCACTCGACGACGGTCAGGTCGGCCATGAAGACCTCTGCGAAGCAAACGTCCAGGGCGCGGCCGATGACCGCGTGGATATCGACCACCTCCAGGTCGAGACTCAGGTGCCCGCGCTCGATGCGCGAGAGGTCCAGCAGGTCGTCGACCAGTCGGGCCTGGAGCTCGAGGTTGCGGCGGATCCGCTCGAGGTGCTCGCGGGCCTCCGGGGCAACCCCCTCCTCCAGGAGGTGGCCGACGGAGAGCAGCACCGGCGTCAAGGGGGTGCGCAGCTCGTGGCTGAGGACGGCGAGGAAGCGGTCCTTGGCCCGGTTGGCCTGCTCGGCGGCTTCCTGGGCCGCCCGGGCCTCGGCCGTGCGCCGCTCGACCAGCCGGACCAGCTCGCGCTCCCGCGCCCGCCGGCTCGCCAACCGCAGGCCATACGCCAGGATCCCCAGGGCCGCCATCGCCAGCAGGACCGCCGCGCCGATCGCCACGTCCTGAGTCATCGGCGGCTCGCCGGTCCGACCCAAGGGGGACGGCTCGGGGCCCCAGATTCCCGCGCCGCGGGCCGCATCGAGCAGACCACCGGCGCCGGCCAGGCACGGCAGCCCGATCAGGGCCAGGCCCGCCCGACCCACCCCGCGGACACGCCGGAGGAGCCATTCGCCGCCCCGATCCTGGACATCCCTTGTCCCAGGTGTATGGATCGTCGTTGGTTTCATGGTCTGTCGACTGTCGCAGTCGTCACCGTCCCGGGCCAGCGACAACGCTCCCGGACCGTCCCGTAACCGATCTCCTGTTCCATTATTGCCGCCGTCGCCCCGGACCGGAAGAGCGCTCCTGCGCGGAATCAACTCCCGCGCGGCCCGGCTTCCGGTCCTCCCGCCCCGCTCGGCCCGGCGCAACCGCGGGGTTTGGGCCGATCATACCGGTCATGGGGATCATGTGGAAGACATCGCCCTTGCCGGTTGGAGTGGGCTGGCCCGCGGGAGCCGGCCTGGGGGTCAGCCCGCTCCGATCCTCGCCCGGCAGCGCCAACTCAATACCGCCGATAGCGATACGGATAGGGACGATTCCACCCACCCCGATACCCATAATAGGGTCGTGGCCCGATCAAGGGCCGGGGCACCACCACCGGGCCCGGGATCACCACCGGCTGGGGCACCACCACGGGAGCCGGCACGACGTACGGGTAGCCCGCGTAGTAGCCCCCGCCGTAGACGCCATAGCCGCCGGTGCCCAAACCGAACGAGAAGCCCGGGCTGCTGTAGTTGAACCCGAACGCCTGGGCCTGGGCCGACGTCGCGCCCCAGCCGAGAATCCCGATCCCGATCACGCCGGCCAGCATCATCGATCGACCGATCGCCTTCATGACTCATCTCCTTGACGCGGTTCCCGGAAAGGAAACCCCCGGGGCTCCCCGGGAGTCGGTGTCCCCGGTCCGACGCGGGTTACGCCGCGGAACACCATCCCCTACTACGAGGGATCTCCCAGAATGGGGCATGCCCAAGCGGACGCGCGACGTTCCCTCAGGATCCTCATCCCAAAGTCCTACGGATTTCGGTGCAGATCGTCAAGGCCAACGCCTGGCCGGAAGTTCGCCGTCGTGGAGCTCCGGGGTCTCGCCGCGGCGACCGGCATCCCGTACCATGGGCGCGGTCCGAACGTCCACTCGACTACGAGGAGACCCCCGATGAATCGCCGTCATTTTCTGGGCGCCTCGACGGCCGCGGCCGTCCTGGCCTCGGCCACGGCAACCGCCGCCCCCGCCCGCCCGTCGGGCCGCCTCAAGGTGATCGTTCCGGTCCTGGAGCCGGCGGCACTCGCCGACTTGAAGGACGTCGCCGCGGGGCTCGACCTGGTCGAGTGCCGCAGCCAGGCCGAGGCGATCGAGCAAGCCCCCGGGGCCGCCGCCAGCTACGGGTTTATCACCCGGGAGCTGATCCGGGCCGGCACGTCGCTCAAGTGGGTCCAGCAGACCAGCGCCGGGGTCGAGCATCTGATGGAGATCCCCGAGCTGGTCCAGGGCGACATCGTCCTGACCAACATGCAGCGCGCCTACGCGCCGGAGATCGCCGACCAGGCCCTCGGCTACCTGCTGGCGTTCACCCGCGGTCTCGCCCATTTCATCCTGACCCAGTCCAGCCACCAGTGGCGCTCGCGCCAGCCGGGCGTGGTTCTGGACGAGCTGATGGGCAAGACGCTGCTGGTCATCGGGCTCGGTGGAATCGGCACCGAGATCGCCCGCCGGGCCCAGGCCTTCGGCATGCGGGTGCTCGCCACCGATCCCAAGGTGCTCGAGCGGCCGCTCTACGTCGAGGAGCTGCATCGGCCCGACGCCTTCCACCAACTGCTCCCCCGCGCCGACGTCGTCGCCAGCGCCGTACCCTTGACCAAGCAATCGCTGCGAATGATCGGCGCGCGGGAATTCGCCCTGATGAAGCGTGGCGTCGTGCTGATCAACGTCTCGCGCGGCAAGGTGGTCGACACCGAGGCCCTGGTCGCCGCGCTCGACAGCGGGCAGGTCGCCGCCGCCGGGCTCGATGTGACCGACCCCGAGCCGCTCCCCAAGGACCACCCGCTCTGGTCGCGGCACGCGATCATCACGCCCCACAGCGCCGGCCAGTCGCCGGGCGGCGAGCGGCGGCGGCACGAGCTCTTCCGCGAGAACCTCCGCCGCTTCGCCGCCGGCGAGATGCTCTTGAACGTGGTCGACAAGAAAGTCGGTTATTGACCTCCAGGAAGACGATGCGGATCGTCGATGCCCGTCAAGCGGCGGCCTCCTCCTCTCCGGTCTCGGGATGCGAGGGGGCCCAGACGGGCGCGCGCTCACTCAACGCCAGATAGGTCATCACCAGCAGCAGGCTGGTCATCGGCAGGGTGAAGATCCACCCCACGCAGAGTGCCAGCAGGCCCGCGCAGTTGATCGTGAGATAGGCGAAATAGACCGCGATCACCGTGGCGAAGCGGCCCCGGGTCAGCCGCCAGGAGCCTCGGAGTGCGTCCACGACGCCGGTGCCCTGGTCGATGATGAGGTAGGAGAACTGTCCCAGCCGAGCCAGGACCGCCAGCACCACCGGCGCGAGAAGCACGGCACCGGCCAGACCCGTCAGGATCCCGCGGATCGCCTCGCGATCAAGCTCCCAGGCGATCAGGCTCTCGACCCCCTCGAGGATCGACGGCGGCGCGCCGGCGGCCGAGAGCCAGGTAAACCCGCTCAGCAAGAGTGTGAGGAGCGGCGATCGATCCAGGATCCTCTCGACCAGGAAATGGGCGATCAGGACCGGCGCGGCCGCGATCGACAGGAACAGGAACGTCGCCAGGAGCGTGGTCAAGAGATAGCCGCCGCCGCGAAACAGGTCGTCGAAGGCCGTGGGCTCCGATCGCGCGATCTTGAGCAGGACGAGATTCAAGCCGATCTGCAACCAGATCGGTACGAGGATGTCGGCCAGGAAGAGCAGGAACCGCGCGAACTCGCTGAACGCCGGTTCGCCCACCAGCTCGTTGAGGCCCGAGAGGATCGCCCGGCAGGTCGTGACGAGCAACCAGTTGGCCGCGGCGGCGCCCCAATAGGCGGCAAGGCAGGCCGCGAGCCGGCCCTGGAAGGTCGACCCGCTCGCCCGAAGGATCGCCGCCAACGGCGGCGAGGAATCCGCGCCGCCGGTGGGGTCGGATCCCCGCGGGCGAGCCGAACCGGGCCAGGCCGGGGCGCGAGCTGGCTCACGGTCATCGGGCAGCGGGGGAAGCACCATCGGGGACTCCGCGGTCGTGGTCCGCGAGCTGGGCCCAGACGTGGCTCACGGCGCGGCCTCCGCGACCGGGGCCGATCGGCTGAGCTGGGACTCGGCGATCTCGATGGCCTTGAGCAACCCCCGCGCCTTGTTGAGCGTCTCCTCGAACTCGTCGGCCGGCACGCTGTCGTGGACGATGCCGCCGCCGGCCTGGATGTACGCCGTCTGCCCCTGGATGACCAGGGTGCGCAGCGCGATGCACGTATCCATGTTGCCGGTGAAGTCAATATAACCGACGGCCCCGGCGTAGGGACCGCGTTTGGTCGGCTCGACCTCGTCGATGATCTGCATGGCCCGAACCTTGGGCGCGCCGGAAACCGTGCCGGCCGGCAGCCCGGCGCGGAGGGCATCAAACGCCGTCTGGCCGGCGCGGAGCCGCCCCGTGACGTTCGATGTGAGGTGCATGACGTGCGAATAGCGCTCGACTTTCATCACGTCCGTAAGCTGAACGCTGCCGTACTCGGCGACCCGGCCGACGTCGTTGCGTCCCAGGTCCACCAGCATGATGTGCTCGGCACGTTCCTTGGGGTCGGCCAGCAGCTCCTCGGCCAGCGCGCGATCTTCCTCCTCGGTGCGGCCCCGCCGCCGGGTACCGGCCAGCGGCCGGATCGTCACCTGGCCTTCCTCGGCGCGCACCAGGATCTCCGGCGAGCTGCCGATCAGGGCGAACTCGCCCAACGGCAGATAAAAGAGGAACGGACTGGGGTTGACCACGCGGAGCACCCGGTAGATGTCGAACGGGTTGGCCCGGGTCTCCACCTCGAAGCGCTGGCTGGGCACGACCTGGAAGATGTCGCCGGCCTTGATGTATTCCTGGCAGTGCCGGACGACGGCCTCGTACCGGGCGCGGGTGAAGTTGGAGCGGAACGGCAGCGACCCCGGGGCGTCGGTGGCGATATCGCAGACGCCCAGCTCGGGCACGCTCGCCGCCAGCCGGTCGACCAGCTCGTCAATCCGCCGGCACGCCGCCTCGTAGGCGGCCTTGAGGTCGGCCTCAGGCCCGACATGGGCCTGCGCCACCACCAGGATCGTCTTGCGGATGTGGTCGAACAAGACCATGCAATCGTAGAAGGCGAACGACAGATCGGGCAGGCCGCGATCGTCGGGGGGCACGTTGGGCAGGTTCTCGGTATAACGGACCGCGTCGTAGGCGGCATAGCCGACGGCGCCGCCGGCAAACCGCGGCAGGCCGGGCAGCGCCGCGGCCCGATACCGTTCCACCAGGCGCTGGAGATCCAGGAAGGGATCCGGCGAAGTGAACTGGCGGAGCGGCTCTCCGCTGGCGGTCTCCGTGATGCGGACCTCCACGCCCCGGGCCTCGAACTTCAGGAACGGCTCGGTCCCCAGGAAGCTGAACCGGCCGACCTTCTCCCCGCCGATGACGCTCTCGAAGAGGAACGAGGGGGCCGCGCGTGCGATCCGGCGGAAGGCCGAGACGGGAGTCAGCCCGTCCCCGGTCAACTGGCGGTAGACCGGCACGCACGAGACCCCCGAATCCCGGTACCCGGTGAATTCCTCGTACGACGGACGATAACGACTCATCGCCGGCCCATTTCCCAAGCGTGACGTCCCGACGGCAATGCCTGTACATTACCAGTCGGGAGGGGCCCGGACAAGACCGAGCCCGATCGCCCCGGCGCCAAGGACACGCCGGAAATCGAAGGGTCGATTGCCTTAAGGGGCCGGTCCCGCACCCGGCGGCCGCGCCGGCCGGCCTTCACGGTTGCTTGACACCCCCGTGGGGGAAATTAGAATACCAATGGGCTCACGCGTCCTTGCCAACGGGAAGCCACGCCTTCAGCGGCGAATCCGATCGACCGTCTCGACCAGACGGCCGGGGACGGCGCACGAGTGAGTCACCGACGCCGAGGATCGGATCGGATCGGACTGGACCGGACCGGCGGAGTCGCTCCATGAAATGCCAGAAATGCGCCAAGCCAGCCACCTTCCACATCACCGACATCGTCGAGAAGGGGAAGCACCGCGAGTTCCACTTCTGTGATGAGCACGCGCGGCAGCACCTGGCCCCTCCGGAGGAGGCGCTGGAGGCGCCGACCATGAGCGAGATCGCCAAGAAGCTGATCGTCAGCGCGCCGGGTTCGCTGCGCGAGCCCTCGCCGGCGGATAAGCAGGCCTGTCCTGTCTGCCAGATCACCTTCCTGGAGTTCCGCAACTCGGGGCGCCTGGGTTGTCCCTACGATTATGAAGTCTTCCGCGATGAGCTGATGCCCCTGCTCGAGAACATTCACGGCGAGACCCGACACTCAGGCAAGGTCCCGCGGCGGGCGCCCCGGAACACCCAGCAGCAGACGACCCTGATCCAGCTTCGCAACGAGCTGAAGCGCGCCGTCGCTGCGGAAGATTACGAAGCGGCGGCGCGGTTGCGCGATTCCATCAAGTTGATCGAGCACGAGCAGGGGCGATGAGGTCCAAGCGAGCGAGTTCTTCCCGCGTGAGGAGTCCCGAGCCAGCCGGCCGGCCGGTGCTTCGAAGGTGGTCGGGCCCATGAGGTGTCAACGGTGCCAGAAGGAAGCCTCGGTTCATCTGACGGAACAGATCCAGGGTCAGCGCCGGGAGCTCCATCTGTGCCAGGCTTGTGCCAGAAAGGCGGGTCTGTCCTTGCCGGAATCCCCACCCAACCTGGCGCTGGACGCCGTGGTGCAAAGCCTGATCGTGGCCCACGTGGGCGAGCTGGTCGGCGAGCTGGCCGAGTCGACCTGCCCCGACTGCGGGATCAAGTTCATGGAATTCCGCGCCGCGGCCCGCCTCGGCTGTCCCCAGGATTACCGGGTCTTCTCGGCCGGCCTCCTGCCCTTGCTCCAGCGCTACCACGGCGCCACCCGGCATGTGGGCAAGGTGGCGCGCCGTCATGAGGGTGCCGGTCAGCAACTGCGGCTGCGCACTCAGTTGCGCGCGGCGATCGCCCGCGAAGATTACGAGGAAGCCGCCCGGCTGCGCGATCGGCTCCGCCTCAAGGATTCCCAGGCATGACTCTCGACGACCTCACCAAATCGTCCGGCGAGTGGCTGCGGGGCAACGGTCCCGAGAGCGACATCGTCATGTGCTCGCGCATCCGCCTGGCACGCAACCTCGCCGACTTCCCCTTCACCAATCGCGCCAGCCGGAGCGAGAAGACCGAGATCGAGGCCCATTTCAAGGGTGCCATGGCCCACGCCAAGCTCGAGCTGAGCTACCTCGACGTCAATGCCCTGGGGAACCTGGACCGCCTCTTCCTGGTCGAGCGCCAGATCATCTCGCGCGAGCTGGCCAACAGCGACGGCCCGCGCGGGGTCGCCATCAGCAGCCTGGAAAACGTCGCGATCATGGTCAACGAGGAAGACCATCTGCGGGTCCAGTTCATGCTCTCCGGCTTCCGCCTGGGCGAGGTCTGGGACGCCGTCAACCAGCTCGACGACCGGCTGGAGGAGCAGCTCGCCTATGCCTTCAGTCCCCAGCTCGGCTACTTGACGGCCTGCCCCACCAATGTGGGCACGGGCATCCGCGTCGGGGTGATGCTCCACCTGCCCGGACTGGTCCAGACCAAGCAGATCGATAAGGTCTTCCGCGCCTTGCAGAAGATCAACCTGGCGGTGCGGGGCCTCTACGGGGAGGGGTCCCAGGCCTCGGGCGACTTCTACCAGATTTCCAATCAGCAGACCCTGGGCAAGAGCGAGCCCGAGCTGATCAAGATCCTCACCGACGTCGTGCCGCAGGTCCTCCAGTACGAGCGGGCGGCCCGGCAGACCCTCCTGACCGAGCGCCGCCAGCACCTGCATGACCAGGTCAGCCGCGCCTACGGCGTGCTCAAGACCGCCCAGACCATCTCCAGCGAGGAGACGATGCTGCTCCTGTCCAGCGTCCGGATGGGGATCAACCTGGGCCTGATCGACGACCTCTCGATCGCCACGGTCAACGAGCTGTTCATCCAGACCCAGCCGGCTTTCCTCCAGAAGCTCCGGGGCTCGGAGCTGGGGGTCGAGGAGCGGAACGTCGCACGGGCGTCGTACCTGCGGAGCCGATTGTCCAACGGGCGGCAGGCCCCGCGCCATTGAGCCGGGCCGGACCCCAGCCCCGGCCCTGGCCGCGGGGAGGCGACGAGGTGTCCCTGTTCAGCTTCGAGATCGATCCGCTCCAGGTGCTGGGCGTCTCGGCCGACGCGACCCTGGAGCAAATCCGCGATGCCTACCGCCAGAAGGCCAAGAAGTACCATCCCGACGCCGGCGGCGAGGATTGGGCCTTCCGCATCCTCTCCCAGGCCCACGAGCTGTTGTGCTCGGCGCGAGTCGTCCGCGCCGCCCATTTCGAATCACCAGCCCGGGCCGGCACGGCCCCACCCCGTCCCAGCCCCAGTCCCGGTCCCAAGGCCGAGACTGTCCACGCAGGCATCCACGACAAGCATATTGTCCCCTCGAGAATCGTCGCCGTGGAGCACCTCTGCGTGCGCTATCTCTGGGATGATGCCAGCTATCTCTGGCTGACCCAGGGTCTGCCGGACGAGCAGCGCTTCCTGAGTTGCAGCCTGAACATCACCTGGCCCGACGCGGCCAGGCCGGACCGCGATGACCCGATCCGCGGCCGTGCGGCCATCCTCGCCACCTTGAGCGAGGTCTTCGACGCGCTGATCATCAGCACGCGCGCGATCGCGTCGCGGTCGCGCATCGAGGAGGACCGGTTCGCCGGCTGGCTGAGTTATACCAGCTTCGATCGGTCCTCAAAGGCGCTGAAGGCCCTGCATGAGGCCCTGAGGGCGCACGGGCTGGGCCTGCGGCAGTGGTCTCGGGACCTGTTCCTGCCCCGGGCCTGGCAGTTCGACCGGTCCGAAGCCTGAACCGGTGTCCGAGACGCCCCCAAAGCTCGGAGGCCGCGGTGCAGGGATGAACCGTGGGGATGTCCGGACTCCCTTTCAGGACAAGCCCAGGCTGCTCAAATACTTGTACGACTTCTTCAAGGCTCGGTTCACCACGGCCGGCGGGGGCCAGGGGTGGCCCTGGAACTCGACCTCCACGCAGCATGGCCCCCGATAGCCCCCGCGGCGGAGCATGTGCAGGAGCTTCGCGAAATCGACGTGGCCGCTGCCGAGCGCGGGGAAGTTCCAGACCCCCGGGCCGCCGACCTTGTCTTTGAGATGGCACAGCGCCACCAGCGGCAAGGCATAAGGAAGGTCCGCTTCGGCCCGGACAGCCCCGTAGTACTCGCAATTGGCCGTGTCGTAGTTGATCCTCACGTTGGACCGGCCGACTGTCTCCACCAGCGTGCGCGCCTTGCGGCCCGTGGAAGTGAGCTCGCCGTGGATCTCGAGCGTGATCGTCACGTCGCGCTCGGCCGCGTAGTCCGCCAGCCCGCCGATGTTCGCGTGGAACGCCTCCTCATCTTCTTCGCCCGCTTCGGGACCGCCGACGGCGGTGTTCAGGATCGGGATGCCCATTCGCTCGCAAAGGTCGAGGGCTCGCCTGGCCTGATTCAACCCACGCCGCGTGGTCAAATTCGAGTGGGCGCTCAGGGAGACCGGCGTGAGCGCGTAGCGGTTCAGCAGGCGCTGGGCACGCCCGATCGTCCGGGCGTCGGCCGCCAGCGGCAGATGCTCGATGATCCCCGGGATGGCCGCGAGCTCGACGTACCGAAAGCCCGACGCCGCGATGCCGGCCAGCGCCTCCTCGAGGCTGTAGGGCGCGTAGCAGGTGGTTGTGGCGGCCAGCCGGTTCGACATCGTCATCGCGGTCACCTCGTGCCGGCCTTCCTCGTTGTCCATCGCGTGCAGTGCAGATTCGCCCGCGTCCGGATCATGTCAGGCGAAAGCCTGACCTGCGTTACTCTCACTGGTTGTCCATCGCGTGCGGATTCGCCCGCGCGGGTTCGGCGGCCGGCGGCGGCGCCTGGTCCACGGACGAGTCGGGAACGGCCACGCGGGAGAGCAGCTCCCCGTTGACACAGGAGCGCGGCGGCTGGTGCCGGGCCAGGGCGATCACCGTCTCGACCGACAACCGCCAGCGGGCCTCGATCCCGGTTGTCGAATAGCCGGCGACGTGCGGCGTGAGGACGACGTTGTCCAGCCCGAGAAGCGGATTCTCGCCCGCGGGCGGCTCGTCCTCGAGCACGTCCAATCCCGCGGCGGCGATCCAGCCTTCGCCCAGTGCCCGCACGAGGGCGGTTTCGTCGATCACCGGCCCGCGCGACGTGTTGAGCAGGATGGCGGTCGGTTTCATCAGCCGCAACTCCCGCTCGCCGATCAGGTGCCGCGTCTGGGGCGTCAGGGGGCAATGGAGCGACACATAATCGGAAGCCGCGAGCAGCTCGTCGAGGCCCACGGCCGTCACGCCATGAGCCGCCATCGTTGCGGCATCGACGTAGAGGTCGTGGGCGAGCACGTCCATTTCGAACCCGCTGAGTTTCCGCACGACCTCCCGGGCGACGTGGCCGAAGCCCACCAGCCCCAACGTCCGGCCCCGGACGGAATTCCACGGCTGACCCGCAACCTTCCCCCACTGGCCGCGGCGCACGGCCCGATCGAGCTCGGCGACCCGCCGCGACACCGCCAGGAGCAAGGCGATCACGTGATCGGAGACGCCATCGCTGACGGCGGCGGGCGTGTTCGCGATCAGGATCCTCCGCTGAGTGGCCTCGGCGATGGGTACGTTATCCGTGCCGCTGCCTGTGCGGAGGATGGCCCGGCAGCGCGGCACGGCGTCCAGATTCCCGCCGAGCAGGATGCGACTCCCCCCGAACAACCAGACCACCTCCGCGTCCTGGGCGTGAGCCTCCAGCTCGGCGCGCGTCGTGCAGTCGTGGTCGACCAGCTGGATCCCCTCCTGGTCCAGGGTCTCCCGGACCCAATCGGGGACCGTCTGCCCATCCAGGTCCACCAGCGCCACCTTGGGTCGTTCACTCGTCAAGGCTGCTCCTCCCTCCGGATCGCGGGCTGCCTGTCGGCGGGCGAGACCGCCGGCCCCTGGAGGTGCGTTCCCAGCAGGCGCTCGGCGTTGCGGTGCAGGATGTCGTGCCGGGCCTCGTCGGTGATGTGGGCGAAGAGCACGGCTCCCGCGTGGTAATGCTGGCTGTACCAGGGGAGATCGCTGCCGAAGACCACCTTGTGTGAGCCGGCGGTCTCCACCATGTACTCGACCAGGCCGTTCACGTGCGGCGACAGGGCCGGGGCGCGGGGCATCAGGCTGCCGCCCGGCATCTGCGCGAAGTCCAGCGCCTGGAAGACGCTTGTCAGGTCCAGGTACACGTTGGGCAGGTCGCGGGCGATCGCCACCGAGAGCTCCCATTCGCCATAGCCCGAGTGACCCATCAAGAACCGGGCCCGAGGGTAGCGCTCGCCCACCTCGGCGAGCAGCGCCGGTGCGTCGAACGGGCTCTCGCCAAAGGTATGCACCAGGACGAGCAGGCCGAGGGCGTCGGCAAACTCCAGGGCCGGCGCGTACTTGGGCGAGTTGACCGGGACGAGGTGGTAGTCGGGCCAGAATTTCAAGCCGACGAACCCGGTCCGTTGCTCGAAGCCGCGGAGGTCGCGCGCGGTGGTATCGGGGTCGTTCGGGTTCACGACCCAGTAGCCCAGGAATTCGTCGGGGTAGTCGTGGACCACCTCCTGCATCAGCGCGTTGCCGCGCTGGGCGTCGCAGGCCAGCGCCGAGTGGTGCGAGCAGATGATCCGCCGGACTCCACACCGCCGCAGCCGGTGTCGCATCCGCTCCAGGGGGGAAGACGGCAGATAGCAGCCGTAAAACGGGCCTAGATGCCCGTGCATGTCGATGATGGGGCAAGTCGCCGAGGAACCATGCTCCAGGTACTCGCGCGCGATCGGCGACGGGTTCATGGCAGGGATGCCTCCTCCAGGAGCCGGTTCAGGTTGTCCCAGGCGATCGCCTGCCGGTCCGCGTCGGAGATCTCCGCCCGGGCCAGGGTCAGCATGGCCGCCCCGTTGGCGTTGTCCGGAAACCCGGAGCCAAAGACCAGCCGCGACGCCGAGTAGCGCTTGCAGAACTCTTCGATCCCACCGTCGACGAGATAACCCGAGGTCTCGAAGACCAGGCCCGGATACTTCTCGATGAGTGGCCAGGCGTAGCGGTCCAGGGGGTTGGCGCCCTGGCTGCCGGTCACCACCACCAGGTCGGGGAAGGACCGCAGCAGCCCGGCGATCTTATCGAGGCTCGCCCGGATGAACAGCGGGATCCGCCGTTCCATGAACACCGCCATCTGGTCGCCCCAGGTGAGGTCGTCGAGGAAGTAGCGGTGCTCGTCCGGGAACAGGCGCAACGCCCGGACGCCCTGCCGCCGCATGGCCCCCAGCAGGGTGTCCAGGGCCGGCTGTTCCCCGGTCTGGCTGGGGAGGAGTGCCCAGGTGGGCAGCAGCCGGGGGCGCCCGGACGTCTCGAGCACCACGCGCTCGTTGCCGACGGCCGGGTGGTCGAAACGCATCGCGGTGTGGTAGACGAGCGACCGTTCGATATTGCCGAAGTCCATCTCAGCAATCAGCTCGTCGGCCGTGCGCGCGAAGCGAAACACCCGCGTCCGGTATGGTCCAAACGCACAGTTGCAATCGAAGAATTTCCAGCCATTCGCGCTGGCCATGGCGTGTGCCTACCTGTGGATCATCGCTCGGCTCCCCTGCCGGCCGCGGCGGGATGCCGGCCCGTCAAGTGCCGGCCGGCGACCTCGCGGAACCGGGCCGCGCGCTCCTCGACCTCCTCCAGGCCGTCGCGCATCGTCACCCCGAAGGCCGAGCCCAGCCCCGGGTCCGACACGCCGATGCCGATGTTGATGGAGCGTGCCAGGAGTGCGTCGGTCTGCGGCAGCATGCCCTTCCAGTAGCGCATCTGTCCCCCCCGGCCGGTGTACGGAGAACAGGTGAACGGGCACTGCTCCGGGGTGATGGTCCGCTGCTCCAGGATCTGCTCCATGTTGCTGTAGACGTGCCAGCCGGCGTCGGCCACCACCTTCGTACCGAGCTCGCCGGCGATCCGCCGCGCCAGCTCTTCCGTGGGGAGGATCACCGTGAGCATCGTGGCGAGATCCCCGTCGGGGTCGGG
The DNA here is from genome assembly GCA_021324445.1 of Isosphaeraceae bacterium. Classification (GTDB taxonomy): domain Bacteria; phylum Planctomycetota; class Planctomycetia; order Isosphaerales; family Isosphaeraceae; genus JAJPJC01. Next base: position 35,613 of record JAJPJC010000196.1, read on the forward strand.
CAGCTCGCGGAACTCCAGGCCGGGCAGGCCGGCGATCCGTTCCTTGAAGCGCGCCTTGTTGGCCCGCAGGTGGCTGAGGATTCGCGGCAGCTTCCGGAGCTGCGGCAGCAGGACCGCCGCCTGGAGCTCGGTGAAGCGGAAGTCCAGCCCGACGAAGGGGCGCCGGCCGATCTCGACCCCCGTGCGCAGCGGCGAATGCCCCTGGTCGTGGAAGGCGAAGCAGCGCCGGTACACGTTCTCGTCATCGGTGACGACCATCCCGCCATCACCCGAGGTGATGGTCTTGTAGACGTTGAAGCTGAAGGCCCCCGCGTGACCGATCGAGCCGACGGGCCGGCCCTTGTAACTGGCTCCGAACGCCTGGGCGGCGTCCTCGATCAGCAGCAGGCCGTGCTCGTCGGCAATGGCCTTGAGCTCGGCCAGCCGCGCCGGGTTGCCCATCATGTGGACGGCCAGGATCGCCCGGGTGCGCGGGGTAATCTTGGCGCGCACGTCGGCGGGGTCGAGGTTGAACGTCCGGTCCACTTCGGCCAGCACGGGGATGGCGCGGGCGTAGATGATGGAGGAGATGCTGGCGATGAAGGTGTAGCCCGGCACGATCACCTCGTCGCCCGGGCCGACGCCCAGGCCACAGAGCGCCGTCAGCAGGGCCGACGTGCCCGAGTTGACCGCGACCGCGTAGCGGACCCCGCAGTAGTCCGCCACCGCGCGCTCCACCTCGTACACTTTCCCCTTGAAGCGCGGGTCGACGTCCGCGCCCAGTGAGATCCCATAGCGAAAGAGGTAGCCACCGCGCAGCACCTCCAGCACCTCCTGGATCTCTTCCTCGCCGATCAATTCCATTCCTGGTCCTGGCATCGTCGGGTCCTATACAAGCAAGTATTCCAGGAAACTCTTCAGGTCGCGGGCCGTCTGCCAGGGGTCGAGCTCCCAGTATTTCGGGCTGAGCAGCTCGCACCTCCAGATCCCGTCGAACCCGGTCGCTTTCACGGCGTCCACCCATTCCTTCAGGGGGATCCGCCCCGCACCCGTCCAGACATCGCGACCCCGTTGCCCGGGGTCGCCGCGCTCGCCGAAGCCGTCCGCCGAGTCACAGAAATCGACGCAGAAGATCCGGTCTTTGGGGATGCGGGCGATCGCCTCGGGGCGGGTGCCGCTCCCCCAGAGATGGTAGAAGTCGACGACCAGGCCGACGTTGTCGCGCCCGGCCTCGCCCAGCACCTCGAGCTGCTGCTCCAGCGTGTGCAAGGGCGTGAAGGTCAGGGCCTCCAGGTAGAAGCGAACGCCATGCGCCTTGCCGATCTCGGCCAGGGCCGACAGGTTCTTCGCGGTCAGCCGCCGAGCCTCCGGCCAGGGCCGGCCGCTCAGCCCCCGATACGGACCGGTCGGCTCCAGGGGGCCGGTCAAGAGCTGGACCATCGGGCAACCGAGCTGCTCGGCCAGTGTGCAAATCGTCTCGCATTCGGCGAGCAGCGCCTGGTATTCGTCCGGCTCCTGGCGTTCAATGTCCTGGACGTACGAGAGACCGATCGGGGGCGTCCTCTGGAGCAACGGGCGCAAGCTCTCGATGGTAAAACCTTGAGCCAGGTAACGTTGGAGCTTGTCGCCGCCGATCTCGATGCCTCCGTAGCCCGTTTCGTGGGCGATCCGGAAGCTCGTGAGGAGGTTGGTATGTTTGGCCGCCAGGTTGTGTAAGCCGATCACCATGGTTTCACCTAGCCCCACGCCACGCCCCAAGGTCCCCCGGTGACTCCCAGACCTCAGAACGCTGCGGTAACGCCAGTTCCAGCGGATTCCCCACGGCCGACATCCGGGGTTGGTGGTCCAGCCAAGGCGGGCGTATCCACCCCCCCTTGGCAAGGGGGGTAAAGGGAGGAACCCCTCCTGAAAAAGGGGGGGAACGGAACCAGGCGTACCCCCCGCTTTTTCCCCCCTTGCCAAGGGGGGGTCAGGGGGGTGGACGCCGCCAGTGCCGGGGGTCACCCCGGGAAGAAGATCCCTCCCTCTGAGACTCAGGGGGGGGTCCCTGGGCAAGGGCCCTCGCGTGTGCAACCCGACAGCAAGCAACTGTAGGATATCGTATGGCTACTCGGTCAGCAAGAATGGTCAACGCTTCGCTCGCCGGCGGCATTCCCGACGGGGCGCCGCCGACGGCTCGAGCGACGCGGGTGCGCTACTGGGTCCTTGCCGCCGGTTGCAGCCTGGCGCTGCTCACCTATGCCCACCGCCTGGGCTTTGCCGTCTATGCGCCGGAGATCAAGCGGGACTTCGACCTGACCGACCAGGGGGTCGCCTACCTGATGACCGCCTTCCTGGTCACCTACGGGATCTGCCAGGTACCGGCGGGCCTGGCCGGCGACCGGCTGGGGGCACGGCTCGTGCTGCCGCTGCTGGTCGTGGGCTGGTCGCTGGTGACCGCGGCCATCGCATTGCTGCCGGGCGTCGCGCAGACAGCCGTGCGGCCCCGGGCCTTCCTGCTCGAACCCCTGGTCCTGCTGCTGATCCTCCGCGCGCTCTTCGGCGCGTCGCAAAGCGGGGCGTTCCCGGTCTTCACTCGCGTGCTCGCCGACTGGATGCCCCTGACGGAACGGGCCTCGGCCCAGGGGGCCATCTGGACCGCCAGCCGGCTCGGGGGCGCACTCCTCCCCTTCGTCCTGGCGTGGTTGCCGCGGGTTTTCGGCGGGTGGCGGGTCCCGCTGGAGATCCTGAGCGGGCTGGGGTTGCTCTGGGGCGCGGCCTTCTGGTGTTGGTTCCGCAACCGGCCCGAGGACGAGGGACGGGTGAATGCCGCCGAACGGACGCTCATCCGGGCCGGCCAGACCGCCGCGGCCGACCGGCCCGCCGCGGTACCCTGGCGGCGGATTCTCGGGTCGCGCAACGTGTGGTTCTTGTGCCTGATGTACGGGTCCTGCGGCCCGGCCGGCAACTTCATCTTCACGCTCCTGCCGGTCTACCTGCGCGACCATCGCCATCTGCCCCCCGACACCGTGGCCTGGCTCCTCGGGCTGCCGCTGGCGGTGGGGTTTGTCGCCTGTTCGCTGGGGGGAGTGGTGTCGGATTGGTTGATCCGACGCGGGGTCAGCCGGAAGTGGGGCCGGCGTGTCAACGGCCTCGCCGGGCTGGCGCTGGCGGGCCTGGCCTTCGCGGCGATGGCCTGGGTCGAGGACGGCTGGCTGCTCGGGCTGGTGCTCTGCGCGACCCAGTTCGGCAACGACTTTTGCATGGGACCGGCCTGGGCGGCCTGCGCCGACATCGGCGAGGGCTCGGCCGGCACGATCAGCGGGGCCATGAACATGACCAGCAACATCGCGGGAGGGGCCGGCGCCGCCCTGGCCGGCTACCTCTTTGTTCGGGGCCACGCCGGATGGGTCTTCGTCGCGTTCGGAGCCCTGTGGATGGCGGGTGCGCTCTGCTGGCTGGGGATCGACGTGACCAAACCGCTGGCCACGCCGACGGGCGTGTCGTCGAGACCAGGCCTGGACGAAAACCGCCAACGGGGAACCTGAAGCTGGCACCGTCTCAATACCCCGCGTGGTTTCCCCAAGTGCCCGCTCCCAGGGTCGGCCGGCTTGGTCCGAAGTGGCGGGCCACCCGCCCGCCGATGACAGCGACCAGCAGAGGCAGGATGCAGACGAACGCCATCGGGATGAGAACCGCCAAGATGACCGCGTAAGTCCACTCCAGGGCATGATTCGGCCATGCCGCGTTCCCGAACAGCCGTGCCAGACCATGGAAGCTCGCCAGGGCGATGGGTCGGCTCATCCGCGTGAGTATGCCGATCGCCGTCCCGGGCCAGATCAGGCAGGATGCGAAGACGGCGAAGGTCGCCACGCAGCCGCCGATGACGTACCCGAGGGTCCTGACGGTGTGGTCGCCGCGCCGCCGCAAGCGGTAGACGCCGATCAAGAGGGCATTGATCATGGGCAGCAAGAAGAAGGCGAAGACCGCCCATTCGTCGGGCCGAGGCCTGAGGAATCGAGCGGCCAGCATGCCTGGCAGCAGGGGGCGTCCAGGTTCCGCCCATCCTCCCGACCCAGGGCTGAGGAATGCAGCCCGGATCACGGCGAAATCCATCGCGATGACCAGAATGGCGAACCCGATCGCAGCCACAGAGAGCCCAGAGCCCTTCATGTCCATCCTCCTTGACGATTCGAGGTTGCTCAGCTCTCGAAACCTTAACACGTGTGTTGATTATCCCGCAAGCGATGCGCCTCGCGGCCGGGCTCCCCAGGACCCCGAGCGATCCCCGCGCGGCGACCCCGCGGCGCCGGGCGCGCGATCCAGATGTCGGCGATTCCCAAGGATTTGCGGCCGGCTTGCGCAAAGAAAGTGCATTTTCGAAACAAGCCCCTTGCAATCGGATGCGCGCCTTGGTAAGAGTTGGCGGACCGTGATTGATCGTTGTCTTTGCGGCTTGGTGCGACAACGCCGCGACGCCAGCGACGGCTGCCCATCCAACCCGTCCTCGGACCGCGACCGACCCGGCCACTCGGCTGTTACTTGGATCGCGCCTCATGCGGCGCGGAGGAACCGCGCCGCGGATTGCGGCCCGCGCGCTCATGGACTCGCGCCCTGGCCGCGAGGGGTCGTGGCGTGGTGTCGGACAAATTGGTGTCAGTTCAGTTTTTCTGGGGGGAAAACTGAACTGACACCAATTCCGGCCGAACTGACACCAATTCCGGCCGCTCGTCTACCCGGCGCGTGCCGAGCCACGAATCACCATCGCCGTACGAAAGGAGGGCAGTCTGAGCATGGCCTCGACGACCCCTTTGCCCCCGCTGAGTCCGCGGTACCCCTCACTTGTCTACGAGCACCACCCTGACCTGGGGGATTACGTCTATTCCCCGTCCATCGACCTTTGGACCAACCGGCGGGTCACGTCCGAGGGCCAAGAGATCCTTCTCGCTGGCCGGAGCAGACGACCTTCCGAGGAGCAAGCCCGGTTGTGGGGTTCGATCGAAGCCCGTCTTCAGGCACTGGTCGCGAAGGCCGTCGCAGCGATCCAAGCTCCGCCGGACATGCCGCGGGGAAGTCGGTTCTCGCGGGAGGAGCTTTCCTTGAGCGAGGTGCGGATGGAATCCGGGGGAGTGGTCGAGTTCTTCTTCGATACACCACTGGGTGACGAGTTGGACATGTGGCCTATGGCGACGTTCCTGGATTTTGATCTGCAAGGCTGGGAATGGGTGGCTTGAGTTTCGGATTCACGGGGGGCGGAACGGGACATTCCTCATTCCCGAGGTAAACTGGGCAACCTGGGATACGGCGTTGAGTAGTCCCTCATGAACGTCGATCGAACTCTGCGGGGGCGGCGAAAAGGGGCCATTTTAATTCTCTCAGCGGATTGCGTAGATTGGGGAATACAGGCTTACCCAGATTCTCCAAGTACCTGAATGAATTAAGAATGTCCCCTTTTC
>JAJPJC010000032.1 GCA_021324445.1 Isosphaeraceae bacterium
CCAATTCGGCCCCCGAGGTCGGAGGATGCGTGGAATGGGACCAATGATGGGACAGGAGGACCCGCGCCGGGGCGTTCCCAACTGGGAACGGGATCCGCGGTTCAAGCGCGATGTCTTCACGTTTGTTCGCGTGGAATACAATTCGGGCGGCGGGGGGTATTTCCGGGGTGGGCGCCGCGGCGGCTACTGGCGCGGAGGAGGCTGGGGCTGGGCCACCGACTATCCCGACAGCGATCTGAACTTCTCCTTCCGCCTCCAGCAACTCACCTCGCTGAAGGTCAACCCCGACCCGATCTCGCTGCGGCTGACCGACGAGCAGATCTTCGACTATCCGTTCCTCTACATGATCGAGCCGGGCGGCCTTTTCCTGTCCGACGAGGAGGCGACGGCCCTGCGGAAGTATCTCTTCAACGGCGGCTTCCTCATGGTCGACGACTTCTGGGGGGACTACCAGTGGGAGAACTTCTACCACGAGATCAAGAAGGTGTTCCCCGACCGGGAGCCCGAGGAACTGCCGATCGATCACGAGATCTTCCGGTGCGTCTATCGGCTCAAGGAGAAGCCGCAGGTTCCCAGCATCCACGCCTGGGAGGGACCCGGCTCGAACGTCACCTGGGAGCCGTATCACGGCGGCGACTGCCAGACCGTTCACTACCGGGCCTTCTTCGACGACAACGGCCGGATGGTGGCGATCATTTGTCACAATACCGACCTGGGAGACGGTTGGGAACGCGAAGGTGAGAACGAGGACTATTTCCACGAGTTCTCCGAGAAGAAGTCGTACCCGATGGGGATCAATATCGTGACCTATGCGATGACGCATTGACGTAGGTCAGGCTTTAGCCTGACAGGATCGGGGGATCCCTGTCAGGCTAAAGCCTGACCTACGTGAAGGATCGAGGACCCGCGGATGCCGGAAGAACTCGATATTTATGAAGGCGAGCGCCAGGTCGTGGAGAAGATCCACGAGAGCCGGGGCCGGATCGAGCGCGAGCTGGCCAAGGTGATCGTCGGCCAGAAGGAGGTGTCGCACCAGCTCCTGATCAGCCTGTTTGCCGGCGGGCATTGCCTGATCACCGGCGCGCCGGGCCTGGCGAAGACGCTGCTGGTCCGCACGATCGCCCAGGTCTTCAAGCTGAAGTTCCAGCGGATCCAGTTCACGCCCGACCTGATGCCGGCCGACATCACCGGCACGGAGATCCTCGAGGAGACCGGGGAGGGCCGGCGGCGGATGCAATTCGTCAAGGGTCCGATCTTCGCCAACGTCATCCTGGCGGATGAGATCAACCGGACGCCGCCCAAGACACAAGCCGCACTTCTGGAAGCGATGCAGGAGCACCAGGTGACCGCGGCCGGAGTCCGCTACCCGCTGGAAGAGCCGTTCTTCGTCCTGGCGACGCAGAACCCCATCGAGATGGAGGGCACCTACCCCCTGCCCGAGGCCCAGCTCGACCGGTTCCTCTTCAACGTGATCATCGACTATCTGCCCGAGGACGACGAGGTCGCGGTCGTCCGCCAGACGACGTCGCGGCGTCCGGAGGCGATCGAGCCCCTCTTCGACGGCCAGGACGTGGTCCAGTTCCACGAAGTGGTACGCCGGGTGCCTATCGCCGAAGACCTGATCCGATACGCGGTGCGGCTGGCGTCGGCGTCGCGGCCGGGGCCGAAGGCGCCCGAGTTCGTCAACGACTGGGTGAGCTGGGGCGCCGGCCTGCGGGCCGCGCAATCGCTGGTCCTGGGCGCCAAGGCCCGCGCCCTGCTCCGGGGACGGTTCCACGTGGCGCCGGAGGATCTCCTCGCGCTGGTCCATCCCACCTTCCGCCACCGGCTCCTGCTCGGCTACCGGGCCGAGGCCGACGGCATCACCGTCGACTCGGTGATCGATCGCCTGCTGGAAGCCGTGAAGGGACCCCTCAAGTCATGACCGCGCTCCAGCGCCGCAGAACCTCGCGTCTCCCCTCGCGACCCAGCGAGGAGCCGGTACGCCCCGGCGCGGCCCTGATCGACCCGCAGACCTTGATGCGGATCAAGAGCCTGCAAATGCGGGCGCGGGTCGCCGTCGAGGGCTTCGTCAAGGGCATCCATCGCAGCCCGTACCACGGGTTCTCAGTCGAGTTCAGCGAGTACCGCGAATACACTCCGGGCGACGATCCCCGCTATCTCGACTGGCGGCTGTATGCCCGCTCGGACCGTTACTACGTGAAGCGGTTCGAGGACGAGACGAACCTGCGCTGCCACCTGGTGCTCGATACCAGCCGGTCGATGGGCTACAAGTCGGGTCCGTACAGCAAGAGCGAGTACGCGCGGACCGCGGCGGCCACGATCGCGTACTTCCTCTCCACGCAGCGCGACGCGGTGGGGCTGCTCACGTTCGAGGACCGGATCGTCGAGTACCTGCCGGCCCGGTACCGGCCCGGGCACCTGCGGCGCTTGATGGCGGCCCTGGAACGCGAGCCGACCGGCCGGGCCACGGACCTGGCCGGGCCGCTGGAGCAGATCGCCGCGACCGTCCGCAAACGCGGCCTGATCATCCTGATCTCCGACCTGCTGGCCGCCCCTGGTGCGCTGCGCACCCGGCTGGGATACCTGCGGTCCCGCGGCCACGACGTGATCGTGCTGCGAATCCTCGATCCGGCCGAAGTGGACTTCACGTTCACGGCGCCCGCGATGTTCCTCGACGTGGAATCGGGCCGGGAGTTGTACATCGACCCCAGCGAGGCGAGGTCGGAATATCTCCGCCGGTTCGCCGCCCACGCCGCTGAGATCCAGCGCGCGTGCGTGGACCTGGGCATCGAATACCAGGCGATCACGACCGACCGGCCGCTGGAGCTGGTCCTCTTCGACCTGCTCAAGGCTCGGATGCGGCGCGGCCGGCGTCCCGGTCGCCGGAGCCCGTCGCGGCCGGGAGGTGCTCGATGAGCGCGCTCTCGCCGCTGTATCTTCTGGGTTTGCTGGCGGTCGCGGCTCCGATCGTCTTCCACCTGATCCGCCGCTCGCCTCGGGGCGAGGTCCCCTTCAGCTCCCTGCTCTTCCTGGCCCCCTCACCACCGAGGCTGACCCGGCGCAGCCGGCTGGACAACCTCTTGCTCCTCATCCTGCGCGCCTCGGCATTGTGTCTGCTCGCGGTCGCGTTCGCCCGGCCGTTCCTCCGCCAGGAGGCTCTCGGGAACCTGGGGGAAGACCCGCAGCGCCGGGTCGCCGTGCTGATCGACACCAGCGCCAGCCTGCGGCGGGGCGACCTCTGGACGCAGGCCAAGGCGATCGCCGGTCGGGTCATCGCCGAGTGCCAGCCCGCTGAGGAGCTGGCCGTCTTCGCCTTCGATACGACGACGCGGCCGGTGCTCGACTTCGCGGAATCCGCCAAGCTGGACCCGGCGCGGCGCCGGACCGTCGCCATGGCGCGACTCGATCGCCTGGAGCCGACCTGGGCGGCGACCAACCTCGGGCAGGCGCTGGTGGATGCCGTGGCGGCGATCGAGGATGTGGCCGACACCCGCGAGAAAACCGGCCGGATGCCCCGGCGCATCGTGCTGATCAGCGACCTCCAGCAGGGGAGCCGACTGGACGCGCTGGGCGAGCTGGAATGGCCCAAGGACGCGGAGCTCGACGTGAAGAAAGTCCCCGCCGGCTCCGGGTCCAACGCGGGGTTGCACCGGCTCGACCATTCCGGCGAGCCGGGCTCAACCGGTGCTGCCGGCGATCGCCGCGTTCGGGTCTTCAACGACGCGGGCTCGAATCGGGAGCGGTTCACAGTGCGATGGACCGGCGCGACCGGGTCCGCCATCGGCGAACCGATCGACGCCTACGTCCCGCCGGGCGAGAGCCGGGTCCTCCGCGTGTCGCGGCCGCCCCCGTCGACACCGACGCACGCCCTCGTGTTGACCGGAGATGCCCAGCCCTTCGATAACACGCTCTACCTCGTCGAGGAGAAGAAGGACGAGGCCACCGTCCTCTTCGTCGGCCCGGACAAGCCCGACGATCCCAACGGCCTGCTCTACTACCTGTTGCGCGTCTTCCCCGAAAGCGCCCGCCGGAGCGTCCGCATCGACGCCCGGCAGCCGGCCGCGGCGCTGGCCATCGAGTCGGACCATCGGCCGCCGCTGCTGATCGTGGCGGCCGAGACCAGTCGGGAAAAGGCGTTGCAGCTCCGGAAGTACATCGAGGCAGGAGGAACCCTGGTGTACGTGGCGGCCCGGCCGGGGCGGGCCGAGACGCTTGCCACCCTGGCGGACGTCGCGCCCCGGGCCCTCTTGGAAGCCGCCATCCCGCGCGACGTCATGCTGGGCGAGATCGCCTTCGACCACCCGGTCTTCGCCCCGTTCGCCGGCGCACAGTACAGTGACTTCACCAAGATTCACTTCTGGAAATACCGGCGGCTCGACCCCGCTGCCCTCGGCGAGGTCCGCGTCCTGGCGCGGTTCGAGAACGGCGATGCGGCCTTCGTGGAGAAGTCGATCGGCAAGGGGAGCCTGTTCGTCCTGGCCAGCGGCTGGAATCCGGCCGACAGCCAGCTCGCGCGGTCGTCCAAGTTCGTACCCTTGATGTCGGCGCTCCTGGACCACCGCGATCCGCGGGCGTTCGACGCCGAGAGCCATACGGTCGGCGATCGCGTCGCCTTGCCGGCCATGGGAGGGGACGGAAAGGCCCTGGTCGTGCACAAGCCGTCGGGTGACCGCGTCGCGCTGCCGGCCGGCAGTACGTCCTTCGACGCGACCGACGAGCCGGGCGTCTATACGATCGAGACCCCGGCCGCTGCGCGGTCGTTCGCCGTGAACCTCGACCCGGCCGAGAGCAAGACCTCGCCGCTGGCCGTCGAGACACTGGAACAGTACGGTTGCCGGCTGTCGAAGCCGTCGCGGGCGCACGTCGACCGCGAGCGGCTCCGGCAGATGCACAACGCCGAGCTCGAAGGCCGCCAGAAGCTCTGGCGCTGGCTGATCCTGGCGGCCATCGGCGTCCTGATCGTGGAGACCTGGCTGGCGGGCCGGCTCAACATCAAGCGGCCTCGCCTGGCTCACGCGGAGGCCCTTGCGACATGAGCACGAAACTGCGGCAGGCGTTGGAACAGGTCGCGCAGCGCTTCCGGCGCGTGCGGCTCTGGAGTGGACTGGCCCTCTGCTGGCTGGCCCTTGCCCTGATCGGCTCGTTGATCGCGTTCCTGCGGTCGAGCCCGGTCCTCGTGGGGATTCCCCCAGGCTGGCTCCTGGTGACGCTGGTGAGCCTCGCCACGGTGGCGGGACTGGTCTGCACGCTCTGGGCTCTCCGCTCCGCGCGCGACCCGCGCTGGGTGGCGCGCCGGATCGAGGTCAAGCACCCCGAGCTGGCCGCCGAGCTGCTGGCCGCCGTCGACGAGGTCGAGGCCGCGCCCGCCGGCCGATTGAGCTTCTTGCAGGCGTCCGTCGTCCGCGAAGCCCTGGAACACCGCCGCTCCCACGACTGGGATCAAACCGTCCCCACCTGGATGATCCGAGGCGCGAAGCTGGCCCACGCGGCGGCACTCGCCCTCCTCCTGGTCGTGGTCGTCGCCCTCACCGCCCAGGTCCGTTCCTCGGCCTACGGCGGTTGGGGCTTCTGGTCGCGCGCCGATGCCGCGGAGGTCCAGATCGACCCGGGCGATACCGAGATCGAGCGCGGGAGTACCCTCCTGGTCGTCGCCCGCTTCCAAGGCACCGCACCACCCGACGCCCGCCTGGTTGTCGAAGGGAGAGCCAATGGCCCGTTGCGCCGCGCCATGACGCGGAGCCTCGAGGACCCGACGTTCGCCGGCCGGGTCGAGTCGGTCGAGTCCGACCTGGCCTATCGGGTCGAATTCGAAGGGCGGAGCACCGAGACCTACCATGTCCACGTCTTCGAGTACCCCGAGCTGAACCGCGCCGATGCCCACCTCATCTTCCCCAAGTACACCGCGCTCGAGCCCAAGGTCGTCGAGGACATCCGGCACGTCACCGCGGTCGAGGGTACCGAGCTCACCTTGCTCTGCCGGCTCAACAAGGACGTGGCCTCGGCCACGCTGGTCGACAAGGACGGCCAGACCGTCGCGCTGGACCGCGATCCGAGCATCCCGCACACCTACCGGGCCACGATGACGCTCAACGACCCGAGGCGCTACCGCCTCCAGCTCGTCGACCCCGAGGGGCGGACCAACCAGGTGGATTCGGAGATCGTGGTGAACGTCACGCGAAACCAGCCGCCGACGGTCGCGATATCCCAGCCGTCCCGGGACGTCCAGGTCTCGCCGCTGGAGGAGTTGAAGCTCAAGGCCCGGCTCGAAGATGACTTCGGCCTGGTGCGCCATGGCCTGACCTACTCGCTGGGCGCTGCGGAGCCCAAGGAGCTCGTGCTGTCCGCGCCCGCGAAGACTCCGCCGGCCAAGCGCCTGGGCGCCGAGCACCTGCTTGATTTCGAGGCGATGAAGGCCGTTCCCGACCAGCTCGTCACCTATTTCTTCTGGGCCGAGGACATCGGCCCCGACGGCAAGCCCCGCCGCGCCTCCGGCGACATGTACTTCGCCGAGGTCCGGCACTTCGAGGAGATCTTCCGCCAGGGCGAGCAGCCGCCGGCCGGCTCGGCCGAGATGGACGGCGAGTCCGGCGAGAACGCCCAGGACTCCGACCGGCTGGTCGAGCTTCAAAAGCAGATCATCAACGGGACCTGGAAGCTTGTCCGGCGCGAGACGCGGACTCAGCCCACGGCTGCTTTCGCCGAGGACAGCAAGACGTTGTACGAGTCGCAAAAGGCGGTGACCAGCCAGGCGGATCAACTGGGCGAGCGACTCCGCGACCGGGTCTCGAAGGCCAACCTGGAGCAGGCCACGCGGTTCATGAAGGACGCGGAGAAGCACCTCGGCGCGGCCACGCGCGGCCCGTCGATTCCGGCCCTGATGCCGGCCCTGACCGCCGAGCAGGCCGCCTACCAGGCGCTGCTCAAGCTCCGCGCCCGGGAGTTTCAGGTCATCCGCAACAATGCGCGGCGGCGCGGCGGCCGCGCCGGCGGCAGCGCGTCGCAACGGCAGCTCCAGCAGCTCGAATTGTCGCCCGATGAGAATCGCTACGAGGAACAGCGGACGGCGCGCTCCCAGGACCAGCAGTCGCAGCGCGAGCGCGAGCAGCGCGAGAACCGGCAGGTCCTCAATCGACTGCGCGAGCTGGCCCAGCGCCAGAACGATTTGAACGAGCGGCTCAAGGAGCTGCAGTCGGCACTGGAGGCGGCCAAAACCCCCGAAGCCCGGGCGGAGCTCGAGCGGCAGCTCAAGCGGCTGCGGGAGCAGCAGCAGGAGATCCTCCGCGACACCGACGAGCTCCGCGAGCGGATGGAGCGCGAGGAGAACCAGCAGCGGATGGCCGAGGCGCGGCAGCAGATCGAGCAGAGCCGCGAGCACGTCCGCCAGGCGTCCCGTGCCCTCGAGGAAGGCCGGCTGCCCCAGGCCCTCACCGAGGGGACCCGCGCCGGCCGGCAACTGAGCGAGCTCCGCGAGCAGCTCCGCAAGGCCACGTCCAACCGCTTTGCCGAAGAGATGACCGAGATGCGCGAGCAGGCGCGCCGGCTCGACGAGGACCAGAAGCGGATCTCCGACCAGCTCGACGCCTGGGAGCAGAACGCCGAGCACTCGCTCCGCGACAGCGAGGAGCGCAAGCAAGTCCGCCAGGGAGCCGAACAACAGCGGCAGCGGCTCGATCAGATTCTGGACCGAATGCGCAACACCACGCAGGACGCCGAAGACACCGAGCCGCTCCTGGCCAAGGGGCTCTACGACACCGTCCGCAAGGCGAACGAGCAGAAGGTCCCCGACGCCCTCAAGGCGACCCAGCAGTTGGTCGACCTCGGCGTCGCCGAGGAGGCCGCCAAGGCCGCCCGGCACGCCCGCCAGGGCATCGAGCAGCTCCGCCAGGGCGTCGACCGCGCCGCCGAGAGCGTCCTGGGCGATGACACGGCGGCCCTCCGCCGCGCGCAAGCCGAGCTGGAAGACCTCGCCGACCAGGTCAACCGGGAAATCGCCCGCGCGACGCCCCGAGATCGTCGTCAGAGCGAGGCCAACCGACAGGGTGAGCCGAACCGACAGGGCGAGGCTCCCGCCGAGCCGAATCGGCAGGACCCACGCCGCCAGCCGGGCCGTGGCGATGCCCAGCGACCGCAAGGGCAGCCGGGTCGCCAACCGGACCAGCAGGGCCGGCAGGGAGAAGGGCAGGCCCCGGCCGAGTCCGACAGGCAGAATGGCTCAGCCGGGGGTTCGCCCTCCGGGACGCCCAATCCCGACCGTCCCGCACGGGGTGGACTGCGTCAGGCCCGTTCCCCGCAAGCCGGTGGGGGCGGTGAACGGCCGGACCCGACGGGCCTCGATCGGGTGGCGGGCGGGCCTGCCGGCGGTCCGCACGGACCGATCACGGGAGATGGGTTCCGGCAATGGTCCGACCGGATGCGCGACGTCGAGGAGCTGCTGGTCAACCCCGAATGGCGGGCCGAGGCCGCGCGGATCCGGGATCGGGTCCGGGGCGAGCGTGAGGAAGTCCGGAAGCATGCCAAGGAACCCGATTGGACCAAGCTCCAGACGATGGTGGCGCAGCCGATCAACGAGCTCCGCAACCGGATCGCCGAGGAGGTCCGCCGGCGCGAGTCGCCCGACGCCCTGGTCCCGATCGATCGCGATCCCGTGCCGCCGCAATACGCCGAGGGCGTGCGCCGGTACTACGAACGCCTGGGGAGTGGCCAGTGATGACGATGCCGTCCCTGATCTGGGGCTCACCCGGCTGGCTGACCTATGTCGGGATCGTGATGGGTCTCGCCTTCGCCCTCTTGCTGTGGAGCTACCTCCGCGCGCCGGCGCGTCGGTCCGTGAAGCTCTCGGCCGCGATCCTCAAGGCGGTCGGCTTCTTGGCCCTGGCCCTCAGCCTGCTCGAGCCGCTGCTGAGCGGGACCAAGCCGCGCCGCGGGGCGAATGCGTTCGTGATCCTGGCCGACAACAGCCAGAGCATGCTGGTCCGCGACGGGCCGGACAGCCCGACGCGTGGCGATTGGCTGCGCGATCGCCTCAACAAGGAAACCGCCTGGAAGACACGGCTGGAGCAGGATTTCGACGTCCGCCGCTACGTGTTCGACTCGCACCTCCGCGCGGTCGACGGCTTCGAGGAACTGGCCTTCGACGGGATCGGCTCGTCGCTGTCGACCTCGCTGGCGGCCCTGGCGCGGCGGTTCCGCGGCCTGCCGATCGCCGGCGTGCTGCTTTTCACCGACGGCAACCGGACCGACGACATCGATCTGGACTGGTCCGGCCTGCCGCCGATCTATCCGGTGGTCCCGCCGGCGCGCGGCACGGCCAGGGACATCGGCGTCCGGCGGGTCGCGGTCAGCCAGACCAACTTCGAGTCGGCCCCGGCCGTGGTGCGGGCCGACGTCTCGGCCGCCGGCTTCGGCGGCGAGCCAGTCGTCGCCGTGGTCACCGATGAGGCAGGCCAGGTCGTGGTGCGCCAGGAGGCCAAGGCGGCCGATATTGACAAGCCGCTCAGCTTCCGCTTCCAGTTCCGCCCCGAGAAGCGCGGGATCAGCTTCTTCCAGGTGCGCGCCTTCGCCGCCTCGGAGGAGACGTCGCCGAAGGGAGTCGACAACGCTTCGGCGACCAGCGAGCAGACGCTGGCCAACAACAGCCGCCTGGTCGTCGTCGATCAGGGTGGCGGCCCGTACCGGGTGCTCTATGTGAGCGGCCGGCCCGACTGGGAATTCAAGTTCCTCCGCCGCGCCATCGAGGGCGATGACCAGGTCCAGCTCGTCGGCCTGATCCGGATCGCGCGCCGGCAGCCCAAGTTCGACTTTCGCGACCCGCGCGACCGCTCCAGGAGCCAGTTGTTCAAGGGGTTCGAGCATCCCGACCCCGACACGGCCGAGCGAGCCGATCAACCGGTCCTGGTCCGCATCGGGACGCTCGACGAGGTCGAGCTGCGCGATGGCTTTCCCAAGGCCGTCGACGAGCTGTATCGCTATCACGCGATTGTCCTCGACGACCTCGAGGCCGGCTTCTTCACGCCAGACCAACTGGCCCTGTTGCGGAACTTCGTGAGTCAGCGCGGCGGGGGCCTGCTCATGCTGGGCGGTCCCGAATCGTTTGCCGAGGGGAAGTACGACCGCACGCCGGTTGGCGAGCTCCTGCCGGTTTATCTGGATCGCCCCATCGCCGGCGCGGGCGAGGCTCAGTATCGCCTGGTCTTGACCCGCGAGGGCTGGCTCCAGCCCTGGGTCCGGTTGCGGAAGACCGAGGACGAGGAACAACACCGGCTGGCGGCGATGCCCGCGTTTGACACGGTCAACCGGGCCGGCGGCATCAAGCCGGGTGCGGTGGTGCTCGCCGAGGTTCGCGACCAGGACGGCAACCCGGCGCCGGCGCTGGTGGCCCAGCAGTTCGGCAAGGGCCGGGTGGCCGCACTGTTGATCGGCGGCCTCTGGCACTGGGGCCTGCGGCGCGCCGACCCTCAGGAGGACGACCTCGATCGCTCCTGGCGGCAGACGGTCCGATGGCTCGTGGCCGACGTACAGGGCCGGGTGGACCTCTCGGTGCGGCCCAAGGCCGACGCGACCGCGCCGGCCGTCGAGCTGCGCGTGCAGGTCCGCGATCCCGAGTATCGGCCGCTGGACAACGCCAAGGTCGTCGTGCGGACCACCCTGCCGAATGGCGAGAACCTCGCCCTCGACGCCCAGCCCGATGGGCGGGAGGCCGGCACCTACGCGGCGACCTACGTGACCAAGCAGCCGGGTGCCTATCGCTTCGTCGCCAACGCGACCGGACCGGATGGCGCCGCCGTCGGCGAGCGGGAAGCCGGCTGGGCCGCCCAGCCCGCCGCCGACGAATTCGCCCGCCTCCAGCCCGACCGCGAATTCCTCGAGATGGTCGCGGCCAAAACCAAGGGCGAGATGGTCGACGGCGACCACCTGGCAAGCTTCGTCGCCAGCCTCTCCGCACGCGATGCACCCATCACCGAACCGTGGATCTCCCCGTTGTGGCATCAACCGATCTATTTCCTCATCGCGATCTCCTGCTTGATGGCCGAATGGGGCCTGCGGCGCGTCAATGGCCTGGCGTGATCCGACATGGCCGAAGTACACCAAGTCGCCTGGAACCCCAGAGGAACATCGATCAGGCACAGGACCATATAGTGAATAAAATCAAGAATCTTGATTCTGGAATCGGAAATCGAAGATCCGAGATTCAGGCGCCTTGATTCCGGCATCTGGAATCTGCAATTTGGAATCTGGAATCTGGAATTCGAGAATGTGGAGCTTATTGATCGCATTCTGCCTGTGCGGGGCCATGGCCGGTTCCGAGGACCGCCCCTGCGTCGTGATCGTGGTCGGCGCGTCGGGCACGCCCGAGTACGCCTCGGAGTTCCGCCGCTGGGCCGACCAGTGGACGGCCGCGGCGGAGAAGGCCGGTGCCGAATCGATCCGGATCGGCCTGGACCAGCCCGTCGGCGGCACCGATCGCGACCGGCTGAGCACGGTCGTGCGCGAGAAAGCCCAGGCCGCCGTCCGCGAGCCGGTCTGGATCGTCCTGATCGGCCACGGGACCTATGACGGACGCGAGGCCAAGTTCAACCTGCGCGGGCCCGACGTGAGCGACCTTGAGTTGGCGCAGTGGCTGGAGCAGGCGCAGCGGCCGGTGGTGGTCCTCGATTGCGCATCGGCCAGCGCGCCGTTCCTCAACCGGCTCTCGGGCGAGAATCGGATCGTTGTCACGGCGACCAAGAGCGGTCACGAGACGAACTCCGCGCGGTTCGGCCAGTACCTGGCCGAGGCGATCGCCGACCCCCAGGCCGACCTGGACAAGGACGGCCAGGTCTCGCTGCTGGAGGCATTCCTGACCGCGAGCCACCGCGTGGAAGAGTATTACAAGACGCGGTCGCAACTGGCCACGGAGCATGCCCTGCTCGACGACAATGGCGACCGGCTGGGGACGCCGGCCGACTGGTTCCGCGGCGTCCGTGCGACCCGGCGCGCCAAGGACGGCGCCGCACTCGACGGCCTCCGCGCCCACCAGCTCCACTTGATTCTCAGCGAGCGCGAGCGTGCGATCCCCGCCGAGGTCCGCCGCCACCGGGACCAGATCGAACGATCCATCGCCGCCTTGCGGGATCAGAAGGCCAGACTCGCCGAGGAGGAGTATTACGATCGGCTCGAGAAGCTGATGGTCGAACTGGGGCGGCTCTATCGCGATGCGCGAGCCGGGGCGCCCTAGCCGTCATTTCTTCGCCTGGAGCGCTGTCTTCCCAAGGTTTCGAACAGCGTCCAGCTCAAGGGCGCCGGTGAACCCGTCGATCGTCAGTGATCCGTCTCGGTCCCGGCCGCGTCGACCGTGCGGGCCAGGTCGACCGCCTCGAGCCAATCACCGCGGAGGAGCTGGCAGACGACCAGGAGCCGGCGGGACTCGGGACCGGGCCGGAGTTCCTGGCAGCGCCGGGCGTGCCGCAGCGCCGAGCCGAGCCGGCCCGACTGGAGGTCGCGCAGACCGCACCGGCGGTGCCGCTGGTAGGCGGCCAGTGCCTCGCGGAGCAGCCGGAGGTCGCTCTTGCACCGCCGGCAGGTGTCGGTCCACGCTTGCCTGGCGCCGCAGGTCGGACAGCGCAGGCCCTCGACCGGGCGGCGTCCTTCAGGGTCTTCCGCCATGGAGATCCTCGACGTCAGGCGTCCTCGAGATAGAACACCAGGTCTTCGACCTCGCGCATCGAGGCGCGGATGGCATCCGCGTCGCGGCGGCCGATCGCGGCGCGGAGGTCGGCGAGCATGGCCTGAAGCTCCCCGGCGTCCTCCTCGTTGGCGGAAGGGAGGACCTGCTCGGCCTTGGCGACGAGGGCCTGGGCCGACTGGATCACCTGGCGGAGCGCCGGTGCCAGGCCGTCGGCGGGGACGGCGGCCGCGGCGCCGGGCTCGGTTTCGGTTTCCTCCGGGGCGGGCAACCGCAGCACGGCCGCCGGCTCCTCCTCGACCGAGCCGAGGATGGCCTCGAGGCGATCGACCGCGTCGCTGCGCTGCCGCTTGCGGAACCGCTCCATCGCGTTGTCGATGACGATGTGCTTGGCCAGGCCCGTGGCCCGCTCTGTGGCGGTCACCTTGAGGATGCCGCTGAGGTCCAGGTCCAGCCGGACCAGGATCTGATTGCCCCGGGGAACCTCGGCCAGCCCCTCCACGAGGAACTCGCCGACCAGGGTGTTATACCGCGTATCGGGGTTCTCCCCCTGGAAGACCCGGATCCGCGCGGCCTCCTGCTCATCGACCGCCGTTGTATAGATCTCCGTCCGGCTGGCGGGCAGCGGGGTGTTCCGCTCGATGATGGGCGAGAAACTGTTGCTCGAGAGGAACCCGTAGAGCTCGCCCAGAGTCTCGATCCCGAGGGTGTGGGGCGTGATGTCGACCAGGATCGGCCCGACGTCGACGCCGGCGATCAATCCCCCCTGGACGGCCGCCCCCATGGCCACGGCCAGGTCGGGCTCGATCTCGGCATGGACCGGCCGGCCCAGCCGTTCCTCCAGCAGGTGGTGCACCAGGGGCGTGCGGGTCGCCCCACCGACCAGGACCACCTTGTCGACCTGGTTGGCCTGCAAGCGCGCGTCCGACATCGCCTCGTCGAGGTAGGTCAGCGTCTTCAAGAGCAGGGGCCGGATCAACTCCTCGTATTCGTAGCGGTCGATCTCCTTGCGGAGGTTCAACGGCTTGCCGTCCTTCTCGGCGATGAACTCTTCCTCGATGGTCGTGACCGCGTCGACCGAGAGCCGCTTCTTGGCCTCCTCGGCGGCGCGGAGCACCCGGGCCTTGGCCGCCAGCGACGCCCGCAGGTCGACGGCGTGCTCCTTCTGGAACGCGTCGCAGATGTGGTCGAAGAGCAACTGGTCGAAGTCATCGCCGCCAAGCTGGGTGTCGCCGTGGCTGGCCTGGATCTCGACGACCCCGTTCTCGATCTGGGCCACGGAGATGTCGAAGGTCCCGCCACCCAGGTCGTAGACCAGCAGCCGCTCCATCGCGGTGGGGTGCGGGTCGTAGGTCAGCACCGCGGCGGTCGGCTCATTGATGATCCGGACGACCTCCAGCCCGGCGAGCTCGCCGGCCTCGCGGGTTGCCTGCCGCTGGCCGTCGTTGAAGAAGGCCGGCACGGTGATCACCGCCTTCTGGACCGGGCGGCCCAGCGCGGCCTCGGCGCGGCGCTTGAGCGTCCGCAGGATGATGGCCGAGATCTCCTGGGGCGTGTACTTCTGATCGCCCAGCGCGACCGTCACCTCCTGCCCCATCTTGCGCTTGATCGATCGGACCGTCCGCTCAGGGGCCAGCACGTACTGGTTGCGCGCCGCCTTGCCGACCAGCAGGTGACCCTGGGGGTCCAGCCCGACCACCGACGGCAAGATCGGATCGCCATCCTCACCGGGGAGGACCTCCGGCCGGCCGTCGCGGATGACGGCCACCTCGCTGTTGGTCGTCCCCAGGTCAATGCCGATAATCGTCTCTGGGTCCATGTTCTCATCCCTCGATCAGACCAGATCGGCCTGGTTTGCCCCGGTGGTTCGATCGGTCTCGATGCCGAGATCGATGCCGTTCTCTGCGTCGGTGTCTGCAACCGCGGTGGTGCCGTGGCCGATCGCCTGGACCTGGCCATCGTCTTCCGGTACGACTTCCGCGCCGGGGACCGCCGTCGGGGGCGCCTCGCGGACGGCACTGACCGCCTGGACCTCCGCATAGCGGAGCAGACGTCCCTTCCACGTGAAGCCGCGCCGCAGCTCCCGGGCCACGGTCCCCGGCGGCCGGCTCGGGTCGTCGATGACCTCCAGGACGGTCATCCGCTCGGGATCGACCGGGTGGCCTTCGGCGGGAATGCGTTCGATCTGCTCGGAGCGCAGCACGCGCGCCAGCCGGTTCTGGATCAAGCCATATCCTTCCAGCAGCGAGTCGAACAGCTCGCGGCGGGCCTGGCCGGCATCGCGAACGACGTCGAGGACCTCCTGGTGGTATCCGCCGATCAACCTGCGGCCGAGCCACGAGTGCCGGCGGTAGAGTTCCTCGATGGCAGCCTCGAGGGCGGCCACGGACTCCTCGGCGAGGCGCGTGCGGGCCTTCTCGATGGTGCGGCGACCCCGATCGAGGGCTTCATCGAGGTCGGCGAGGGCCTCGGCCAGCACCTTGCCGGCCGCCCAGGCGGCCTGCGCCTCCTTGGGCTCGACCGACCGGAACTGCTCGATGGCCTGCCGCAGCGCCGCGGTCGTGGACTCGACCTGCTCGAGCAGGGCCCGCCCGCTCTTGGTCTGGAGCTTCAACTCGTGCCGCAGCGCCGTGAACTCCTCGACCAGGTCGATCAGGCCGAGCTCGGGCCTCGGCTGGTCTGGATCCGGACCGGCAGCGGTCCCGAGCTGGTCGAGACTCCCAGCCTCGATCCGGGCGGCGTCGAGCCAGTGGCGCAAGCGATCGAGGAGGCCCTCGACGTCTTCGAGGTCGTTCATGGGGAGTCCGCCAGCCTCAACAGCGTGTCGACCGGCAGCCGGGCGTTTCGCAGCCGCCGGTGCAGTTCGGCCGCCATCGCCTCGAACGAGTCGCTGGCGGTCTCGAACCGGAATAATTGCGCCTGCAATCGGCGGGCCGGGTCGCGCAAGGCCTCGTAGGCGGCATGGATGTCGGCGAACCGCTCGGGCGCCCGGTCCGGCGGAAATTCGCGGACCAGCTCCAGATACCGCCGCCGGATCTCGGACTCGCCGGCATCGGGGGTCAGCCCCAGGGTCTCATACGGATCGTTCATGGCTGCTCATCGTTTCTTGCGGGACGATCGTTTCTTGGCCTTCCGGCGCGCCGGCGCGGGGCCGGGGATGTACCATCCATCGTCGTCGTCGTCAAAATCATCCTCGTCGTCGTCCAGGTCGAAGTCGTCGAAGTCCAGGTCATCGAACGGCCCGGGTCCGCCCGGGCCGCCGAAGAAGGCTCCGAGCCCCCCCATGCGCTCGGCCATTTCCTTGAGCAGGCTGAGCTGAGTCCGGATCGGTTGCAACAGGGCAGTCTCTTTGGGGTCGGTCGATGCCTCGGCCAGCTTCAAGGCGGTCTCCAGGTGTCGTTGTGCCGACCCACTGGCGCCGGGGAAGGTCCCTTTGGGGATCTCGAGCATCCCCATCCGCATGTTCAACAAGACCGAGTTGGGATGTTGCTTCAATCCCAGCCTGACCATCTTTTCGAGCACGTTGAGGTCTGGCTTGGGGGCAGCGCCCAGGAGCCCGACGACCTTCTCGATGTCTTCGCGACGATACTTCACGCGGGAGCCGCGCTTCACGTACGCGATGACTTTCTTGAGATGCTCCTCCCGGCCGGCATACTCGATCCTGGCAGCCAGGAACGCGTGCATGTGCTCGGCCATCTCGCCGGCGGTTTCGCTCTGGACCTTCTTCTTGAGGCCGGCTTCCCAGAGCTGGGTGTAGGACTCCGTCGTCGCCTTGGGCAGCTTGTAGCGGATGGACTCGATCGCCAAGGCCAGCCAGAGGGGAGTCGGCTCGCCCAGCAGCGCCTGAGCCTCGCGCACGTACTGGTCGCTCAGGTCGGTTTGCCCGGCCTTGAGTTCCAAGATCGCCTTGCGGGCGAGGTGAGTATACTGCTGCCGGCTCTCCGGCAGGAGTTCTTCGGCGATGGTGAACTCTCTGCGACCCTCATCCCAGCGCTGGGACAGTGCGTAGCTTCGCGCCAGGCCGATCCGGATCATCCATTCCAGCTCGCGCAGCGACTCGTCCAGCGGCTTGAGCCGTCGGGCCTCCAGGGCGAAGGGCAAGGCCGCGGCCAGATCGCTCCGCTGGAAATAATGCCGGGCCAGGAGCTGGAGCGTCTCGACGTCCTCGGGGAAGGCCGCCAGGAGCCGCCGCGCGGCGGCGACCAGAGACTTGTCGTCCCCGGCAGCGCGGGAGGCCTCGACCAGTAATCGATAGGTGGGAAGGTGTTGGGGAGCGAGTTTCAGGCTCTGCTCCAGGCAGTCCACGACCTTTTTCCGGGCGGCGTCGCGCTCCTTCCGCTCAGCCGCCCCGAGCTGGCCCATGCCCAGAAAGGAGAGCCCGAAGGGTCCATCAGAATCGTCCAGCTCCTCGGCCTCCCCGCGGTGCAGCTCGGCCACGTGGTTCCAGACCAGGGCCTGGGCCAGCCTGCGCTCCGCGGCGTTGAGCGCCGGGACCGTCTCCAGGTCCTGGGCGTAGGCCATCCAGTAGGTCGCGGCGTGGGAGGCATCGCCCTGGGGCCCGTCCCAGAGGATCCCCCAGAGCCGGTTCCACCGCGGGTCGATCGCCAGCGGCTGGGCCGTCCGGGTGAACTGGGTGACCAGGCCGCGCGCCTGTTTCAACGAGAGGTCCTCCGCGGTCTTGACCAGGGAGCCGATCAGGAGCAGGGTGAGGCGCTCGGCCAGCTTGGGGTCGACTCGGTGTAAACTGTGCCGCAACGGGCCGAGCAGCCGGAGCACCTTGTCCCAGTCCTGGTCGGCCAGCGAACTCCGCATCTGCTGGAGTCGGTCGAGGATCGGCTCGCCGAAGACGAGCTTCTCCATCGCCTCCAGGTTCTTCGGCTCCGCGCCGGAGTCGTCCGGGGCGAGCTGGCGCAGGCGCTGGGCGATCGCGAAGGCCAGCCGCTTGGGCTCGAGCCGGTCCCAGTTGGCCCGCGTTTCGGCGGCGTCGCCGCGATAGAACGCGGCCAGGCCGCGGACGAAGAATTTCCACTCGCTCAGGGGCGAACTCCGCGCCAGGTCGCGGAGCCGCTCGACCGCACCCGCCTCATCCCGCGCCTGGAGCTGCTCCAGCGCTTGCCGGATGAGCTGGGCGTCCCGCGCCAGCTCCGGCGCGGCGGTCGCCGCGCGGTCCGGATGGATCACGAGCTGATCGGCGGCTAACTCGGAGAGCCGCCCCTTGGTCGCGGGCGAGCCCAACCGCTCCTGGAGCGCAAAGGCCTGCTGCTCCAACCCCAGACTCAACAGGAGCCGGACCAGTTCCTCCAGGGACTCCGACTCCGTCACCCCAAACTCCAGCAAGTGCCCGGCGACCTCCACCGCCGACTCCGGCATCCCGAGCTGGAGAAGCTGCCGCGCCCGCAGGAAATACGCCCGCTCCAGTAGCCGATGGTTCTCCGGCGAGGCTTGCTCCTTGTAGCACATCTTCGCTTGCTTGACCGCATCCTTGTACCGCTCCTTCTGAATCGAACGCTCCGCCTCCTTCCGAAGATTGGCGCTGGCTTGGGCGGCCCGACTAGCCATGCCTTGCGGATCCGTTGATGGCATGATTGGATCGAAAAAAAGAAATTGACGGATCGGAAGCGAGCGAGTCCCAAGGTAACAATTTTACACGACGAACACACGCGAACCAAGCCGATGAACCGGATCGGACAGGATCTCAGGCGAGGACGTGCGTGGTCAGGTCCTCGACGGCGGGCATCGGCTGGCAACGGGCGGCCTCGACGGCGGCCTGGAACCGGGCCTGGGCCTGGGACCGGATCTGCTTGAGGTCGTCCG
Source organism: Isosphaeraceae bacterium (assembly GCA_021324445.1). Classification (GTDB taxonomy): domain Bacteria; phylum Planctomycetota; class Planctomycetia; order Isosphaerales; family Isosphaeraceae; genus JAJPJC01. The sequence continues at coordinate 18,479 of JAJPJC010000032.1, forward strand.
GGCCGGCCAGGCCGCGCTCGAGCAGGAGGCGGCCCATCCGCTCGATCGGGTCGCGGCCCTGCCATTGCGCGCGTTCGTCCCTGGGCTGATAGTGGCAGGCGTCGCGGCGCGAATGGCCGGTGAGCCGGTAGGTGAGCAGTTCAAGCAAGACGGGCCCTTGTCCGTTGCGGGCCTCGGCGACGGCCGATCGGGCCGCCTCATAGACGGCCAGCACATCATTGCCGTCGACGGTCTCTCCCCGAATGCCGTAGGCGGCGGCCCGGTCGGCGATCCGATCGTTCCGCATCACACGATCGACCCGGGTCGAGGCCCCGTAGAGGTTGTTCTCGCAGGCGAAGATCACCGGGAGGTCCCAGATGGCGGCCAGGTTGACCCCTTCGTGGAAGGCTCCTTCAGCGATCGCCCCATCGCCGAAGAAGCAGGCCACGACCTGGCGTTGCTTCCGCATTTTGAAGGCCAGGGCCATGCCGGCGGCCAGCGGGATGCCCCCGCCGACGATCGCGATGCCCGGCACCATCCCCCGGGCCATGTCGCCGACGTGCATCGAGCCGCCCTTGCCGCGGCAACAGCCCGTCGCGGCGCCGAAGAGCTCGAAGAGGAGCTCCTCGGGTGGGATCCCCTTGGCCAGGGCATGGCCGTGGCCCCGGAAGGTGGACGTGAGACAATCGCCCGGCTCCAGCGCCGCGCAGACGCCCACGGCCGTCGCCTCCTGCCCCTGGCACTGGTGGATCGTGCCTGGCATGGAACCCTCGAGGAAGAGGAACTTCACCCCCTCCTCGAACTCGCGGATCAGGACCATGCGCCGGTAAAGATCCTTCAAGAACCCAGGGTCGTAGTCCGAGGCATCCCTCGGCGTCGCCGACGCCGGCTGGGCCCCAGCCCGTGCCTGGCGATTCCGGGCGAAGAACGAGCCGCGCCCGCCGCCGGTCGTCGCCACGGCCGTCGGCGGGCCGGGCGTCGCCAGTTCCGCGACTCCGGTGGTGATCCCCGCCGCACCGGCGAAGGGACCCCCGGACTGGTCCACGACCGGCGCCGTGCCGGCATCGGTTTCCGGTTTCGCCTCAGTCGGGACTCCCTCCGCGTCGATCGTCGCGATCACCTGGCCCGCGGCCACCTCCGCGCCGGCCGGGGCGGCGATCGCGCGCAGGGTTCCGCTGGCGACCGATTCCACCACCACGATCGCCTTGTCGGTCTCGACCTCCAGCAGCGGCTCCCCGCGCCGGACCGCCTGGCCCACTTCGACCAGCCACCGCACCAGGGTCATCGTCGCGTCGACCGTCGCCAGGTCCGGCATCCGCATCGGGACGTCCATCGTCGGTCCCTCGAGGGAAAAGAACAAAACCGGGAATTCACCGCGCAAACAAAAGACCCAGACCGGGGAAGAGAAGATTTTAACCACGAAATACACTAAAGACACGAAAAGGAAAATCGTGAGCGGATCATTCCCTTTTTTTCGTGTGGTTCGTGTATTTCGTGGTTCAATCTCCGTTCCTGATTCGGATCGAGGACTCTCCGGCTGGTCTGGTAGCGGCCTGCGGCATGGCGCGATCCGTGTTGGCTTTGCCGCAGCAGCCGAGCAGGCCGATGCGTTCGAGCACGGCGTCGCGGACGGCGTGTCGGCCGGCGATCAGGGCATCTTCGGGGCCGCCCATGCCGAGCAATCGGTGCGGGTCGGGGGCGTCGCGGCCGATTGCGGCGCGCACCGCGTGGAGATAGCGCTGCTTGAGATAGGTCCCGTAGTTGACCTTGGCCACGCCCAGCGTGATGGCCGCGCGCAGGTCGGCCGCGGCGATTCCGGTCCCCCCGTGGAGGACCATGGGGACCGCGACCCGCCGGCGGATCTCGGCGAGCCGCTCCAGGTCGAGGGGAGCCTCACCGTGGGTCTGGATATGCACGTTGCCCACGCTGACGGCCAGCAGATCGACACCGGTCGCCGCCACGAACGCGGCGGCGGCCTCGGGGTCGGTCGCGGACCCGCCGCGCGGTGGTCCGCCCGCCGCTCCATACGGCAGCTCGCCCAGCTCGGCCTCGACGGCAACTCCCCGCGCATGCGCCAGCCGTGCCAGCGCGCCGACCCGGCGCGTGGCTTCGCCGACTGCGGCCTCGGGATCGGCCGGCATCACCAGGTTGAAGCCCGCCTCGATCGCCGCGCGGACCCAGTCATCGCGCGGACACTCGTTGAAGATCAGGCCGCAGGGGACGGCGGCCGACTCGGCCGCGGCTCGGCCCAGGGCCGCATACCATGCCAGCCGCTCGGCCGCGCGCCGCGACGGCCGGCTCAGGAAGTCGCCGTTGAAGCCGAGGATGACCGGGGATCCCGTCGCCTCGGCCGCATCGACCACCCCTTGCAGCGACTCGAGGTTCCAGCTCTCGAAGTAGCCGACGGCGTACCCCTCGTCCACGGCGCGCCGCATCATCGGGCCGATTGCTGCCAGGGGCATATCCCGTGCGCTCCGCCAGGATCCGGACGCTTCAACCCGAGCGATCGCGCGCGCTCCGCGCGCCCCGGCGCGGGTCGCTCTCGGGTCGGAGTCCGTTATAGCGGCCGATCGCCTCCGGTTCAATCACGCGGCGGATTCGTTTGACCGGAGGGCTGCTACGGCCGCTCGGCAGCGGCTTGCTGAACGGCCAAGCCGAGCTCCTGATCGCTCGGGTTGATCAAGATTGCGTTGTCGATCTGGATCGTCGGCATCACGCGCTTGCCCTGATTGAGCTCGGCCACATACGAATTGAGCTCGGGCGACTCATCAAGGTCCCGGAATTCGTAGGGGACCTGCTGGCTCTCGAGGAACCGCAAGGCGCGGGTGGTATCCGGGCAGTTGTTCGATCCGTAGACGGTGACATTGGGTTGTTTCATCGATCCAGCTCATGGGGTTGGAAGCAAAAGGAATCTTCAAGAGCGCAACCCGATCACGGCCAGGACCGGACCGGACCGGCTGCGCCGCTCAGGCGACATGACGCGCCGGCTGGGGCGTCGGATTCGCCTGAGACTCTGCCGCCGGATCGATCGTATCGCAGACCAAGCCGGCGACCAACCATTTCAGCGGGATGTGCAGCTCCTGGGCTTGCAGCCGCATGCGGTCGAAGAGCTCATCCGAGAGCGTCACGAGGATCTCGCGATTGGTTTTCATGGGCTCACCTCCTCGTGCCTGGTCTTGCAATCCGCGTGCCGGCTCGACCTGGAGTGACGCGATCCTGGAGCGCTCGGAAGTGTGGGAGAGCCGTCCCGGGCTGTGAAGCTGTCGCAGGTGCGGAATGAAAGTTGCGACTGGAAGGCCAAGCTCAGCATCGGTGATCTTTTGGAATGGACATGACCATGGCTGTCGGGGTTGAAACCCATCAGGCATTCCAGTCGGACGTCCCGGCGCGGCTGGACCGCTTGCCCTGGAGCCGCTGGCATTGGCTGGTGGTCGCCGCCCTGGGGATCACCTGGATCATCGACGGCCTCGAAGTCACGCTGGTCGCGTCCTTCAGCGGCGTGCTCCAGGAGCCCGGGAGCCTTCACTTCAGCGGGAGTGAGATCGGGCTGTTGAACACGGCCTACTTGACGGGAGCCGTGCTCGGCGCGCTGGTCTTCGGCTACCTGACCGATCGGCTGGGCCGCAAGAAGCTCTTCACGACCACGCTGGGATTATACCTGGTGTCGGCTTTTCTGACGGCACTCTCCTGGGACTTCCTCAGCTTCGCGGTCTTCCGCTTCCTCACCGGCGCCGCCATCGGCGGCGAGTACTCGGCGATCAACTCGGCCATCGACGAGCTGATCCCCAGCCGGGTGCGGGGCTGGGCCGACCTGGCGATCAACGGGACGTTCTGGGTCGGTGCCGCCGCCGGCTCGCTCGCCAGCATCGTCCTGCTCGACCCCAGGCTCTTCCAGCCCGATCATGGCTGGCGGCTGGGCTTCGGGATCGGCGCGTCCCTGGGTCTGGTGATCATCTTCTTGCGCCATCACGTTCCGGAGAGCCCGCGATGGCTCCTGACCCACGGCAAGCCCGAGGAGGCCAAGCGGGTCGTGACGGAGATCGAGCGCCAGCTCCAGGACTTCCCGGACGCCGAGCCGCTCCCGGAGCCGGACGGGACGATCACCATCCGGCCGCGCGGGCCGGTCGGCTTCGGCGAGCTCGCCGGGGTGATGCTGCGGACGTATCCCAGCCGCACGGTGCTCGGCCTGGCCCTGATCATCTCGCAGGCGTTCCTCTTCAACGGCTTGTTCTTCACCTTCCCTCTGGTGCTGCGCCACTTCTACGGCGTCCCGGCCGATCGCACCGGGCTGTATCTCCTGCCGTTTGCGCTGAGCAATTTCCTGGGTCCGGTGCTGCTGGGCCGGTTCTTCGACACGGTCGGCCGCCGGCCCATGATCGGCGGGACCTACACGATCTCCGCTGGACTCCTGGCCCTGACCGGCTCGCTCTTCCTGGCGAACTGGCTGACCCCCACCACCCAGACCCTGCTCTGGGCCCTGGTCTTCTTCTTCGCCTCGCCGGCGGCGAGCTCGGCCTACCTGACCGTCAGCGAGATCTTCCCGGTCGAGCTCCGCGGCCTGGTCATCGCCCTGTTCTTCGCCACCGGCACGTTGATCGGCGGGACGCTGGCCCCGTGGTTCTTCGGACATCTGATCGATAGCGGTTCGCGGCGCGCGCTCTTCACCGGCGACCTGCTCGCCGCGGCCCTGCTGCTGGGGACCGTGCTGGTGGTCTGGCTCTACGGGGTCAAGGCCGAGCGGTCCTCGCTCGAGGCGATCGCCGCACCACTCTCGGCGGCCCGCGATGAGGGCGAAGACTCACGGTGAACCTCCGATTGGCACTCTCTTTGCACCGAGCCCTTCCGGGAGGATTTCCCAACACTTCCAGAGGAGAACAGCATGGCACGTGCAAATACGCGAACGGATCAGACGTCGTCTCGGGGCACCGACAGCAACCCGGATCCGATCAGCGGGGCGCCCGGCGCGCATCCGGTGGGCGCCGGGGTCGGCGCAGCCGCGGTGGGCGCGGCGGCCGGCGCGGCCGGCGGTGCGATGGCCGGGCCGGTGGGCGCAGTCGCCGGCGCGGTGATCGGCGGTGTGGCCGGCGGCTATGCCGGCAAGGGCGTCGCCGAGTCCATGGACCCGACCGTTGAGGACGCTTACTGGCGGGACAACTACGCTCAGCGCCCCTATTACGACAAGTCGACCTCCTACGAGGAGTACCAGCCGGCCTACCGTTACGGCTGGGAATCGCGGTCCCGGTACCACGATCGCACCTGGGACCAAGCCGAGTCCGACCTCCAGAAGGGCTGGGAGTCCGCCAGGGCGAACTCACGGTTGACCTGGGAGAAGGCCAAGCACGCCACGCGCGACGCCTGGGATCGGATCACCCACGCCGGTTCCCGGGATCGCGCTCGATGAGACCAGGCGCCGGCCGCTGAGCGGAACGGCGGCCCTCCTGGACCAGAACCCAGGCGCAACGGGTCGGGGTCTCGTGCGGAGTGACTCCCGCGAGATCCCGGCCCCGAGTCTTCCAGGGCAGGCAGAGCCGCGATCCTCCGCGTCGCCCCCATGCTCGGCGGACCAAAGCACGGTCTCTGAGCCCGCGGGAGAAGCCCGGTCAGGTCCCGGCGTTCTCCAGCACCTTGACCAGCTCGCCGATGAACTGGCCGATCTCCCGGACGACCTCGGAGCGGGGGCGGTTGATCGCCTCGGCCAGGCGGCGCACGATCGCGCTGCCGATGATCAGGCCGTCGGCGACCGGGGCGAGCTGGCGGACCTGGTCCGGGCCGCTGATCCCGAACCCGATGCAGATCGGCAGGTCCGTCTGGGTCCGCAGCCAGCCGACGGCCTCGGTCAGCTCCGACGGCAGGCTCTTCCGCTCGCCGGTGATCCCCGCCACCGAGACATAGTAGACGAAGCCTGTTGTGGACTGGGCGATCTGGAGGGCGCGCTCCCGGGGCGTCGTCGGCGTGATGAGCTGGATCAGCTTGAGGTTGCGCCGGGTGGCTTTCTCCATCAGGGCGTGCGACTCCTCCACGGGCAGGTCAGGGACGATCAGGCCATCAAGCCCGGCGGTGGCCGCGTCGTTGAGATAGCGCTCCGGGCCCAGCCGGTGGATGATCGCATAGGAGACCATGGACACCATCGGCGTGTCGTTGAACCGCTCCGTCCCCTCGGCCCGGAGCGTGCGCAAGGTCTGGAAGATGTGCGCCACCTTGACCCCACGCTCCAGGGCCCGATGATAGCTCGCCGCGATCACGGGGCCATCGGCGATCGGGTCGGAATAGGGAATCCCCACCTCGATGAGGTGCGCGCCCCGGTGCACCAGCTCGTTGATGAGCATCGCCGTCGTCGACAGCTCGGGATCACCCGCGGTCACGAACGGCATCAGCGCGCGGCGTTTTTCGCTGCGCAGCCGGGAGAAGAGGTTGTCGATTCGGTTCATGGGTCATTCGTCGGTCTCGGTCCTGGCTTGAGCGGCCCACTCGCCAGGGGAAGACTCACGGGATTGGAGCCACAGTCTGGCTGATCGACCAGTAGCCCTGAGGGAGCCGCTCACACAAGCGATGGTGGGCCGCTTCCGCCATCGCCAGGGTTGGGAAACGCAGGTCGACCTTCCCGTCGTCCAGGGCGATTCCGCCCTCCTCGAGCATGGCCTTGCGCAAGTCGGCCAGGTCCACCTCGCCACGATGGGCCATCGGGATGACTGCATAGGGAAGGACATGCTGGTCAATGGCCTCTTGGTAGGTCACGCCCATGGCCATTGCGATCTGATCGCGCCGGTCCTGGTAGGCGTCGAGAATCACTCGGTCACGGTCTTCAACGCGGACGCCCTGGAATTCGTTCCAGACGACAATCACGTCGACCTGATCCGACTGTTCCAGTGGGATCTCGAAGATGAGCGGGCCCTCGGGCGTCCCCGGGCCTGATCGCTCACGGGTGAGTCGCTCCCGGAGTTGGGCTCGCCGCTCAGGTGTCACGGCGGTGGCTGTGGACCGGCCGCGGATTACAGGCATCACTCCCTCCCGCAGAGATCGTCTCGGTGCTCGATGAACCAGATTGCGGCCCTCCGAACTTCTTGAATCTGGTCCGGCATGACCTGTGTTGTCTTGTACCGTAACTCGGGTCGCCAATGTTTGTAGACCAGTCCCGCGTTGCGGATGGCCTCCTTCACGAGCTGAACCTCGCGCGCGGTCAACTCCCGGAGGGCGGAACGCTGCCACTCGAGGAAGCGAGCCCATCCCACCAGAGGGTGGGGATCGCCCTCCATGAGCGGCTGACCGGTCGTCATCATGAGCTGACGGGCCTTGGCCATGCGGCGCTGTCGCGTATCCCTGTCGATGGGCATGTTCGGCGAAAAACCGGCGCTTCGAAAGTACGCTGCGGACAAGACCATCTCCACGCTGTAGCCGAAGAAATAGAGAGCGGCCAAGAATCGGTTCTGCGCCATCAACCAATTCGCATCTTCCACACGCTGTTCGGCCGCTCGCTGCAAACGATTGACGCTGTCCGGGGAAAGGTGATCGGCCAGGGACTTGGCTTGGCTCATGCAATCTGACTCCCTGACCGAGCCTCGCCAGACGCCTGATGGCCGACGCCAGCCCATCCCCTCAGATCGGCTCCCCCCGGAGCCGCGCCACCTCGTAAGCGTCCTTGTCGCCGCGGCCGGAGAGGCAGACGGCCAGGACTTTGCCCGGACCGAGCCGTCGGGCTTCCTTGAACGCCTGCGCCAGGGCGTGGCTGGATTCGAGGGCGGGGAGGATGCCTTCGTGCCGGGCCGTGGTGTGGTAAGCGTCGAGGGCTTCACTGTCGGTGATGCTCTCGTAACGCACCCGCCCGACCTCCTTCCAGTAGCTGTGCTCCGGCCCGACGCCGGGGTAATCCAGTCCCGCCGAGATCGAGTGGACATTCAAAGTCTGGCCGTCCTCGTCCTGGAGGACATAGCTGAAGCTGCCGTGCAGGACGCCCGGCCGGCCCTGGGTCAGGCTGGAGGCATGCTCGCCGGGCTTGAGCCCCCGGCCGCCGGCCTCGGCGCCGATCAACTCGACCGTGTCGTCGTCGATGAACGGGGCGAACATCCCGGCGGCGTTCGAGCCGCCCCCGACGCAGGCCACGACGGCGTCGGGCAGGCGGCCGATGCGGTCCAGGCACTGCGCCTTCGCCTCGCGGCCGATCACCGACTGGAAGTCGCGGACGATCATCGGGAAGGGATGCGGCCCGACCACGCTGCCGATCGTGTAGTGCGTACTCCGCGACGAGCCCATCCAGTCGCGCATCGCCTCGTTGGTCGCGTCGCGGAGCGTCCGCGAGCCGGTCCCGACCGGCACGACTGTCGCGCCCAGGGTCTTCATGTTGAAGACGTTGAGCTTCTGCCGGCGGATGTCTTCCTCACCCATGTAGACCGTGCACTCGATGCCGAACAGCGCACAGGCCGTCGCCGTGGCCACCCCGTGTTGCCCGGCCCCGGTCTCGGCGATCACCCGGGTCTTCTTCATCCGCTCCGCCAGCATCACCTGGCCGATCGCATTATTGATCTTGTGCGCGCCGGTATGGTTCAGGTCCTCGCGCTTGAGGTAGATCTCGGCCCCGCCGGCAAACCGGGTCAACCGCTGGGCGTGGAACAGCGGCGACGGGCGGCCGACGTAATGGGTCAGGTAATCCGTCAGCCGCGCCTGGAATTGCGGATCCGACCGGGCCTGCTCGTACGCCTCGGCAAGCTGGTTGAGCGCGTCCATCAGGGTTTCGGGCACGAACCGGCCGCCGAAGGAGCCGAACCGGCCGAGCGGGTCGGGCCCGGTGAAGAGGCGGTTGAGCGGGAGAGTCGCCGGGGGAACATCGTGGGTCGCGGCGGTCGCACTCGGCAGGGACATCGGCAAGCGATCCTTCGTGAGGACAGGCGCCGGTTGGGTTGGCCCGGATCGTCGGTTGTGTGGGAGCGGGCTCGACCAGCCAGGAATGAGCCGGCCGTCTCCTCGATTCTCCCGAGCCGGGACAGGTTCGGTCAAGGGGCGGCCGCGGGCCGCGGCTCTCGCCGGCTCGACCGGATGGGACGACTGACCGGACGCGGCGGTCACGGGTTCGCCGCCACGGTGCCAGTCAGCGTCGATTCAGGGGCGCGGGGCTGTCCTGGTCGACCTCGTCGTCCTCGGGGTCGCCGGGATAGAAGTCGAAGAACCGCTGACCGGCGAAGTAATCGGCCATCGCCTTGCGCACGGTCCGCAATTGCTTGACGAACCGGGCGTATTGCCGGATCAGGCGCTTGCGCTGATCGTCCGGCAGCTCGAGGATGTCCGCATAGAACCGCCGTCCCTTCGCCTGGTCGTGGAAGCTCCAGAGCCGCTTGATCCGCAGGCCGGAGTCCTCGTCTTCGAACTCGAGCAGGCGCGCGTACTGCCGCGCCTTCATCTTCTTGGCGTAGGTGATCAGCTCGGCTTCCGATTCGTAGCCCCCGAGCCGCTCGATCCAGGCGACGATCTGTTCGGTGCTCAGTCGCGGGCCCTTTTCAGCACACAGCTCCTTCAGGCTGGCAACGATCTCGGCGGGTCCCATGGCGCGTGCCCTCGTTCCAACTCGGTCCGGCTGCGTGATCGCGCAGATCGATCGATCCCCAGGTCGCGAAGCCTCCGATTCGCAGTCTGGCGGATTTTAGCGAAGCTGTCCAGGCGTGTCGATGGACTAGCGTACAAACGATCGGGAATTTCCGGCAGGCCGGCGCGATCGTAAGGGACGGGCAAGATGAAACGTTGCGGGGGAATCCGTCGGCGCCTGCCGGTCGACTCCCCTGCCCTTTTCCGGCTGTCCGACCCGCTTTCGGCTGGACCTGGCGCGGAGACAGCCAAAGAATAAAAGGGACGGAACGAGGAGGAACGGGAACTGCTTCGAGGTGGCTCCATGCGGGCGCGAACGGCCGGTCTGTGGGTGATGGTGGGGATGGCCGGGGCGGCTGTGGTCCAGGCGGCCGACCGGGACGGGTCGCCTCGCGGTGCGGCCGATCGCGCGGCCGCCGAGCGGGGCCGGGTGGCGTTGACCTTGACGGGCTTCCTCAAGCCCGAGTGGTCCGCGGCCGCCTATCGCCGGGCCGGTCGCCTCTGGGACCAGCCGGCACCGGACCCGGATCGCGACCCGGCCGGCTATGCGGCGGCGTTTCGCCACCACTACGGCCTGCATCCGGCCCCCTATCCCAACGACGGCTTGCCCATGGGCCTGCGTCGCGGGCTGGGCCCAGGCGGGACCAAGACCGGCTTGCAGCTCGACTGCATGCTCTGCCACGGCGGGTCGATCGGCGGCACGAGCTATGTGGGACTGGGCAACACCCAGCTCGACCTCAAGGCCGTGCTCCACGAACTGACCATCGCCGACGGCCGCCGCGCGCCGCCGTCCACCTTCGTGCTCAGCTCCTCCCGCGGGACCAACAACGCCGGCATGGTCGCCGCGGCCCTCTTGAGCCTGCGCAATTCGGACCTCTCCCCCCGGCTGTTCCCCTTACCCCTGGGAGTCAACCTCCCCGAGATGGACACGCCCCCCTGGTGGCACCTCAAGCGCAAGGCGACCATGTACTACGACGGGCGCACCGATGCCCGCTCGGTCCGGACCAACATGCAGTTCCTCCTGGGCGAGAAGAGCCTTGAGCAGCTCAAGGCCCTCGAGCCGGTCTTCCGCGACGTCCAGGCGTTCCTCAAGAGCCTCGAGCCGCCCAGGTACCCGTTCCCGATCGACACCGCCCAGGCCGCGCGCGGCCAGGCGGTCTTCGAGAGGACGTGCGCCCGGTGTCACGGCACCTATGGACCGGGCGGGACTTACCCCAACAAGATCATCCCGCTGGACGTCATCGGCACCGACCCGGCGCGGTCGCTGGGCCTCTCCGACCGCCTGGTCGCCCACTACAATTCGACGTGGCTGGGGGCGATCCATCCCGTGAACACCGAGCGGATCGGCTACCAGGCCCCGCCGCTGGACGGCATCTGGGCGACCGCCCCCTACTTGCACAACGGCTCGGTCCCGACCCTCCATGCCCTGCTCAAGTCGTCCAGCCGCCCCCAACGGTTCACCCGCCCCCCGTCGACCGACTTCGCGCATTACGACACGATCCATGTCGGCTGGAAGTTCCGCGAGGTCTCCGCCGAGGAGCTGGCGGCCACCGCGCAGCGATCACCGTTCCAGGCCAGGTTCCTCGTCGACACCGCGCGGTTCGGCCTGAGCAATCGCGGCCATACCTTCGGCGATCGCCTCAGCGAAGAGCAGCGGATGGACCTGATCGAGTACCTCAAGACCCTGTGACTGTCCCACACAGTCGACAGGTCATGATGTGAACCGCTTCATCGGGACCAGATGATCCTCTCCCGAATCAACTTTGATGGTTCTCCATTCAGCGGACCGACCGTGGCCAGTGATCCCCTCCGACCTGGACAGCCCGGTCAGGCTCGGGACTGTGACGGGCTCGCCGAACCGGTCGCCTTCGAGAGCAACTGGAGGAAGTTGAGATCGATCCGCTTCCTCACCACGCGCCAGTCGACGCCCAATTGTTTGCTCGCCGCGACATAAGTCCCCGTGCGCGAGAGGACCCAGGCGTAATACTTGCCGAGGAGTCCCGCGGACGTCAGGGAGCCGTCGCGGACCTCCCCGAGGAACGCCTCGACCGCCTCGACCGCCGCTACCGGCTCGGCCGAGCCCGGCGGCTGATAATGGTTTCGTATCATCAGGTTGCGCACGCATTGCTCGAGCTCCCGGAAGTTGCCGGGCCAGGGGTAAGCGCCCTTTAGGTGGCGGCCGATCCAGGCGACGACCTCATCGAGGAGGGATTTGATCTCCTCATCCGCCAAGGGCTCGGACCCGGCGGATTCGGACCGCAGCACGCGCCGCTTGATGATGTACCGCACGATGTCCGGGAGGTCTTCGGGCCGGTCGGCCAACTGGTCGCCCAGCGCCGGGGTCATGATGACGTCGGCGCAGAGCCGGTAATAGAAGTCGGGGCGGAACCGGCCCGCGCACATCGCGGCGGCGAGGTCACGATTGGTCGCGGCGATGACTTTCCCCTGGAACTTGCGAGGGACCTTGCTGGTCTCGCCCACCCTTGAGAAACTCCGGTCCTGGAGGACGCGCAGCAGCTTGACCTGGATCGCCTCGTCCAGCTCGCCGATCTCGTCCAGGAAGATGGCGTTGACCCGGTCTGGACCTGGGCAACCGCACTCCTCCAGCCAGCCGGCCCGATCGGTCGCGCCGCTGAAGGCTCCCCGGACGGTCCCGAACAGCTCCGCCTCGACCAGAGTCGGCGCGAAGGCGGATAGGTTGAGCGCGGAATACCGGTTCTCGGCGAACCCTTTCTTCCCGGGGTTGAACTCCGTGTACAAGGACTGCCCGACGGCTCGGGCCACCAGCTCTTTGCCGCTCCCCGACGGGCCGGTGATCAGCGTGGGGATGTCCACCATATGGTGGTACAGCGCCCGCATGTACCGCCGCAGGTCGTGCGTGAAGATCGATTGCCAGACCGCCGCGCGGAGCTGGGACGTCGGCTTCGAGCCGCCCACGAAGTTCTCGAAGATCGCGTGGAACGCCCGTGCGATCTGGAAGAAGACCGCGAACAAATGTTCCGGCCGGTGTCGGGTGAGGAGTGTCCGGCCGGGGATCTCGAAATACGAGTCGAAGTCGGCGCGGAACGCCGGCCAGCCTTCGCCAGGGCCTCCCCATCTGGGAGAGCCCATCGCCTTCCGGATCGGCTCGTTGACCAAGCTCAGATGGCGGTTATACAGCACGTAGCAGACCAGGTCTTCATAGAGGGACCGATCATGTTCCGGCACGCCATGGCCCGAGCGGAGGCGTTGCCGCGCGTCCGCGGTCAGAGCCTTGGCGAGCCGGTGTAACTCCCTGACGTTGGGGAACAACTCGTCGTAACTGGCACCGTCCCGGACGACGATGACGTCCCCGGCCGCGACAAACTTCAGGCCCAGCGCTTGCTTCTCCAGTGCGATCCGCTCCGGGAGGAATGGGTTGCCGAACGCGATCCCGGCGACCGCCTCCGCGACGCGTCGCTCGTCCTCCGAGAAGAGGTCCATAGCCAACTCCTGATCGCTGCCGGTCGATCGACCTGCACGGAATGCAGGTCATCCTACACAGCATGTCGTTGCCTGGCAACACCCCCAGCCATCCGCCCACGTCACGCAGTGAACCGAAGTGGCTAGCTGCAAGCCACTTATGGAACCCATTCGAATTGGCGCGCCGTATGTATTGTGCCGTCGCCGTCCCGGCCGGCTCGAGATCGTGGATCTCGGCCCGCGGCCGGTCCTTGACGGGAGGTTGCGTCATGCTCCGGATCACTCAGGAAGAATATCGACGTCGGCTCGAGCGGCTCGAGACGGCGGTGGCCGAGGCGGGCCTCGACGTCTTCCTCGTCTCCTCGTTCGACAGCATCTACTACCTGACCGGCGCGGGCTTCGAACCGCTGGAGCGGCCGTTCTTCCTGGCCGTCTACCCCCGCGGCGTCCGCGGGTCCACGCTCCTGGTCCCCCGGCTCGATGCCGAGCACATGAAGAAGGCCCGGAATGTGGCCGAGAGAAGAACCTACTGGGAGCACCCCGCGCCCGAGGGCCGGCGCTGGCTCGACGGATTGTGGGCCCTGATCGGGCATGCCGGCCGGGTCGGGATCGAGCCGTCGCTCCGCCGGGACATTGCCGACGAGTTGTGCGGCTTGACGACCGAGGTGACCCCTCTCGTCGAAGGGCTCCGCGCAGTCAAGTCTCCGGATGAGGTCGCGATGATCCGGAGGACGGTGCGGTACGCCGACCGAGGCGTCGAGGCACTCCTGGCGGCGGCGTACTACGGCGCGACAGCCGCCGAGGGATTCGCTCGCACCGGGGCCTTGAGCCGGACGATCATCCGCGAGGTCGATGACTGGGAGATCCTCACGACCCGGGTCCTGCTGGCGACCTGGGCCTCCCCGACGAGCGCTCAGCCGCACTCAGTCCCGGACCTGAATGACCGGCTCCGGGAGGGCCCGCATGTCGCCCTGTCCTTCCTGCGGGTCAACGGCTATGCCGCTGAATGTGAGCGAACGTTCTTCACGGCTCCCCCTTCCCAGGAGGGCCGGCGGGCCTTCCGGGCGATGGAGGAGGCGCGGGGGATTGCCTTCCGGATGATCCGACCCGGCGTCGCCTGCGGCGAGCTGGATCAGGCCGTCAACGAGTTCCTGCGCGCGGAGGGGTACGCAGGCGAGGAGTGCCGCCTCCACCGCACGGGGCACGGGATCGGCCTAGGCAACCACGAGGCTCCATGGGTTGCCGAGGGGAGCACGGACGTATTCGCCGAGAACATGGTCATCAGCGTCGAGCCGGGGATCTACCTCAAGGGTGAGTGCGGGGGCGGGTTCCGGAACTCCGATACCGTCCTCGTGACGCGCGATGGCTGCGAATGTTTGACCCGATACCGCTCCAAGATCGATGACCTGACGATCCGGGGATGGAGGCCGCGGGCGCGGCTGATCGGTGCCTTGATACGGCGGGCCTTGAGGTTGAATGAGAAGGCGGGACTGGCCCGTGAGTCGCGCCGCCAGACGAGTTAGCCAAGATAGGATCGGATCGTGGAATGAACGCGGGCCCTCAGCGGCTCACGGCCGCTCCTCATCGCTCCGGTACCGGAGCCGCTTCACCATCTTGGGAAAAAAGGTTCTTCAGGGTTTCGTGTGGGTACAAATGCCGGGGTGAGAGCCATTCATGTGGAAGGCTTAGGGGATTGCACCGGGTCTTTCCGCCGCGGGGCCCTTGGGGGGCGGGACCAGCAGGACCCCCAGGTC
>JAJPJC010000209.1 GCA_021324445.1 Isosphaeraceae bacterium
ATCGACGTGGCCCCGCCGGCCGTCCAGCTCGACGAGGTGCAGGCCCGCGTCAGCCGGCCCCCGGCCCAAAAAGGGGGGCGCCGCGCCGGTCGCATCGCCGCCCTCGCGGCCAGGGCCGCGCGTGGGTCCATGCGGCCCTGGCCGTCGTCAGCCGGCTCCTGCTCGACCTGCGGCTCGGGCCGCGCGAGCTGTCGATGGCCGAGGAGCTGGTGGCCTCGGTGGCCCTATGCGGCCCGGCGCCGGCCCGGCCCCCCTTGCTGCTGGTCGACGACCATCGGCCCTATCCCGCCGCGATCCTCCGGGTCCTCGGCCGGGTGATGCATCGACGGCGCCGCCACGGCCGGGGCCGGCCCAAGCACCCGGCTTTGAAGCCGCCCCCGGGCCTGCTGGTGGGGGTCGTGCACAAGCTCCGCGACGCCAAGGGCCGCGTGCGGGGCGTCCGGACCGGCGCCCGCTTCGGCCGGCTGAAGGACATCCGCCGGCGGATCCGCGAGCTGGGGATCGGCCGGGCGATCAGCACGTCGCACCTGGAGCGGCTCAACGGGACGCTCCGGGGCCATCAGGCGCGGCTGGCGCGGCGGACGCAGGCGATGTCGCGCGGCGCCGGGCCGTTGCAGTGGGCGCTGTGGATCTTCCGGGACCTCTACAACTGGGCCTGGGTCCATGGGGCGCTGGGGGGTCGGACGCCGGCGATGGCGATGCGGCTGACCGACCACGTCTGGACGGTGCGCGAGTACATCACCGATCCGGTCCATGCCGACGACCTCAAGCGGGAGATCTGGGCCGAGGAGCGCCGCGAGGCGCTAACATCGGCCCTGGAGCGTGAAAAACCCCGAAAATCTTTGCCAACATCGTGAGGGACGACCGATCTTATCGGGCAGGACGAAAATGCACCGATAGCCCTTCACCGCCGCCGCCAGCACCAGCCCGACGCCCGTGTTCCCCGCCGTGGCCTCGATGATCGTCCCACCCGGCTGGAGCCACCCCCGCCGCTCGGCCTCGTCGACCATCGCCACGGCCACCCGGTCCTTGATGCTGCCCCCGGGATGGAGCGCCTCCAGCTTCACCAGGATCCGCGCCGGCACTCCCTGCGCCACCCGCCGCAACGGGATCAGGGGAGTCCGGCCGATCACGGCCAGGATCGACGGCATCATGTCCCCGTGCTCCAGATCGTCAGCGTCTGGAAACCCAGACCGCTCCCCCGTCCCGTTGAGCATCCCTCTGGCCATTGCCGCCTCCCGCCTCTTCCCAAGAATCCGAGAACCGATTGGCAAGAGTTTGCGTCCAGCCGGACTTACCACCGACCGGGATCTTCGTGTTCCCACTTCTCATCTCTTCGGCGCGGAAGGGCCTCCGCAGTGAGTATGGTTTTCCGATCGAATAAGTCAAGTAGAGCTGGGCGGGCGCTTCATCCTCTATAATAATCTCGGCAGGTTGACTAGACTGACGGGCGTCTGCCACACGGGTTGTCGAGGGAGAGCGCCGATGGTTCCCGATCCAGGCCGGCAAGTTCAGGGCACGGAGCCTGTGGCGGGCGAGTCCCCCCTCCCGGCGAGCGTGGTCGAGGAGGTCGAGGTCCGCGGCCACATTGTCGATTCGCTCTTGCTGCCCAAGATCCTGGATCGGATCCTCTTGATGGGCGGGACGTTCGAGATCCGCGAGTGCAAGATCGGCGTGCGTCGCGCGGATCCCAGCTACGCGCGGATCGCGATCCGGGCCGACAGCCATGAGACGCTCGCGGAGATCCTGGGGGACCTGGTCGAGCACGGCGCCTCGCCGGTGCAGGCCGAGGATGCCCAGGTCGTGCCGGCCGACATCGCCGGCGCGTTCCCGGAGGGGTTTTACAGCACCACCAATCAGCCGACGCAGGTCCGGATCCAGGGTCGATGGACTGAGGTCGACGATCAGGAGATGGATTGCGGGATCGTCGTCGATCGGGCTGGCGGGACGGCGCGGTGCATCCCCATGTGTCATGTTCAGCTCGGCATGCCGATCGTGGTCGGCCATACGGGAGTGCGGGTCTTACCGATCGAGCGCTCGCGCGAGGTCAGCCTCTTCGGCTTCATGAGCTCGACCGTCTCCAGCGAGAAGCCGAAGTCGATCACGGTCAAGACGGTGGTCGACGCCATCCGGGCGACCCGGGCTGAGGGGAAGAAGGTCTTGCTGGTGGGCGGGCCGGCGATCGTGCACACCGGCTCGGCGGGCCACGTGGCGCGGCTGATCCGGGACGGCTGGGTCCAGGTGCTCTTCGCCGGCAATGCCCTGGCGACCCACGACATCGAGCAAGCCCTCTATGGGACCAGCCTGGGCGTCTCGCTGTCGCGCGGCGAACCGCTGGAGCACGGCCACGAGCACCATCTCCGCGCGATCAACACGATCCGGCGCGCCGGGAGCATCGCCCGCGCGGTCGACGCCGGCATCCTCACCAGCGGGATCATGTACGAGAGTATCAAGGCTGGTGTGGAAGTGGTCCTGGCCGGCTCGATCCGCGACGATGGTCCGCTCCCCGAGGTGATCACCGACACGCTGGTCGCCCAGGATCGGATGCGCCAGGCGATCCACGGCGTCGGTTTCGCCCTGTTGATCGCCACGGCGCTGCACTCGATCGCCACGGGCAACCTGCTGCCGGCCCGGGTCAAGGTCGTCTGCGTCGACATCAACCCGGCGACCGTGACCAAGCTGGGCGACCGCGGCACGTTTCAAACCATCGGGCTGGTGACCGACGTCGAGCCGTTCGTACGCTCGCTGGTGACCGAACTCGCGGCGGCCCACGGTGAGCCCGGTGACGGACTGTGAACCACAAATGGGTAACGCGACTCCGCCACGGATCTTGATGTGCCCCCCGGATTACTTCGGGATCGAATACGAGATCAACCCCTGGATGAACGTCCGGGTCGGCAGCGACGCCGAGCGGTCCCATCGCCAGTGGACCGCGCTGTACCAGACGCTCCAGCAGCTGGGCGTCGCCGTCGACCTGATCGAGCCGGTCCCGGGCCTGCCCGACCTGGTCTTCACGGCCAACGCGGGGCTCATCTACCGCAACCTCTTCATCAGCTCGAACTTCCGGTTCGGGGTCCGGCAGGGTGAGGCCTCCCGGTTCGAGGCCTGGGCGCAGCGTCGCGGGTTGGAGGTGATCCACCTGCCGGCGGGCTCCTACTTCGAAGGCGCCGGCGATGCCTTGTTCTGCGGCGAGACGCTCTTCGCCGGCTACCGCTTCCGCAGCGACGTGCGGAGCCATCAATGGGTCGGCGAGCGCCTGGGCGTCGAGGTCCTGCCGATGGAGCTGGTCGACCCGCGGTTCTATCACCTCGATACGTGCTTCTGCCCGCTGGCACCGGATTGGGCGCTGTATTACCCCGGCGCCTTCGACGAGTACGGCCGGTCCGTGCTGCGCGACCGGATCCCCAACCTGATCGAGGTCGCGGCCGAGGAGGCCATCTCGTTCAGTTGCAACGCGGTGGTGGTCGGCACGACGGTCATCCTCAACCAGGGGGCACCCAAGCTGGCCGAGACCTTGGAGCAGGCGGGGTTCGCCGTGCGCCCGCTGGAGTTCTCCGAGTTCATCAAGTCGGGCGGCAGCGCCAAGTGCCTGACGCTCCGCATCGATGGCGAGGAAGCGGCGAGCTGGAAGCGTGAGGCGCCGGCGGAGAGTCATCCAGGCACGTAGGTGGAGCTTCCCAGCCCGCGGTGGGGCTCATCCCTCATCACTGAGGCTCGTACGACCTATCTCTTGTCATCATCCCGTTCCTCAAGGAGAAAGAATCGCCACTTGCCGGGGACCAGCCATAGGCGATACGGCTCCGAATCGAGCACGATCGTGCCGGGAAGCTGCGAGAAGGCCAGGGCGTATCGACCGGTGATGTGCGGGTGCCGCCAGTGATTGAAGGGAAGCGTGAGCCCCCAGGTCGGACGGTGCGGCCTCTCGGACTTGGAGGCGACAACCGGTCCCGGTGCGTGCCAACTATCCCACTCCATTCCGCCTTCGATGTCGTCGGCAGATATCCCGCGTGCCAGCGCGCGCCGGCCCAACTCCCAGCGGGCCGAGTTCCACGCGAACCAGTCGTGCGTCAAGCCGGCGGAGCAGGCCGCGAACAACGCGAGCGCGCCCAGCCCGAGCGGCCAGCGCGCTCGGATCGAGTCTCCAGCGGTCAGGGCCAGGGACCCGGGCATCAGAACGATGAGGTAGCGGTCAAACAAGGCCGGTGAAATCAGCAGGATGAGCGCGTGCAAAGCTGTGAACA
Organism: Isosphaeraceae bacterium; assembly: GCA_021324445.1. Lineage (GTDB taxonomy): Bacteria > Planctomycetota > Planctomycetia > Isosphaerales > Isosphaeraceae > JAJPJC01. Next base: position 4,242 of record JAJPJC010000209.1, read on the forward strand.
GGAACAGGGGATTGGCGAGAAACCGCCCTCGGATCCGTGCAGCCGCCCGATCGGCGAGCGCCGCCCCGCCGATGCAAGCCAAGACGGTGAGCAACGTCTGGACGCCGCGTCCCATCATCAGGGGACGCTTCCCGGCCACGAAGACGCCGTCCTCAAGAGTCCCCCAAGGAGTAATCATGTTCGAAAGGTAAGGGAAGAGACCGCCATGGTAGGTGATAGGCGGAAAAAAGAGCTCGCCGAGGGCGAGACAAACCACAACGCCGTCTAGCATGACGACGAGAGCCGCGAAATACCGACCTCTGGAGATAAAACCGGGCCGGAGCGCCAGCAAGGGGAGCACCGCCAACCCCATGTAAATGCAGACTGCGTAACAAAGTACGCATACGCGACGCACGGAGGGAATCCTTGGCGGGAGCGGCCAGGCATCCGGCCGGGTTGTAAACCACCAGTGGACGGCGATTCCCGCAATCAGCGGCAGCCAGACTCCGCCATGCCAGACAGGTCGCCATCGCAGCGCCCGGTGCCGCCAAAGGAGGATGCCCGCCACGAGCGGCGTGACGACCGCATTCTGACGGGTGATGGTTGCGAGGGTTGCCGCGACCGCGGCCAATACCAATTTCCCGGGACCTCCCTCGCGTAGCGAGCTGCTGTACAAGGCAAGAGCCACCAGCGACAGGGAAAAGGCCGGTACGTCCGACATGAAGCTACCACACATCAGGAAAAAGAGTGGGTTCAGCGCCAGCGATGCGGCCACGAAGCTCGCCTCCGCATGGGAGAGCTCTACCTCCCGCCGCAGCAGCGCGTAAAATGCGAGGCTGCCGATGATGGACAAAGCCACAGTCAATAGGCGCAGGGCTACGTGCGACTCTCCCACAATCCGGATGATGGGATAAGCCAAGAGCCATTGGCCCAGAAGCGGCATCGAGGGCTGGTGATAGAAGTGGATGCCCTCACCGCGCGCGAATGCGAAGGCCCCTCGGCTATACGCCCAATCGTCATTCAATGGGAATTCCAGCCGGCTGACCGGCAATACGGTGAATATCACGCCCCAGAGAACGAGGAGGGCACCGACCGGCAGCAAGGGAAAAACCCATTCTCCGCGGAACCAGGTTGATCGATGATGGGAGGCCCGAGACCCCACGTGTGTCTCATCATCGAATCGAGTTGACAGAAAAAGGATGGCCACTGCGAGCGCCTCCCTGGTAGAATTCGGAGGGACGACTATACTGGCGAGGATGCAGCAACTGTGGGTCGGGCGGTTCAGCCTGACATCCTGTAACTCCGGCCTTCCAGCCCGACGCGAGTCCGATGAACCCGTATCACGATGCGTTTCGAGTCAATCAAATCCTCAGACTGCCCTCTTGTTCAAATAGAATCGTCGCGGTTCTTCCGGCGTACAATGCGGAGAAGACACTTGTTGCCACCCTGGCGGAGGTGCCTACTGGCTGCATCGATGAAGTCATACTCGTCGATGATTGCAGTACGGACCGCACGGTCGAGCTGGCCCGCGAGATGGGCCTGACGGTTTTCGTCCACCCGCGAAATCGCGGGTACGGCGGTAACCAGAAAACCTGCTATGGCCAGGCGCTGGAACACGGGGCCGATGTCATCATCATGATCCACCCGGACTACCAGTATGACAGTCGGATTGTTCCACTCGCCATCGGCTTCATCGAGCTAGGTATCTGTGATGTCGTGCTGGGCAGCCGCATTCGTTCCCGTCGAGAGGCGTTGGCCGGCGGCATGCCCCTATACAAGTACCTGAGCAACCGGTTCCTGACCACTGTCGAGAACATCGCGCTGGGACAGAACCTCGGTGATTTCCACAGCGGTTTCCGAGTCTATCGCCGTTCGGTGCTGGAACGCATTCCATTTGAACGAAACTCTGATGACTTCGTCTTCGATACGCAGTTGTTGGTCCAGGCTGTTCGCTTCGGCTTCCGCTTGGGCGATATCCCGGTACCGGTGCGTTACTTTCCCGAGGCGAGCAGCATCAACCTCAAGAGGAGCGTGAGGTACGGTCTCGGGACGCTGGGGACCCTCGCAGTTTACTGGATGGATTGCCTGGGGCTTCGGCAATCCCCGCTCTTCTCGCAAACGGAGCCGAGTCGCTGACTCTCTGCCCCGAAGGAGCTGCCACAATGTTGCCCACGGCAACATTCTAGGCTATGTTTCTGATCCGCCCGATGTACAGTTACTTCCACACTCGCCAGCGCGGGGTCCATCGCCTTCCGTCTTGCCTGGGGTCATTCAGCACCACCTTCGGGCAGAATCCTGCTGCGTCCACAATGACCCGGAACCAATGCGACGGAATCAGGGGGGCCGGTTTCCTCAATAGACATCGCCCCCAACGACCTCGCCACCGTTTCGCGTTGAGAGCGCCTGCCAAACGCCGGACGGCGGCAGGTTCACCCAGGACCCTTGGCCATTCTGAGACGCCCCGTTCGGGTTTCCTGTGAGCGGGTCGCAGGGCCAGGACTGAACCGAATCCTTGATGAACCGAACCGAGCCGTCGCCCATCAGGACGTTGAGCCCGCCAGGATGCATGCTTGATGCCGAGTTCGTCCACGCCGTCATTGAGGCGGCAGAGACCCTGTCGCATGCATTTGGGGGATAGAGCGTCGTGACCAGCGTGTCGCCCCAGTTCCCAGTGATGTACCAACCGTGCTGGGCCGCATACTGAGGATTGAGTGCATTCAACTCCTGGAGGATCGTCGTCGCCTTCTCCGCTACGAAGATGGTGTTGCTCAATCCGTCGGTCACCGACGTCAGGCCTATGGGAGACACGTCGTTGAACACGCCGTTGCACTGGGCGATTAGCGCGCCGGGCGCGACGCAGGTATTGCTCGGCAAGGGCTGAGCGAGGACCGGTAGTGAGCCGATCATGCCGGCATAGCTTGTGAAAACCATGTAGGCCGGGTCCGGAACGCCGTATCTCGTCAGTGCGCTGGAATTTAAGTCACGCGCCCAACCCGACATCGGGTCACTGGCGCAAGCGAACGTGGAAACCGCGATGGAATGGACCGTGCTGTTCTCGCCCCCGATGATGGCGAGGCTCTGATTGATCGCATTGTAAACCGTGGCTTGCTCCAGGAAGCCGAGCACGAACACCTCCAAGCTCTTGTCGACGATCGACGATGTGCATGGCGGCCTGGAGCCAGCGTAGCGGGGATCGTACGATTTGATCCGCCCTGGGGGAAGAGAGCCAAAGGCGGCGTGATAGTTGTGCAGGGCTAGGCCGAATTGCTTTAAATTGTTGGTACACTGCGCCCGGCGGGCGGCCTCGCGGGCGGACTGGATGGCGGGAAGGAGCAGGCCGATCAGGAGCGAAATTATGGATATGACCACAAGAGCTTCGATTAAGGTAAACCCATCTCGGCAAGTATTCCTCGGTTGATGCTCAAGATGTAAGGCCGGACGACGGCCATCGAAGCTATCAAGAAGGCAGGCGCGCATCCGTCTTCTCCTGGGTCGCAGATCATCGATGCTGGTGTTGGACTTCTGGAGGCACGGGCGCGATCACATCGGCTGTCACGACCAGAGGGATTTCTCCCTGGCCAGGGCAGTCGGTGAAAATCGTAATAATCTGTTTGCTTTGACCGAACCCCCTCGACTCGTAATCGATCTCGAGGTCTACCACGCCTCTCGGCGGAATCGTCAATGGCAAAGTGCTTCTCACCCTGACGCAGCCTTGCTCGCTGCATGAGCCGGAAGCACCGATCACGCGTACGGGACACGAAAAGTGTCCATTGGTAATCTTGAATGAGGGAGGCGTGCTAGCCGGGAGACCGGAGCGCCCCACGCTTCGCGTGGGAGGCCATATTGTCAGCCATGAGCCGACAGAAGGTTGACGAGCTTCGTTCCACCAGATCCATGCACCGATTCCCGCCAAGAAAACCCCAAGCACGCATGTCAGGGTGGAGACGCCTCGGAGGCAGCGTACAAGCCCTGCGGCAGGTGGGATCGACCTCGAGTCGTGAATCGTTGCACCAAAAACGGAGATATTCTGCATGGGAATTAGACCTCAGGCCATGCATGAAGAGTCATGAGGATGCACTACGCCCGCAACGATCCCCCCTTGAGAAACCAGGAGCCCGCGATCGCGAGAAGTGGCCTCCGCACAATACTGAGCGGGCGTGATGGGCGCCAAGGACGCTTATCACCCTCCTCATGTGCATGGTTTCCGTTTCCGGAGCCATATCGATAAATATCGAAAACCCACGCCTATGACAGCCACTATGAGACCGATCCCCAGATACCACCGGGCGAAATTCCTCCGGCGAGGGGACTCGCCTATTTCCGGCAAGCCGTAGGCAGCCAACGTGAACTCATCGTCGGAAACCGGGCCCAAGTCGAATCGATCGAACTCATATTCCCGTCTTTCCGCGAAGAGGAAACACTGTACCTTGCGCAGAATAGGGGGGCGATCCTTCGATAGAGCATACTCGTTTATCCCCCCAACGCAGTGATCGTAGACCCTGCCGGTCTTCAGGTCCTTGAGGCCCGTGTCATACTTGACGAGAGCCCAGCCCTCTTCTGGAGATACAACAAAATATCCATATCTATCATACTTTTTAGAATGATTATGATAAAAATTTGCCTTAATGTAAATTTTACCGTTCTCTCGAAAGGCGGAAATGTCCTTGATAGAATCTGGGTGGTTTAGGAGGCTTGAGATGTCGTCGCTTTGAAGATCGAAGGGGGCTTTGAACACGGGCTCCAAGTAGATGCCGAAGAATGCATCCTTCTTCTTGGGGCCCCCGGTGGCTTTCGTAAACGACTTGAGCACCGCGGTGCCGTTCCGGAGATCCGGCTTCGCTTCCAGGGCGAAAGAGTATTTGCTCCCATGGCTCAGGACGATCTGCCGGGGGCCGATGATCGCGCTCGGCTTATCCCCGCGCAGCTCCAGGAGGCTATTCTCTCCCTTCTTCTTCAAATTGATCCGAGCGCTTTCGTCAACGGCCCCGATCTCCTCGTCGTCTATTGCCTTATACTTGCCGTTATTAACCTGCCTTTTCGAGGACTTGTACGTTCCAGTGGCATAACCCTGGGAGTATGAAGCCTTGAGATCGGCCAGAGCTCTTTGGTACTCGGAAAAGAAATACTCCCTTGAGAGCGTGACATCGGAACCGGCTTCCTTAGTCATCTGTGCCACAATTCCCGAGATCATGATGAGCGCTATCGTGAGGTTCATGGTTCCTGGCCCCTCTGGGCAATTGTACAGGTACAAGTAGTCCGGGCACCCAATATCCTGATGGGTTTATTTCCATGGTTAGAGAGTCTGAAGATTACTGCCTTGGACGAGCCGATCACATCATTGCCGAACGACTTTGAGTACGAGTCCGGGATGAGCTGGTCACCCCGCAAGAAGCCGATCGCTGATGAGATCGAGCCGAATTGAAGCCAACCCCAAAGGGCCAGGACCGCCAGACCGGTGTTAGATAAGAGGAGTGTCGAGGCCACCGCAGACATCCCCCGATCTCGTTCCGACGGTGATCCTCGCAACGATAGTTCCTGATCGCCCGGCTTCACGTCCGGGGATGTGGCCTCTTCTTGAAGGGAGATCATGGACGTCGCCCTCTGTTCTCAGCACCATCCGGATATTCGCCCCGGCCATTTCTGGAGTCAGGCCTCACATCAAGATCGACACGGCTTCGGAAAAGCAGCCGATCCTCGGCTCCGAGGCCGGTGATATTCACGGACAGACCCCCTTGGAAAGCTGGCTCAACCGAAGGGTCGAAGCAAACCCTCAACTGCTTGATTTCACCCGGGGCAACAACGATACTCTCAGGTTCCGCACGGACGCATGGGCAACTCGTGTCAACGCGCTGGACCGTCAGAGGCTGCGCTCCGGGGTTGCGCAGCTTAATAATCGCTTGCGCCGGCTGGCCAGGGCCTACCACTCCGAGGGAGACGAGATCAGGGCTGATCTCGAGCGGAAAACGTTGGCCCGCGGAGCTTTGCGAGTTCGAAAGGGGGGGGGTATGACTCGGAGTCGATGAACCGAGTAAGGCAAGAGAGATGACAATGAGACCCAGGGTTGTGGGCAGAGCGGCCCAGATCAAGATGCGACTGCGGGAGTAAGCCTCGCTTGGTGCATCCATTGCCGGGACCCTCGACTGGACTCGGAGGGACCAGAATAACTCCTGATGGTGAGCGCGGCGGAGCCGGCTGTCAAGGCCCCACATCTCGTTTTTTACACAGATTTACCGAATTCTTTATTCATACGACTTTGTCATTTGGGGTGTTCGGGCGTATAATAGGGGTATGAAGACCACCAATCGTCTACCTCATGCTCCCACAGAACCGCTGCCGGAGCTGACCGAGTTCC
>JAJPJC010000435.1 GCA_021324445.1 Isosphaeraceae bacterium
ATCGACGTGGCCCCGCCGGCCGTCCAGCTCGACGAGGTGCAGGCCCGCGTCAGCCGGCCCCCGGCCCAAAAAGGGGGGCGCCGCGCCGGTCGCATCGCCGCCCTCGCCGCCCTCGCGGCCAGGGCCGCGCGTGGGTCCATGCGGCCCTGGCCGTCGTCAGCCGGTTCCTGATCGATCTGCGGCTCGGCCCGCGCGAGCTGCCGATGGCCGAGGAGCTGGTGGCCTCGGTGGCCCTGTGCGGCCCGGCCCCCCTTGCTGCTGGTCGACGACCATCGGCCCTATCCCGCCGCGATCCTCCGGGTCTTCGGCCGGGTGCTGCATCGGCGCCGCCGCCACGGCCGGGGCCGGCCCAAGCACCCGGCGCTGAAACCGCCCCCGGGCCTGCTGGTGGGGGTCGTGCACAAGCTCCGCGACGCCAAGGGGCGCGTGCGGGGCGTCCGGACCGGCGCCCGCTTCGGCCGGCTGAAGGACATCCGCCGGCGGATCCACGAGCTGGGGATCGGCCGGGCGATCAGCACGTCGCACCTGGAGCGGCTCAACGGGACGTTGCGGGGCCATCAGGCGCGGCTGGCGCGGCGGACTCAGGCGATGATCTCCTCAACGACCTTGCCGTGGACGTCGGTCAGGCGGAAGTCCCGGCCCGCGTAACGGTAAGTGAACCGCTCGTGGTCGAAGCCGAGCAGCCGGAGGATCGTCGCGTGCAGGTCGTGCACGTGCACCTTCTTCTCCACGGCCTGGAAGCCCAGCTCGTCGGTGGCCCCGTGGACGGAGCCCCCCTTGACGCCCCCGCCGGCCAGCCACATCGAGAAGCCGTAATGGTTGTGGTCGCGGCCGTTCATCTTCCCCTGGTTGGAGCCGGGAGTGGGCAGCTCGACGGTGGGCGTGCGGCCGAACTCGCCCCCCCAGATCACCAGCGTCTCCTCGAGCAGTCCCCGCTGCTTCAGGTCCTTGAGGAAGGCCCCGATCGGCCGGTCGCACTGCCGGGCCAGCGCGCGGTGGCCGGTCTCCAGGTCGTCGTGGTTGTCCCAGGGCTGGCCGTCGCCATGCCAGAGCTGGACGAAGCGGACGCCGCGCTCCAGTAGCCGGCGGGTGGCCAGAAGCTGCCGGGCATGCACGCCGGGGCCATACATCGCCCGGATCGACTCCGGCTCCTGGCTGAGGTCGAACGCCTCGGCTGCCTCCGACTGCATGCGATACGCCAGCTCGAACGACTGGATCCGGGCCTCGAGCTCGGCCTCGCCGCGGCGACGCTCCAGGTGCCGCCGGTTCAGCTCGGCCAGGAGGTCGAGCTGCGCGCGCTGGGCCTTGGGGCCGACCGCATGGTTCTGGATGTGGGCGATCAGCTTCTCGAGATCGCTGTGCCGGGTGTCGAGGTAGGTCCCCTGGTAGATGCCCGGCAGGAACGCCGCCTGCCAGTTCTGCGACTCGGCGATCGGGAAGCCACCGGGGCACATCACCAGGAACCCGGGCAAGTTCTGGTTCTCGGTCCCCAGGCCATAGAGCACCCACGAGCCCAGGCACGGCCGGGCCTGCCGCGCCTCGCCGCAGTTCATCAGCATCAAGGACGGCTCGTGATTGGGGACATCGGCGTGCATCGAGCGGATCACGCAGATCTCGTCGATCATCTCGGCGGTGTGGGCGAACAGCTCGCTGACCTCGATGCCACTTTGGCCATACTTCTGGAACCGGAACGGAGAGCCCAGCGCGGCGCCGGTCTTGCGCTCGGTGGGCAGGTTGGCCGGCACGGGCTTGCCGTGGTGCCGCGTCAGCATCGGCTTGGGGTCGAAGGTGTCGACGTGCGACGGCCCGCCGTTCATGAACAGGTGGACGACCCGCTTCGCTCGGGCCGGCAGGGGCGGGGCCTTGGGCACCAGCGGATTGACCGAGCGGCCCAAGCCGGTTCCGGCGGCGACATCCCCCCCGCGGGCCGGCCCGCTGAGCAGGCCAGCCTCCGACAGCAAACCCCCCAGCGCCAGCGCCCCCATCCCCATGCCCGAGCGGCACAGCAGCTCGCGGCGAGTTAGGACGACATCTTCCAGTCGAGACGGATGGTGGGACATCCCGAAGATCCCCTGCTTCGTACCGTAGGGTGGGTGAAACCCACCAATTGCCAAGGCTCTCTACCGGCGGGTTTCACCCACCCTACTCAACAAACATGAACTCATTCGTCAAGAGCAACACCTGCGCCAACTGTTCCCAGGGCGCCATCGGCGGGTCCAAACCGGCCTTGGCGATCTGGCCATGGGGCACCCGCTTCCAACTGTCGAGCCGGCGCCCACTCCCGTCAGACTGACGGCGAAGGAACTCGAGAGCCAGGCTGACCTCGTCGGGTTGGGGCACCCGGCCCAGGACGCGTCGATAGAGCTGCCGCACGGCGAGGGCCGGGTCGGCCGAGTCTCCGGGTGCAATCGCGCCAGCCAGCCGGCGCGCCTGCTGGTGCAGGAACGGGCTGTTCATCAGGAAGAGGGCCTGCTGGGGGACCGTGGTGACGAACCGCCGCGGACTGGTGGCGTCGGGCACGGCGAAGTCGAAGGTCCGGTAGAGGCCGTCGAGGTTCTGGCGGTCGATGAAGCCGTAGACGGTGCGGCGGGTCGAGAAGGGCGCCGCGGTGATCATCACGGGCCGGCCGCCCATCGCCGGGTCCAGGGCGCCGGAGACGGCCAGGAGCGAGTCGCGCATCGCCTCGAAATCCAGCCGGCGCGGGCTGAACCGCCAGAGGAGCCGGTTCTCGGGATCGCGCTCGATGGGACCGGGCCGCGGGTCGCTCCGCTGCTGGTAGGTGGCCGAGAGCAGGATCCGGCGGTGGAGGGCCTTGATCGACCAGCCGGAGGCGAGGAACTCGCCGGCCAGGAAATCGAGCAGCTCGGGATGGGTCGGAGGGTCGCTGCGCAGGCCGAAATCGCTGGGCGTGCCGACCAGGCCCCTGCCGAAGTGCCAGTGCCAGACGCGGTTGACCAGGACCCGGGCGGTCATCGGGTTCCTGGGGTCGGCGATGGCCCGGGCCAGCTCGAGCCGGCCGCTCCCCTGGCGGAACGGCGCCGCCGCCGGACCGGCCAGCACGCGGAGGAAGCGCCGCGGGACCGCCGGGCCTGGCCGGCTCGGATTGCCCCGGATGAAGACGTGCGGCTCGACCGGTCGGGGCGCGTCGTTGAGCACCATCGCGCGGCTCGGGGCGGCCGGGTCCGTCGCATTGAGCCGCTCGATGGCACCATCGAGGTTCCCGAGCTGCTGCCGCTGCCGCTGATCCAGGAACAGCCGCCGGGGGTCCGTCGAGGCCGCCAGCGGACCGCTTGGGCCGAAGATCGCCTGGCGGAGCGATTCCCAATCGGGCTCGAGCCGGCCGGATCGTGCCGCTTGCTCCTGCACCCGCGCTTCCAGCTGGGTGAACAGCCCGACGTAACGATCGATGACCTCGGCCATGCTCGACGGCGTTGGACCGGCCAGCACTGTGCGCGCGACCAGGGGATGAAACGCCATGCCGCCCGCGAGCCTGGGGTGTTCGTCGATCGCGGCCGCCGCCTTGGCGGCGAACCCGTCGCGCGGCAAGTCGCTGAAGACGTGCCAGGGGGTCAGGACCGGGTCGAACTTCCCACGGGTCGCCTCCAGGTGCCGTTTCCAGGTCATGATCACGCCGCGGAGCCGCCGCGAGTTCAACTGGCTGGCCAGCGCGCGTTCCTCCAGCCGCGGGTTGCGCGGGTCGAAACCCAGGTCGGACGCGGCCTTCAGGTACTGCGAGAACCGCGCGGCCAGATCCTTCTGGAGCTCATCGCGGCGCGCCGACAAGAAGGCCTCGCGCTTCTTCCGGGCTGCCGCGAGCTTCCGCTCGAACTCGGCCGACTGGGGCGATGTGGCCGGCCCGGTTCGCGGCAGCATCGGCAGCTCGTCCGGCTCGATCGAGCTGGCGAAGACACCGTAGAGCGAGTAATAATCCTCGGTCGGGATCGGGTCGAACTTGTGGTCGTGGCAGCGGGCGCAGGTGACCGTCAGGCCGAGCAGGCCCCGGCAGACCACGTCGATCCGGTCGTCGATGATCTCGTTCTGGTCGAGGAGGAACCGCCGGCCGACCGTCAAGAATCCCATGGCCGCCAGTGCGCGGGAATCGCTGCCTCGGGGGAGTTGATCGGCGGCCAACTGCTCGAGGATGAACCGGTCGAAGCCCAGATCGGCGTTGAAGGCGTCGATGACGTAGTCGCGGTAGGTGAACGCGTAGGGATAACGGCGTTCCTGGGTGAAGACATAGCCCTTGGTGTCGGCATAACGGGCGACGTCCAGCCAGTGCCGGCCCCACCGCTCGCCATATCGCGGCGAGGCCAGCAGCCGGTCGACCAGCCGGGCGAAGGCATCGGGCGCGGGATCGGCCTCGAACGCCTCGACCTCCTCGGGCGATGGAGGAATCCCCCAGAGGTCGAGGGTCGCGCGGCGGATCAGGGTCCGCTTGTCGGCCGGCGGCGACGGGTCGAGCCCCGCGGACTCCAGCCGGGCCAGGATGAACGTGTCGATCGGCGAGCGGACCCAGTTCCGATCCTTCACTGGAGCGGGACTGACCGGCCGCACCGGCTGGAACGCCCAGTGGGCCTTCGCCGTGCTGGTGACGGTTGCGGCGGCCGTGAGACCCCGGCCCGCGCCGGCCGGCCAGGGGGCGCCCAGGGCGACCCATCGCGTCAGGAGAGCGATGTCCGATTCGGGCAGCTTGCCGCCGGGCGGCATCTTCAGCTCGTCGTGGCGGTGGGAGACCGCCTGAATCAGGAGGCTCTGCTCGGGCTGGCCGGGGACGACCGCCGGCCCGTTCTCCCCGCCCTGAAGGATCGCCGCGCGGCTGTCCAGCCGCAGCCCCGACGACTGCTTCCGCTCCCCATGGCATTTCTGGCAACGTTCGGCCAGGATCGGCCGCACGCGCGCCTCGAAGAACTCGACGACCGCGGGAGCCGTCGAGGCCGCGGCAGTCGGTTCCGGCTGGGCGTCCTCGCCGGCTGCCGCGGCCGACACCCAGATCGCCGCCAACAACGCCCCGGCCAACCTGCCGAGGCGGCCCTGCCGGCTTCGCACGACCAAACCCGATCGATCGATTCGTGCGTGATCCGCGCCACGATGCAGCGCGAGTTTTCCGGATCTCGCGGTTGTCCGGTCCATGGCGGGGTCGCTCGGCTACGGGTGGCAAGGGGGCGGGTCTGGGGTCCCCAGGGGAAACCCCGGCGGGGAATCGGCCACCGCGCAGCGGCGGCGGACCGATCCATCCTCGAGGGACGCAACTCCCCTAAATTTATTCCCTTCACGGCCCTGTTGGCAACCCCTACGAGACATCCGACCAGGCCTGTTGCATCCTCCCCGCGAGGGCGGATGAGCCAGCCGTTCTCCTCGTCGCGGATCCGAATCGGCTCAGCGCTCAGACTCGGGACCGTGGTCTTGGTCACTCTCGGGCCTGCCAACGGTTCATAGCCTCCGGCAGCTCCCTCATGTCGTTGCCGAGTTGCTCAGAGCGTGTCCGAGAAGCCCCAGGGAGGCCACGGCGATGACCCTTCCCCCTTGCGAAGGGGGGCCGGTCCCTTTCCCCCCCCTGCCAAGAGATCGTCCCGCTTTCTGCGGGTTCTAGGGGATATAGCGAAGAGAGCTCCTTGGTCTTAGGCTGGCAGATGGGAACCCTGCCCCTTCGACCAAAGGAGCCCTCG
>JAJPJC010000509.1 GCA_021324445.1 Isosphaeraceae bacterium
GCTTCAGCGTCCGGCCGTAGAGGGGATGGCAAGGGTCGGTGACAGTGACTTGGCCCTCGCATTCTTCCGTGATCAGAGGGGTATTACGTTGGACGAGGTTTCCCCACACCGGGGGGCCCGAATATCAGCACATTGTCACCATGTGCGATGAAATTCCCCGTGGATAACTCCCGGATCAGCCGCTCGTCCGCCGAGGGCTGGAAGGCGAAGTCGAACCCCTCGATCGTCCGGACGCAGGGGAAGTGCGCGATCTGCATCCCCATGCGGATCCGCTTCCCCTGCTTGGCGTCCACCTCGCGGCTGAGGACCTCGTCGAGGAACTCCAGGTAGGTCCATTGCCGCTTGGCCGCCTCGGACAGGGCCGCCGCCAGCGTATCGCGGGTGTGGGTCAACAGGAGCCGCTTCAGGGCCGCGAGGAGCCGCTCCTCGCGGGGATCGATCACGGCGCCCATGGCCGCCCTCCTTCCACCAGCTCGGCGTAGATCGCCAGCGGCCGCGCGACCTGATCGGCCGGCCCCTCGTCGTGAGGCGGGGGCGGTGCGGGGGCGGGCCGCCGGAACAGCCCCTCGAAGTGGGCCGGGATGCGGACCAGTGCGTACGGCTCGTCGCACCGCGGATGCCGCGCGATGCAGGCCCCGCGCAGGTAGATCGCGACGTGCTCCCCCTCGACCACCACCTCCACGGTCTCGCGGACGTGGCGATACGGTACGCTGTATCGGACCGTGTCGATATCTACGAAACAGTCGGTGCTCACACGGCGCTTCAGCCGGCGGGTGCGGACGGCCAGGGGCCGCGGCGGCAGCGGCCGCAGGGCCCGGCGCTCATCCCGCTCGAAGCGGACGGCGGGCCGCTCGCGCGTGGTCCCGTGGGACCGCTGATCGGCGACCGCGGCCATCCACCGGGACAGGTGGGACTGCAGCTCCTCGAAGGAGGCGAAGGAGCGGCCGGCCAGGGCGTTGTGCTTGACGTAGCCGACGCCCCGTTCGATCTTCCCCTTGGTGCGGGCGCGGCGGGGCCGACAGGCGACGGCGGTCAGACCGCGATCGCGACAGAACGCCTCGAAGCCCGGATTCCAGACCACCTCTCCGGTCCGGCGATCGTGCGCGGTGACCAGGGGCGAGGCGTTGTCGCAGAGGATCCGCTCGGTGAGGCCGCCGAAGTGGCGGAAGGCCGCATCCAGACCCTCGAGCCAGTCATCCTGCCGCTGAGCGAGGAAGGCCCGGACGAAGAGCCGGCGGGAGTAGCCCAGGACGGCGGTCATCAGGTAGACCTTCACGGGCTGACCGGCGATAGTCACGACCTTCTCACCAAAATCAATCTGCATCTGTTGACCCGGCGGGGTTTCGAATCGGACGGTGGCCAGCGCCTCGGCGCGTCGCTCCTGACGGAGCGGGGCGACGGCGCGCTGCAGGGTGCGCAAAACGATGTGAAGGCCGCGGGCGGCCAGCTCCTGCTGGATGACGACGGCGTTCCCCTCGGCGACGGTGCCGTAGAGGTGCCGGACCTCACGGAGCGTCGCGGCGTCGAGGCGCCGGGCCGCAGGACGTTCCTGGTGACCGACCGTAGCCCCGGCGAGATAGCGGCGGACGGAGTTGCGGGCGACGCCCACCAGCCGAGCGATCCGCTTGGTGCCGAGGCCTCGGGCGGAGAGCTCGTGGATGCGATCCACGACCTCTGGCTCGAGCATCTTGGTGTCCTCCTGCGTCGGGCGCAGGTGGACAATTGATCCATCCGATGGGCCCACCCGCGGATCATGCAGGTGGACCGGATCCGCGTCGAACTTGTCCATATCCCCTCCTTGGCGAAATGTTCAGGAGGGGGTCGGTTTTCGTGTCGCCGGGGTGCTCAGTTTTAGTGTCGCCCGACAGCGGCCCGCCTCCTCCGCCCCGGGTGAGGCTCGCAAGGTTCCCGTCGACCGCCTCGGGGGGGCTCCTTGAAGAGGGCGAGGACCCCCCGCGCCGCCTCCCGCTCCCGGGCGCCCATCCGCCAGGCCAGGGTCGACTGCCCCGGGGCGTCGGCATAGGCCCGGCGGAGCGTCCACCTGGGTCGAGGCGCGGGGAAGTCTTCGCGAACGGTGCCAATCTCGTGAGCAGAGAGGCCACGAGGGCGCTCGGTACTCACCAGGAGGTGAGCACCGATCCGGCCGATGTCTTCCGACGGACTCATCCCTCGCTCGGTCTCTTGCGGCCCGAGCGATGGGCCGGTGCCCGGCGCAGCGCATGGTCGAGGAGGAGGCCCAATCCGGTGTGCGCCACCGGCCCGGAGTCGTCGGCCCGGGGGACGCTGATCCCCAGGTAGAGGCCGTCCTCGCCTTCCGCCTCGCCGGGCCCGAGCCCGCCCGCGATCTCGACCAGCTTGGCAACGAGCCCGCGGTCGCCGGCGGAGACCTCGAGTGCCCCCTGCGGTGGAACACCAGCCGGGGCGGCGGCGGCCCGGCAGCGTCCTCCCCTCCCGCCCGGGCCACCGGCCCCGCCTCGCCCGGGCCGTCCCCGAGCCACTCGGCGCAACCGCATTCGATCTCGGGCCGCAGGACGAGGGTGGGATCACGGGCGATGGTCGCGAGCCACTCGGCGCGCCGGATCGGTACGCCGTCGGTCGGCGAGACCGGCTCGGGACAGGTCTCGCACCGCCTCTTCAGGTAAACGACAGCAGCCATCGCCAGCACCTTGCCGGAGGCCGGCTCCGGAGGAGAGGCCCCGGCGCTCCAGGAAACTCAACCGGGGTATACACGGCACGAGCGACGCGGTCGCGTGGGACCCGGCGGGAAAGTGCGCGAGTTACGAACTGATCATCTCGCCGTAATGCGACCGTAACGGGACGCGACGCGGACGGCGTGATCCGCGCACGAGGTGGCTGAAGCACGCGGAGGCCTGAGGTCCGCGGGACCGCCCGATGCCCGCCCGAGGGGACGCCGCCCATCCTCCCCGGTCCGCCGCGGATCCGGCCCAACCGTCGGATTTCCTTGGAGCGGGGACCGGTTTTCGGCTGACATTTCGCGGACAGCCGATTACTATTAATCTGTCCACTGTGCCCCGGAGGTGAGGCCGGATGACGTGCTGAGCCAGCCGAGAGGGGCGCAGAACCGCGTGCCGGGCTGGATAATAGGCGAATCGCCGGTGGAAGATTGATCCGATTGTCCGTCTCTTGCCGATATTAACGTCGGAGTGCCCCCGGTTTCGGACGGGTCCCCGAGGGGTAGCATGGGAGGCCGGGGGCGAGTGAGGGGTATGTGGGGAAACCGTACGCCGAAGAGCTCTCGCGGCTCGATGAGACCTACGCCTGGGCGATCCGGGCCCCGCTCGAAGCGCTCTCGGTCGCGGTCCGGGCGGCTGCGGCCCATCCGCTGATCGCCGTGGGCTCCGGCGGCTCGTACACCTCCGCCCAGTTCGCCGCCTCGGTGCACCGCCAGTTCACCTCCGGCGCGGCCGCGGCGATGACGCCGCTCGAGGCCGTCTCGACCCCGCAGAACCTGCGCGGCTCGGCCGTGATGATGCTCACCGCGGGCGGCAAGAACCCCGACGTGATCGGGGCCTACCGGCGGCTCGTCAGACGCGAGCCCCGCCGCCTCATCATCCTGTGCGCGAGCACCGGCTCGCCGCTCGCCGAGATCGCCTCCGAGTACCCCCAGGTCGATTTCGTCGACTTCCGGACCCCGACCGGAAAGGACGGATTCCTGGCGACGAACTCGCTCGTCGCCTCGGCGGTCCTCGTGCTCCGCGCGTACGCGACCGCGACCGGGGCGGACCACCAGCTCCCTCCCAGCCTTGACGCACTGCTCGGCAACCACTCGCCCCCGCCCGGGGATGGCGGGATCACCGGAGATATGCGTTCCTTCTGGGGGCGGCCGACCATCCTCGTCCTGTACGGACCCGCGACCCACGCCGCGGCCGTGGACCTGGAGTCGAAGTTCAGCGAGGCCGCACTCGGCGCCATCCAGCTCGCGGACTACCGGAATTTCGCCCACGGTAGGCACCACTGGCTGGCCAAGCGGGGCGAGGAGTCGGGCGTCCTCGCCCTCGTGACCGAGGAGGATCGCGAACTCGCCGACTCCCTCCTCGCGCTCCTTCCGAAGAAGGTACCGAGGCTCGAGATCCAGGTCCCGGGATGGGGCGTTCACGCCTGCCTCGCCGCCCTGGCAAGGGTCATCATGGTCGCGGGGAAGGCCGGGGAGGTCCGGGGCATCGACCCGGGCGACCCGGGCGTTCCGAGCTTCGGGAGGAGGATCTACCACCTGCGGGCGTTCGGGGCGGTAGACGCCGGCCTGCACGGGCTCCCGGCGCGGGAGGCGGCCGCGATCGAGCGCAAGAGCGGGGCGACGGTCTCGACGCTGGTGGCCCGGGGGCAGCTTGACGGGTGGCGCGACGCCTACCGGCGATTCGTCGAGCGGGCCTCTGCCGCCGCCTTCGCCGGCGTCATCTTCGATTACGACGGGACCCTCTGCGACGAGCGACATCGGTTCGATCCGCTCCCCGGCCGTGTGGCCGAGCAGCTCGAGCGACTGCTCCTTGCCGGCGCGATCGTCGGCATCGCGACGGGTCGGGGGAAGTCGGTGAAGGAAGCCCTCCGTGCTGCCGTCGATCGTCGGCACTGGCGGCGCGTCGTCGTGGGCTACTACAACGGGGGGGACGTCGCCCTACTCGATGACGACGAACGGCCGGATGGCTCCGATTCGGTCTCGGAGCCGCTCGCCCCGGTCGCCGAGGCCTTCCGCCGAGACCCTGTCCTCTCCGCGCTCGCCACCCTGGCCTTGCGCAGGCCGCAGATCACGATCGAACCCCGCACGCGGGGGCTCGAAGTCGAGCAACTCTGGGGGATCGCCGGGCGGCTGCTCTGCCAGCTCGGTGCCGCCGGAGTGACCGCGGTGCGCTCGGGCCACTCGATCGATGTCGTCGCCCCGGGTGTCTGCAAGCGTGCCGTCAGCGAGCAGGTAGCCCGGCTCGCGAGTCGTGGCCAGGACGCCCCGGTCCTCTGCATCGGCGACCGGGGCCTGTGGCCGGGCAACGACTCGATGCTCCTCACCGGCCCCTACTCCCTGAGCGCCGACGAGGTTTCGCCGGACCCCGACTCGTGCTGGAACCTCGCGGAACCCGGCTCCCGGGGCCCCGGCGCCACGCTCGGCTATCTCGCGTGCCTGAAGTCCACCCGATCCGGGCTCCGGTTCAGGCTTCGATGACCAGAGGAGGAGCCCGGTGAACCTCGAATTCATCCTCGGCAAGCTCGGCGAGATCATGCGATGGGACACCGAGCGGTCACGCGCCGAGTTCGCCTGGCTCGGCCTGATGTCGAACATCAAGTACGATGGTTATCAGGACTTCCGCGCCGGCGCACGGTTCGTCGAGAGCCTGGCCGATTGGCTCCAGCAGTTCCCGCAAGCGCGTCGCGAGGTGGCCTACGAGTTCGTCCGAAACCATCTGGTCTACGTCGGCACGCCGGAGATGAATCACCTGGTCGAGATCTTCTTCCCGGAGACCGTGCAATGGCGGCTGATGCAGGCGGCCGCCGGGCGCCGCGGCATCCCGACCTACCGCGTCTGGTCGGACCCGGCCGCGGCCGCGCTGTACCAGCGCCTGCTCCGCCAGACGCTCTTCATCGAGCTGAGTGACGGGGCGCGGATCGACGTGTTCCGCCGGGCGAACTCCGGGGTGGTCAGCAACGAGCAGGTGCTCACCGCCCCGCGGATCAACCGCGCGAAGTGGGACGACGTCCTCAAGGACCTCCGTGAGGCGCTCGGCGATCCCGCCGCGCGGTTCGCCTTCGTCTTTCTCGTCGACGACTTCATCGGCAGCGGCACCACGCTGCTGCGCTGGGAGGAGGCAAAGGCGAGCTGGAACGGCAAGCTGTTCCGGTTCTGGGAGGACCTCGCGGAGGCGGGCGTCGTCGTGACGCATTTCGAGCCGGACTGGGTCCTCTGCATCCACCACTACCTGGCCACGCACCGGGCGACCGAGGCGGCCGAGCGGCGCCAGGCCGAGGCCCTGGCGACCCGCACGAGTGCGGGCCTCGGATGGTTCGAACGGGTCCGGTTCTCGTACGGCACCGTCTTGCCCGAGGACTTCCCGGTCGACGCGGGTCGGCATGCCGGATTCCTGGAACTCGTCCACGACTACTACGACGACTCGATCGAGACGAAGCACATGAAGCTCGGGGGTGAGGACGCGCGGCTCGGCTTCGGGCAGTGCGCGTTACCGCTCATCCTCGAGCACAACACCCCGAACAACTCACTCGCCCTGCTCTGGGCGGAGACCGAGGGCAAGGGCGGCAAGCATGCGATGCGTCCCCTCTTCCGCAGGCGGCAGCGTCACGTGTAGGGAGAGGGGGGATCGATCATGGACAATCCATTCCTGAGGCGAGCGACGGAGTTCCTCCGCGATGACGAGGCGTTCCTCGCCGTCGTGAGCCCCGAGCCGGTGACTTTCTTCCTGAAGAAGTCCGGCGAGTCCGGCCGGCTCTACGACCGGCTCGTCCTGCTCCGCGGCACCCCCGGGAGCGGCAAGACGACGCTCGCCCGGCTGTTTGAATACCCCACGCTCACGGCGCTGCTGCGTAACAGCAGCGTCTCCACGTACCAGGCCCTGGTCGGCGCCCTGGGCGACTGCGGCGCCATCGCCGATAGCCGGCCCAGCGTGCTCGGCTGCCGCCTCCCCCTCGAGACGGACTACCGCGACTTCTGGGAGTTCCCGTACGCCGACGGCCTCAAGATGGGGCTCATGACCGCCCTCATCCAGGCCCGGGCCGTGCTCGCCTGGCTCCGGCATCTCGGCTCCGCCGGTGTCGACCCGGCGGACGTGCGGATCATCCCGCGGGCCGGCGCCGAATCGATCGTCGAGACGATAGGCGGGCTCGACGGAATCCGGCTCGCGGAGCGGGCCCGCGCCGTCGAGATGGCCCTCTACAAGGTGATGGGGGCGCTGCTCGCCCCGGCGGAGTCGGAGCTCCCGGTCGAGGCGACGGGCGCCTACCAGCCCTTCGACATCATCGACCGCGTCGAGGTGGGGGGGGGTGCCGCCGGTGCGGAGGTCCTCCCGCTCCGGCCGCTCGCCATCCTCGATGACGCCCATGTCCTCCACCCCGCCCAGTTCCAGGCCCTGCAGCGCTGGCTCGCGCGGCGCGAGCTGCGGATCGCGCGCTGGATGATCGCCCGGTTCGACGTCCTCCTGCCGCAGGAGGCGCTCCAGGCGGTCACCGAGGACCGCTCGGAGACGGCGAGCTACCCCGGGCTCAGCCAGGACCGCGAGATCGAGGCCGTCCTGCTCCAGAGCAGCGGACCGCGCCGCGAGAACCGGACGATCTTTCGCAGGATGGCCAAGGACATGGCCGGGCGCTATCTCAGGCGCATGCCCCTGCTCAGCGCCCGCAACCTGGTCGTGCTCGGCGACCTCCTCGGGGACGAGGAAGCCCCGATCTCCCCCTCGGAACGCCGCCGGCTCGCGGAGAGCGTCGACGCCGCCCAGCGCCGCCTCCAGGTCGCCGACGCGCGTCGGGAGACCTTTGGCAAGGACATCGAGGGTTTCCGGGTCGGCGGGAAGCCGGTGCCGGAGGACATCGCCCTGGCCATGCTCTCGGTGATGATGCACCGCTACGACAAGCGGCGCGCCCCGCCGACGATGTTCGCGGACGACGACCCGGAGCCGTCCCGGCCGGTGAACGCAAATCCGTCGGTGTACGAGGCGGCGAGGCTCCACCTGCTCCACCGGTTCGAGCGCCCGTACTTCTACGGCATCGATGATCTCTGCGACGCGAGCTCGGAGAACGCCGAGCAGTTCCTCCAGCTCGCCGCCGTCCTCGTCGAGACGGCGGCCACCCAGGTCATCCGGTCGAAGCCGGCGCTGCTCAGCGCCGAGACCCAGCACCGGCTGCTCCGGAAACGGGGCGAGCAGATCATCGAGAGCTGGGACTTCCCCCAGCATGCCCTGGTGCGCAGGCTCACCGCGGGCATGGCGAGGCGCTGCGTGGAGGTCACCAATCAGCCCAACGGGTGGCTCACTCCGAACGCCTTCGGTATCCCCCAGGAGGAGTTCAAGGCGCTCCCCGCCTCGCACCCCGGCCTGGCCCACGTGCTCCAGTTCGGCGTGGCGTATAACGCCGTGACCCTGGTACCCCACCACCAGACCAAGGGCCGGGAGTGGTGTCTCCTGGAGCTCGGGGGGATGGTGATCCTCAAGCACGGGCTCTGCCTCAAGCGAGGAGGCTTCATCGAGAGCAGCGCGAAGGAGGTCGCCGAGATGCTCCAGGAGGCCGGACCATGAACCCGGCCCGCTGGGAGCGCTGCATCTATCACCGCGGGCGGCACACGGAGCCGTTCCTGCGCGAGTATCTCGCGGAGGGACACCGGCGAGTGCTGGTCATCGCCGGCGCGGGCTTCGACCCCCGCTCGACGGCCGTCTCCGGGATCATCGCGGGCGTCGCGGGGCCACGTTCGGTTGGCTTTTTCCTCCGCGAGGAGCGGCCCAACCCGGCCCAGGCCCTCGTCGAACGGGCCGACGCGCACGAGCGCGACCTCCTCCGTCTGCTCCCGGGCAGCGAGGTGGCGCGGGTCGCCATCTTCGCGAGCGACAACGCCGTTGTTGGCGGCCGCACCGCCGTGGGGCTGGTGAACGGGCTTGGCTTCCACGGCCTGACCGACGTGTTCGTCGATCTGAGCGCGCTCTCCGTCGGGGTCGCGTTCCCGATCGTCCGGCACCTCCTTGCTGTCGCCCGGCGACGCGGGATCAACCTGCACCTGATCGTGACCGACGAGCCGGCCACGGACTCGGGGATCGTCGCCGCATCCGGAGATGTCGCGGACACGGTCCACGGATTCAAGGGGGGCTGGGGCCTCGACGCGAACTCGCGCGCGGCCAGGCTCTGGATGCCGCAGCTCGCCCGGGGAAAACGCGGTGTGCTCGAACGGATCCACCAGCGGGTGGAGCCGCATGCGGTGTGCCCGATCCTGCCGTTTCCCGCCTCTCGCCCGCGTCTGGCCGACGAACTCATCGAGCACTTCGGCGAGGAGTTCGAGAACACCTGGAAGGTCGATTCCGGGGACATCGTCTACGCGGGCGAGCGGGGCCCGCTTGACCTCTACCGGACGATTCTCAGGATGGACGACACCCGCAGGCGCGTCTTCGCCGAGGTCGGGGGCTCGCAGATCATCCTCTCGCCCGTAGGCAGCAAGGCGCTCGCCGTCGGGGCCCTGATGGCCGCCCTTGATCGGGACTTCACCATCATGTACGTGGAGGCGCTGGGGTATGACGTGGACCTGCCCCGCCTCGACGCCGCGCGCGGCGCGAGCCCGGGGGACCTCGTGCACGTGTGGCTCCACGGTGAGGCGTACCCCACAACCGGAAGCATGGAGGCCGCCGGCTCATGAAGAACCAGAACCCTTCCAGCGATCAGCCGCCGTTTGCGATCGGGACCGGTCTCCTGGCCCTTGACGACGTCCGGATCGACGGCGACGAGCGGCCGCCCCGTCGCTGGGCCGGGGGGACGTGCGGTAATGTCCTGCTCGCGCTGCGGTACCTCGGGTGGCAGACCGCGCCTGTCGCCCGGCTCCGCCCGGGGACCGCTGCCGATCGCATCCTCGATGACCTGAGAACGTGGGGCGCTTCGACGGAGTTCATCTCCCTGGAGGCAGACGGGAGCACGCCGGTCATCGTCCACCGGATCCGGAGGAGCCCGTCCGGAGAGCCCTACCACACGTTCTCGTGGCGCTGCCCGACCTGCGGCAGGCGCCTGCCCGGGTACAGGCCGGTCCTGGCCTCCACGGCGCGGGAGATCGCAAGCCGGCTCGGCTCCCCGCAGGTCTTCTTCTTCGACCGTGTCTCCCGCGGGGCACTGCTGCTCGCGGGCGAGGCCTCGGCGCGCGGTGCGGCGGTCGTCTTCGAGCCCTCCTTCGTGGGCCACCCGGGGCTCTTCCGCGAGGCCTGGGAGGTCTCGGATGTGGTGAAGTTCTCCCACGAGCGCCTGCAGGACCTCCCCAGGGAGTGCGAATCGATCGGCGGGACGAGGCTCGTCATCGAGACCCTCGGGCGCGAGGGCCTTCGGTACCGGAGCGACCTGCCGGGGTCCGCCACGCGGGGCTGGCGTCGCTCCGAGGCATTCACGGCCGAGGACATCAAGGACACCGCCGGGGCGGGCGACTGGTGCACGGCGGGGATCATTCACACGCTCCTGGCGGGCGGCGCCACGGCGCTCTCCCGCGCGACCGGCCCGCAGCTCCGCGAGGCGATTCGCTACGGTCAGGCGCTCGCCGCGTGGACGTGCAGCTTCGAGGGCGCAAGGGGCGGGATGTACTGCGTGGAGCGGTCTGCGTTCGAGCTCCAGGTCGGTCGGATCCTCGAGGGCGGCGGCGAAGGCGACGGGTTGCCTGAACCCTCGCCGACAACCCCTCGGGCACCCGAGCCCTGCCTCTGCCCCGAGTGCGAGAAGGCCGAGACCCCGCGGGCCCGGCGGAATATAACGGCCGGTACCTGAAGCCCGCCACGGTGCCCGAAGAGCATCGTCTCATGTCCGAGCACGCTGACCTGGCCCGCCGCCGGGACTCCCGCCCCGGAGGCGCTCCTTGAAGCAGCCATCGGTTTCCACCGCATGCCGACGCCAGCCAGGGGTATTGCGAACATGGCGGACCTGAAGGGTCAAGTCGCACTCGTGACCGGCGCCAGCCGTGGGGTGGGGCGTGGCGTGGCGGTGGGTCTGGCCCACGCCGGAGCGACGGTGTTCGCGACCGGCAGGGCGATCAAGCAGAACGAGCCCGGCGAAGGCATCCACTCCTTCGCCTGCGATCACACGGACGATCGGGCCGTCGAGGCCGCATTCCGGCAGGTGGAGGCGCCCGCCGGCCGGCTGGATCTCCTGGTGAACGTCGCCTGGGGCGGCTACGAGCGCATGGTCGAGGACGGCCGGTTCACGTACATCGCCCCGTTCTGGGAGCAGCCGCTCTGGCGCTGGGACGCGATGATGAACGCGGGCGTCCGGGCGGCCTTCGTCGCCGGCCAGCATGCGGCCCGGCTGATGGTCCCGGCACGGCGTGGGCTGATCGTCAACATCTCGTCCTGGGCGGCCAGGAAGTATCTCGGCAACACCGTGTACGGCATGGCGAAGGCGGCGACGGACAAGATGACCTCGGATATCGCGCACGAGTTGAAACCGCACGGCGTGACCGCCGTGTCGCTCTACCCCGGCCTGGTCCGCACGGAGGCGGTGCTGGCGGCCGGATGCTTCGATCTCAGCAACTCCGAGAGCCCGGAGTTCATCGGGCGCGTGATCGCGGCGCTCGCGGCGGACCCAGACGTGTCGGGCCGGAGCGGCGCCACCCTGGTCGCCGCGGAGGTCGCCGAGGAGTACGGCGTCACCGACGTCGATGGCCGTCGGCCACGACCGCTGACGCTCGCGGACGTGTAGCCGACGGGCGAGCGAGCTCGAGGCCAGGGCCGTGGGTTCCGCCTCGAACAATGCGACCGTACGAAATGCTGAATTACAAATGCAGAACTGTAATCCCGATCATGGGGACGGGTCCGGGAAGCGATCCCCGGCTTCCGGCGGGTCTTCGCGGACGCAGCTCGCCCTCGGCATCGTCGCCATGCTCCTCGGTTCCGTGTTCCTCCTCGGCGGGTTCGTCCTGTGGGTGGGCGAGAAGGCCGACCGCCTGGTCATCTTCCCCTGGGCGGGCCGGCTGACGATGCTCGCGGGGATCGCCGGGCTCGCCATCGGGGCCGCCCTCGCCGGCCGTCGCGCGGCGATGACCTTGAGCGTGTTGATGGTGATCGGCGGGATCGCCCTGTACGCGATCGGATTGGCCTTCGTCGAGCGGCTCGGCACGAGGCTCTACCAGGCGGGCGGCCTGCTCACGGCGCTGGTCGGCCTCATCGCCCTCTATTCGAGTCATGGCATGGACCGCGCCTCGCAACCGAGCAGGCCGGGTCGGGCAGAAGGCGGCGAGCGGGAGTAGCGAGATCGTTCCTCCAGGACCGTCAGGCGGCGGATACTTCCCGGTGATCGTTTCCGTCCGAGACCTCATCACGTCCCCCAATCGCTTCCACCGTCACCGGCTTGCCGGACCGTCGTTCGACCCGGCGTTGATCCACGCCGAACGAGCCCGTACTCAATAATCCTCGGGAATCGCGCGAACATCCTCTCGGGGTCCGGCGTCTGTAGGAGTACATGACGACGGGCCAAGCCCGGAGTCGATTCGGCCCGAGACATCGCTCGCACCGAGGCCATCCATGTTCGCCGGTTGTCCGCGTCACGTCCTGGGTTGTAACGAAGCGAAGCGACTCGCCGAGCAGTCGGCGAGTCCGCGCTCGCACTATCCCCTGCGGACGTGACGCCCGGCCACGGACATCCCTCGCGTGGAGTCTCGGGCCCGGTGTGACGCAAGACACCGGGCCTTCTCGTTGGGACCGCGGAATGGGCTGGTAGCTGAGACGGTCCAGCGGCCGGTTGAAGCCCGGCAGACGGGGATTCGAGCGCCCCCCGGCCCACTCGATGGCTCGTTCGTCTATCGGCCGAGGATACCGCCCTTTCAAGGCGGAGAGGTGGGTTCGATTCCCACACGGGCTACTCGCGACGCTCGGGACTGAAGTTCTAGCGGCAGAACGTCCGGCTCTTAACCGGTTCGGTGAGGGTTCGAGCCCCTCCGGTCCCACTCCGAAGCAGGCACTGGTCGTCCAGCGGCGAAGACCCCGCCCTCGTAAGGCGGCGACGTGGGTTCGACTCCCACCCGGTGCTCTCGATCTTTGACAATCCGGGGACGGTGATCGTGCCCATGATGTAGCGGCAGCCTACCGCCTTGCCATGGCGGACGTGCGGGTTCGACTCCCGCTGGGCACTTGTCGGCGAGCAAAACGACCCGGGATGTGGGAAAGCCTGGCCAATCCGCCTGCTTCGGGAGCAGGAAATCGCCGGTTCAAATCCGGCCATCCCGACTGCCAGATCTTTCGATTCCGGTGGAGTTCGTGCTGGCACGAGCACCCGGCTGTTAACCGGGGGGACGCAGGTTCGATTCCTGCCGCCGGAGCTCAGTATTCGGAAGGACAAGCCGATCGGCGACGGCACCCGACCCGAACCCGGACGAGCGATGAGCCTTGGGGGTTCGACTCCCTCTCCTTCCGCCTGTTCCTTGCGGGATTGGTCCAGTGGCACGACTCCTGGCTCCCGACCAGGCGACCGGGGTTCGACTCCCCGATCCCGCTCTCGCTGCGATCGTTGATGCGTCCCTGGCCGAGCGGTCAGGCGCGGGCTTGCCAGGTCCGACAGGCGGGTTCGACTCCCGCGGGGCGCTCTCGGGAATCGGCTAACCGGTAGGCTGCCTGACTTTGAATCAGGCGGTGGGGGTTCGAGTCCTCCTTCCCGAACTCCGGGGCAGTTGCTGACGGTAGTGACGCCGCGCCCTGAACGCGGAGGCCGCTGGTTCGAGTCCAGCCCCCGGAACTCGGGTCGAGGACCTTCACGGAAGCCATCCGGCCGGATGAGGGACCTGTTTTGAAAACTGGTGGCGGCCTCGGGCCGCTCGTGGGTTCGAGTCCCACGGCTTCCGCTGCGACTCGCCCAGGTACGCCAACGGCCGAGCGGCCCGGCTTAAACCCGGGCGCCTGTGGGTTCGAATCCCACCCTGGGTAGTGGGTCATGGGAGCCAGTTTTTCCGGCTCGGTAGGCAACCGGCAGACCACTCTCGCTTAGAACGAGAGATGCTGAGGGTTCGACTCCCTCCTGGGCCATTTGTCACGCCTTCGTGGAGCAGTCCGGAGTGCTCGCCTCGTTGTCAGCGAGGAGGTCGCGGGTTCGAATCCCGCCGGGGGCGCTGGTAGTTAAGCGACGGCACGGTACGCAAACCGGCAAAGCGACCCGGCTCAAACCCGGGGACTCTGTGGGTTCGACTCCCACCCGTGCTACTCGCGGAGGAATGACCGGGTGGTGCTCCTCACGGCGGCCTGTAAAGCCGTTGCCATCGAGTTGTGAGGCGGAAGGCGGAAGGTTCGACTCCTTCACCACCCACTGGAAGTTTTCTGATCACGGTTCGTTCGTCTATCGGCACAGGACACCAGCCCCTCAAGCTGGAGAGGCGGGTTCGATTCCCGCACGGACCACTGGACGCTCGCCGGGTGGCGGAACTGGTAGACGCGCGGGCCTCAGACGCACGTGCCCCCGAGGCGTGGGAGTTCGACTCTCCCCCCGGCGACTCAATTCTCCAGGCGGGCAGGTGCCCGGCCGGGCCTCATAAGCCCGGCGTGCCCGGCTCGATACCGGGGCCTGGGACTGCGGGTGGGCCGGTGCTCGGCCGAGTCTCATACGCTCGGAGGCGGAGGTTCGACTCCCCGACCCGCAACTGTTCGGTGTTCCTCAATCGATGGCACGGTACGCTAACCGGCATCGCGGCCAGGTCGAGAGCCTGGTGCCTGTGGGTTCGAATCCCACCCGTGCTACTGGCCACGAATCGTCCCGTCGTCTAGCGGCGAAGACGCCTGTCTCACGTACAGGATAGCGCAGGTTCGAGTCCTGCCGGGACGACTCCCAGGAAGCCGGTCTGCAGGTGTTCCGGCAGCACACCTCCTTGGTAGGGAGGGAGACCGAGTTCGACTCTCGGGCGGACCTTCAATCGGCGGAATCGGCCTGCGGTCTCCCGGCCGGTTCCTGCCTTCCAACGGGCTGCTGGTCCAACGGGACGACACCGGCATCGCACGCCGGAGATCGGGGTTCGACTCCCCGGCGGTCCACTCGGCAGAGTCTGCGGTCGAAGGGCCCATGGTCCAAGGGGACGACGTCGCCCTGGCGTGGCGGAGATCCGGGTTCGATTCCCGGTGGGTCCACTCGAACGGAAGGTAGCCGGATACGGCTGGCCGGGCCTCGGTGCTAACGAGTGCGCCCGCGAGGGCGTGAGGGTTCGAATCCCTTGCCTTCCGCCTGTCGCCCCGATGGTGAAGAGGAGGATCATACCTCGGTCCTGACGAGGAGTCCCGGGTTCGAGTCCTGGTCGGGGTGCTGATGAAGATGGGCGGTTAGCTCAGCCGGCCAGAGCGCCAGCATGACACGCTGGAGGCCGCAGGTTCGACCCCTGCATCGCCCACTGGAGATGACGATACGGAAGGGCCACCCGATCGGGGACGGGACCCGCCTGGAGAGCGGGCGAGCGATGAGCCTTGCGGGTTCGACTCCCGCCCCTTCCGCTCCGGCGCGGCCGGTGGGCCCGGCCGCGCTCTCGATGGTGTCCGTGGTGTAACGGGAGCACGCGAGCCCGTGGAGCTCGAGGCGACGGGTTCAACCCCCGCCGGACACCCTCACCGCAACCCCGGCGGAGGTCACGATGACTCTTAGCACGCCGGGGATACCTTCAGGGGCGTGCTCCTTGGAGAGCAGCGAGCCTCCAAAACTCGCGGACAGGGTTCAAATCCTTACGCCCCTGCTCGCCGCCGACGTGGCCGAACGGCGAGGCGCCTGCCTTGTAAGCAGGTTCATGCCGGTTCGACTCCGGCCGTCGGCTTCGACGAAGCCCTTGGGGTGTGCCGGAATCGCACGCGACCCCCCGAAGGTCGAAGACCAGGTTCGACTCCTGGCGAGGGCGCTCGTCTGTTTCCCCGCGGGTGTGGCGGACGCACGGCGGCCTTCGAAGCCGCAAGGCTGGGTTCGATTCCCGGGTGGGGGGCTCGAGCGGCCTCGTTTCGATCGAAGTCCTCGGGGTGTGACGGACGCGCACACGACCTTGCGAAGGTCGGAGACCGGGTTCGATTCCCGGCGAGGACATGGCCCTCCGGGGGAGGGCCGGAGGACGCAAGGCGCCGGGGCCTGACGGCCGGGCGGCGGTCTGCAAAACCGCGGAAGCGGGTTCGACTCCCGCCGGCGCCTCTCCTCTCGCGGCTCTGATCGGATTTCGAGCTGCGCCGTCCCCGCGACTCTGCGAGCGGGCCCTCCGTGTTATCATCCGGGACAGCCTCCCCGGGCTGCCGGTCTCCGGCTACCGGGGCTGGCCGACCTCGCGTGAGGGCCCCGCGATGCGCCTGCCGACTCTCCTCTTGGTGTGCGCCCTGAGCGACTTGCTCGCCGTCCCCTCATCATCCGGAGAGCTCGTCCAGGTCCGCCAGGACTTCTCCCGCGACCCGGGCTGGGACCATTACCAGAACCGCATCGTCGGGACCGAGATGCCGGCGGTCGTCCAGGACTTCGGCTGGCGACGGACCGGCTTCACCGGCGGCGCGGGCGAGATCGGCGGGCGCGTCGAGAACTCGCGGGTCCAGGCCTACTACGCGCTGCCGCTCGGGAGGCCGCTGACCTTCGACGACGAGCTCTCCGCCTCGGGCAAGGTGGCCCTGCGCCACATCGGGCTCCGCGGCGTGGGCTACGTGGGCTTCTTCAACTCCCGCCGGCACACCTGGCGGGTCTGGAACTCCATGGCCTTTCGCATCTGGGAGGAGGACGGCCTCGGCCAGGTGATGTTCGACTGGATGTCCGCCGACTGGCAGGCCCGGGGGGCGGAGACCGCCATCCTGCTCCCGGCCGGCCCGAAGGTCCACACCTGGAGCTTCCGCTACGAGCCCGAGGCGCGGGCCGATCCGACCTGGCACGACGAGGCCCTGAAGCGACACGTCACGGATCGCACGGGGAACGGCCAGCCGTACGAGCTCCAGGGGGAGGAGCACATCTTCGAGCGGCTGAAGCGGGAGGAGCCGGGACTCACGCGCGAGGAGCTGCACCGGCGGCTGCTCACGGTCCGCGACCAGGGCCTCGTCGAGTACTTCCAGCGGCACAACCGGCACCGGTGGTGGAAGCGCCCCGACGCCGGCAAAGGCCACGGCCGCGTCACGCTCCGGTTCGACGAGGAGACGCCCTACGTCATCTGGTAAGACGAGGCGATACGTAAAGCCCCGGCGGAGTTCGACCTCTTCGGGCTGTTCAACATCGCCCGGTTCGGCACGCACGTGGAGCTGTACCTCGGCGACCTGACCGTGAACGGCCAGAAGCTCGACCTGTCGCAGGACCCGCGCTGGGAGGGGCGGAACAACGCCTCGCGGTACACCGAGCCGGACTTCCACGCGATGCACAGCTACGGCTGGTCGCAGACGAACTGGGCCGGCGAGAAGCCGGGCGAGAGCATAGAAAAAGGGGGACATAGCGCTTTGTTGACGCCCTTTCTATTGACGGTCGCCTCGCGAAAAGCGCTATGTCCCCCTTTTCAGTCTGTTGTCCCCCAGTCTGTTGGATCGTATTCTCGACCACCGACGGCGGAACTCCACGGTTCTGCAAGGGAAAAAGGGGGACATAGCGCTTTTACGCCTCCTCCTTACGCGGTCGTCCCCGCGGACGCAAGCACGACTCCAACCCCAGCCGGATCGCCGTCGCCCGGGTGTTGCCTCGATTCAGGGCGTGATACCACAGGCCACCGACGGAGGCGCGAGCAGTTCGCGGCATGCTGCTAC
>JAJPJC010000152.1 GCA_021324445.1 Isosphaeraceae bacterium
CCAGCCCAGGGCAACGCCCTGGGAGCACGGGGAATTCGCCCTGACCCCAAGCCCTGAAAGGGCGGCACACGATCATTCCCTCACGGCGCCGGCCTCGGGGTTTCGCCTTTTCAGGGCTGGGTTCTGAGTTGACGCCGGGCTCCCGGGGCTTGCCCCGGGAAACTGGTTTGTTGGGTTCCTTTGGGGCGAAGAACATCCTCCTCTGCTTGCTCGGGTTATACTCGCGTCGATCCGGTCTCCGGGTGCCGGAAGCGGATCGGGGGCAGTTCCTCGGGCGGGATGGTCGGGTCGGTGAAGATCCGGACGCCGTATCGGGAGAGGTTGAATGGGGCCCGGATCGGGAAGCGGGCGCCGTCGCGAGCCGCCCGGAACCGTGCGATGATCTGACCATCATCCGCGGAGAGGGGGACGGCCCGCGGGTGGGCCACCACGACCAGCGGGGGCAGCACCGAGCCGGCCGGCTCGGTCCGCAACGTGATCGACCAGGGCAGGCCGGGGATCGGCAGCCAGGGTCGACTCAGGAGATACGTAACGGCTAGCTCCGGACGAGGTTCGGGCAAGATCGTGGCCGCGGTCGGCTCCAGCCCCGGCGAGAACGAGCGGGCGTCGTCGCGTTCGGAAATGCTGTAAACCCGCAGATGCCAGGGGCCAGCTTCGGACCGGGACGGTCCAACGCCGGTGTCGCGGGATGGGCCGCTCGGCAGGCTGATCGTCCAGCAGTCGTGGCGATCATACTCCGCCCGGGTGAGCAGGGCCGTCGTCGCCATCGGATCGCCGGGTCCTTGGGGTGGTGCACCCTGACGCGCGACGACCACCGCTGCCGACGCGCCGGCAGGCCATCGCCAGCGGAGCGTGGCCCGGATTCCGCCGAGGGAGGAGCCCAGGCCGCCGCCGGCGCGGGTGGCGCGCAAGTCGGACGGGTCCGCCACGCGGCCGAGGGTTGCGCCATGCCCGAGCGTCCAGGTCTGGCCCCAGCCGGTCAGAGGCGTGTACGAGCAAGCGCCGGTCAGGGGTGGATCGGGGTCGTAGGCCCGATCGGGCGTGATCGATTCGAGCCAGACCCCTTCGAGCGCCTCGGCCTCGCCGGCCGTGAGCCGGGTGCCGGGGGGCAACGGCAGCGGGGCCGCCGTGCGGAGGATCCGGACCGAGCCGCGCGCCGGCTCGATCCAGTCGATCCGGACCCGGCCGCTCGGCTCCTGGACCAGCCGAGGCGCATCCAAAGGCGCGACCGGCGGCTCCGGTTGCGCCGCGACCACGACTCCCGGGGAGGGGTAGAGCCGGCCATCGGCCATCTTGTAGATGGCATAGATCCCGTAATGGTAGACCTGACCCTGGTCGAGACCGCGGTCGAGGGCGTGATCCGGCGCCGCGGCGATCCGGTCGCCATCGCGAGGGTTCGCCGGCGGCATGCCGCGCTTGCGGACGACCCGGACCTCGGCCACGCCCCGCGGGGGTAACCAGGACAGTTCGATCTCGTGCTCGCGCGCGTCGACGCGCACATCCTTGACGTCGGCCAGGAAGACGAGCGGGCCGAGCGAGATCGCGCCGATCGACTCGGCCCCCCCGCGTTTGCTCAGCACGGCGTAACCGACCGTCTCGCCCGGGGCCACGTGGATATCGTCGAACTCGGCGGTGCTGACCTCGGCGATCCGCGTGCCGTCGCCGGGGTGCTGGAGCGCTCCGTCCCGCTTCCGCAGGATGACGAACGTGAGTGGCCCGAAGCCGTCGGGGGGCGGGGGCGTCCAGAGGAGGCGGATCCGGTCGCCGAGCACGCGGGCATCGAGCGCGGTGGGCGGGTCGGGGGGCGTGCGGCGCAGACCCGCCAGCGCTTCGGGCAAGTCGGCGACGACGGCCAGGCTCTGGCCATAGAGGTTCCGCGCCGCCCCAGGGTCGGTCCGTTCCAGCGGCCGCGCCTTGGCGGCCAGGGCTTCGGCCCGGCGCAGGGCGGGTGTCAGCGCGTCCCACGCGGACCGCAGCTCGGGCGAGCCCGGGTCGACCAATCGGCTCCAGGCCTCAACCGCGGTGCGAGCGGCCGACAGCCTGCCGCCGGCACGTGCCGTCTCGTAGGCCAGCTTGAGGCGGTCGATGTCAGCCTGCCGCTGCCGGACCTTGGCAATCCCGTTCCTGGCTCCCGCGAGGTTGGGCGCCAGCTCCAGGACCCGTTCGAGATGCTCCTGCGCCCCGGCGAAGTCGAAGCCGCGGAAGGCTTGCTGCGCGGCCTCAAAGTGGCGGACCACCGGCTCGCGCAACGCCATGCGGAACCCACACGGGCATTGCGGCTCATCGACCCACGGGTTGCGGCGGCAGGCCGGGCACTCCCACTTGAGCGAGGCCCCGCAATGCCGGCAGCGTGCCGAAGCGGCCTTCCGGGCCACCGGGCTCATCTCGGTCACGCCGCCGCACTGCCGGCATCGCAACAGGCTGAACCTGGCGGCGCCGTTCCCCGAACTGGCGGCGGCGCCGGGTGTCAAGGACGTCGCCAGGACATCCCGGGGCGAGACGCCCGCCTCGCGTGCCACGCCCAGCCGCCGGCAGATCCGGCCCATCAGGCGGTCGGCCCGATCGGAGGCGATCCCCAGCGCGGCGGCTTCCTCGATCAGGGCGGATCGAGTCCCGCCGTCGAGCCGGCTCAAGCCCTTCAGGGTGAACTCGGCCAGCGCGTTGAACGACTCCTCAGCCTCCACGGCCAGGGTCCGGTCATAGCGCGACCGGGCGCGAGGCGAGCCCAGGTGCGACTGCGCATGGGTGATCACCTCGAGCCAGGCGGTCTTCTCGGCCGTGACCTGCGCCTTTTTCATCCAGCGCTGGCGCTCGGCATCGGCGCGGGCGGCCACATCGGAGGCCGGGGCGTCGCGTGTCACGCCGAGGGCGTCATACAGGTCGCGGCAGCCCAGATGCTCCAGGGCCACGCGGATCTGCCGGCGCGTCGAGGGATCGAGCACATCGGCCGGCGGGTCGATGTCGAGCTCGGCCTCGCCATTGACGCGGGGTGCCTCGACCAGGTGCGGGATCAACCGGGTGAGGCGGAGCAGGTCGTCTTCCTGGAGGCCCAGTCGGCTCGCCTCGTCGATCAGGAGTCCGCGATCGGACGGCCCCAACCCGCCCTTGGCGGCGCGGAGGCGGACTCGCCGCTGGAGTTCGTCGAGCTTCTGTTCGCGTTCGACCCGCTGGACGGCCGCCAGCTCGGCATCGTAGGCCGCCCGCGTGGCCGGGTCGCTCAACAGCGCCCGGCGCATCGCCGGGATCTCGTCGAGATAGAGCTGATTCGCATGCCGCGTCTTGGGGTTCCGCGTGCCCATCGACCACGCCGGCTGCTTCTGCTTGAGCGCAGCCTCAATCGTGGCCCGGTCGGCCGTCGGTTCGACTCCCAGCCTGGCATAGTAGTCGGGAACCATCGTCGCGTCGCTACGGTGTTGGGACTCGAGCCGCTGTCCCGATCGAACCTCGATTCGCCGAACGGGTCCCGCCTTTCATTCTACGGCCGCGAACCAATCCGTTCCATCGATCCGACCGCCTCCCGCATCGATCGAGAATCCTTCGCGGCCGGACTCATGGGCTGCGGGTCCGATCCCGTGTACACTGACAAACCTCGGAATCCTGTCAGGCTGACAGCCCGACCTACATGGAGCAACCCACGATGACTCCCCAGGTGAAGTTGACGGTGGCCGAGCGGAATGGGCGGAGGTACGTCTCGACGGGCTCGCCCTGGGAGCCGGTGGTCGGCTACTCGCGGGCCGTCCGCGTCGGGGACCTCATCTTCGTCACCGGGACCGTGGGCATCCAGCCGGACGGCCGATACGGGTCGACCGTGGCGGCGCAAGCTCATCGGGCCCTGGAGATCATCGTCGCCGCGATCGAGGCACTCGATGGTAAGGTCACCGACGTCGTTCGCACGCGGATCTACGTGACCGACATCGAACACTGGCGCGAGGTCGGCGCGGTGCACAGCGAGTTCTTCGAATCGATTCGACCGGCGACGACGCTGGTCCAGGTCGCGCGCCTGATCGATCCCCAGGCACTGGTCGAGATCGAGGCCGACGCCGTGGTCCATCGCGAGACCGAGGGCCGGATTGCCTGAGGTGCCGTCTCCGCGGGAGGTCGCTCCAGTCGTAGGTCGGGCTTCAGCCTGACGTTCCGATCCCATCAGGCTGAAGCCTGACCTACGTCCTGACCGGCGCAATCATGGCTTCCGCAACTCTTCCGAGACCGGCCGCCTGGCCAGGTAGTAGACATACGCCGCGACGGCCCGCAGCTCTGGCGGGTCGAGGACGCGGCTCCAGCCTTCCATGCGCGTGTTCGGCACGCCCTGGGCGATCACGGCGATGACCTGGTCGGGACGATCGCCGTGCTTCCACTGGTCGTCGGTGAGGTTGCCCACCGGCGGTCCCAGCAGGTTGCGGGCGATCGGGCCGTCGCCGCGGCCCTCGTTGCCGTGGCAGGTCGCGCAACGAGCCAGGAAGATTTCCCGGCCCCGGGACAGGAGGGCATCCCGGGCGACCTCCGGGGGCGGGGGCGGCGCCGGCCGGCTCAGCATCCGGAAGGCCACCAAGCCCCCGGCGACCAGGCCCAGCATCGCCAGGAAGATCAGCCTGGAGGCCGCCGGATCGATCGCGGCGGGTAGGGAATCTTGCGAGGTTGGTTCTTCAGCGGACAAGGGTCTTGCTCTCGAAGGGGACAGTCGCGTTTCATCTTCGTAGCGTCGACCTTACAAGCCGCGGTGAACCGCGTGCAAGGCAAGCCCGCGTGGAGTTGAATCGCAACCATGCGCCACCGCTTGGAGCCCGAGTTCCTCAAGGTCGCCGAGGCGATCGCGCTGCTCAATCTCGATGAGCTTCGCCCGCTGGGGAAGCTGGTCAGCCCCGACGCGCCGTCGCGGAAGCAAGACCTCGTCCCTTACCTGACCCAGATGCTGGCGCGCGAGGACGTGGTTCGCCGGCTCTACGAGTCGCTCGACAAGCTCAGCCAGGCGGCCGTGCAGGAAGCGCTGGCCCATCCCCTGGGCACCGTCGATCCCAATCGGTTTCAAGCCAAGTACAGCGGGCTGCCCAATTTCGGGACAACCCGGTCCGCCTCGGCGCTGCGACTGCTCATGCCCAGGGATTGGTCCGTCCCGACGGACCTTCGACCGATCCTCAAGAAATTCGTTCCCGAACCGCGCGCCGTCTCCATAACCACGATCGAGGACCTCCCCTCCGAGGTACCGCTTCAGATCCCGACGTGGCGCTCGAAGCGGGGTGAGACACCCGAATCGGTCCCGCTCCGGCAGCGTTTGACCGCCGCGGCGGCCCTCCGCGAACTCCCGGCCATGCTCCGCCTGGTCGACTCCGGTAAGGTCCGGGTCGGCGAATCCACCCGAAAGCCGAGCGCGGCGACCGTCGAAGCGATCGCGCCTCTGCTCGTGAATGGAGATTTCTACCAGGCCGAGGACAAGTCGGACTATCCCCACGACCCGGGGTTCGACCTGGCGATCAAGGCCTTTGCCTGGCCGTGCATCCTCCAGGCGGCGGGACTGGCCTCGCTCTCGGCAGGGAAGTTGAGCCTCTCGAAGTCCGGACGCAAGGCGCTGAGCCAGCCGGCCCAGGAAGTGATCAGCCACGCCTGGGACAAATGGGTCAACACGAAAGTGTTTGACGAATTCGAGCGGATCGATGCGATTAAAGGCAAGCAAAGCGCGCGTCTCAGCGCGGTCGCCGACCGGCGAGCGGCCGTGAACGACGTGCTCGCCGAATGCCCGGCGGGTCGCTGGATCGCCGTGGACGAATTCTTCCGGTTCGTCCGCGCCTCGGGTGAGGATTTCCCGATCGCCCGGAACCTCTGGAAACTTTACATCGCCGAACAACCCTATGGCAGTTTGGGCTACGAGGGACACCACGTCTGGGAGATGCTCCAGGGCCGCTTCGTCCTGGCGACGCTCTTCGAGTACGCCGCGACCCTGGGGCTGATTGATGTCGCCTATATTCCGCCCCAGGAAGCACGGAATGATTTCCGCGACTCTTGGGGCACCGACGACTATGAATGCCTCAGCCGTTACGACGGGTTGAAGTTCTTCCGGATCAATGCACTGGGCGCCTGGTGCCTCGGGCTCACTGATGACTACGAGCCGGAACCCCTCCTCCCGGAGAAAACCTGGCGCGTCCTGCCCAACCACGACGTGGTTTCGATCGAGCCGAATCCCGACCCCGGAGATGTCCTGTTCCTCGACCGGGTCGGCGAGCGGACGTCGCAGGGAGTCTGGCGGCTCGATCGCGAGAAGCTCCTGCGGGCCATCGAGGATGGCTTGAGGATCGACGAGGTTTCCGGGTTCCTCGAGAGCCACAGCGCGGAGCCGATCCCCGATACGGTCGCGACGCTCCTGACCGACCTCCGCCGTCGCGCGGGGCGGCTCCGCGACAAGGGGACTGTCCGGATGATCGAGTGCGCCGACGCCGAGACGGCGCGGATGCTGGCCCTCGACCCGAAGCTCAGGACCCTCTGCTTGCTTGCGGGCGAGCGCAGCCTGGTCTTCCGCGACGCCGATGAGACGGCCGTTCGAAACCAACTGCGTAAGCTCGGCTTTGTTGTGCCATCGCGAGAGTAGTTCAGTGGGCCATCGGCGGCCGGACTTGGATCCAGAGCCGATGCTCATGGTGCTGGATTGTGGTCCCCAGCTCCGCGGAGAGCTGGCCGACCCGCTCGGCGATCGCCGCGTGCACCTGATCCTTGGCCCGGTTGACCTGGCGTTGGGCGATCACCACGGGAATGAGCTCGATCCGGCGAACACCGGTTTCGTCGACCTCCAGGCGGAACAACAAGCCCCAATCGTTGCGCAGCTCCGGATCCACAACGTAATCATCCACGAAGTCGCCGGCGTCATAGATGATGGGCCGCTCGCGGTAGATCTCGATCCCCTGGAAGATGTGGGCGCTATGGCCGAAGAAGACGTCGGCTCCCGCGTCGATGACGGCGTGCGCGAACGCGCGAAACCGCGGTCTGGGACGCTGCACCATGTTGGGTCCCCAGTGGACGGTGAAGACCACCAGGTCGGCCCCCGCCGCCTTGGCCCCGGCGATGCCATCCCGGACCGGGTGCATCGCCCGGTCTTCCGTCGTGATCGGGAGATAGTTGGTCCCCGGACGGCCGGGCTGGGCCGCCCAGCCGGGTTCATTATCGGTGAACGCAAGCACGGCCAGGCGCATCCCCAGTGTCTCCAGCAGTGCCGGCCGGCGGGCCTGCTCGAGATCGCGCCCGGCGCCCGTGTAGGCAATCCCACGCTGCTCGAGCAGGCCGAGCATCTCCAGCAGCGCCTCCTCCTCGTAGTCCAGGACGTGGTTGTTGGCCAGCGTGACGCAATCGACGCCCGCCATCTGGAGCGCCGTGATCGCGAGGGGATCGGCCCGGAAATGGTAGACTTTCGGCCATCGGGACCACGGTTGCCCCCCACGGGCGATGACGCATTCCAGGTTCATGACCGTCAAGTCCGCCTCGTCCAGCAGCGGCAGGAGATCTCCCCAGGGATGACTCGGGCCGAGCCGCCGCAACGTCTCATCGACTCCGCGGCCAAGCATCACATCGCCGGTCATGACCAGAGTCAAAGGCCGGTTCATGGGTTTTCTTCACACCCGTGGTCTCGGGACCGTTCCGCCCCAGCGTAGAGCTTGTGTCTAACCGTTCTTCGCCGCCGGTGCAAGGCGGACGGAAGACGACCTTGCGGTCCTGGCGAACGATGGGGAGAATCTTGGGTCGTCGTACCAGGGGACGGCATGCCAACCTCGCCCGCCGTGGTCGAGTCGGCTGCGTCCGGTATGTCCTGCGCGAGCTCCGCGACAATGCCGACCAACCGCCGCCGTTTGACGCCTTCGGTCAGTCCGTCTGGCCAGACTCTCGCGTCTTCTCCCTCGCGGGATCGATGGGCGACCGCCGTGAAGCATCTCCGCCGGGTGGACCCTCACCTCCGCGCGATCATCGACCGGATCGGCCCGTGCCGTCTGGAGCCCTATCCCGATCGCTTCGGTTCGTTGGTTCGCTCGATCGTCAGCCAGCAGATCTCGGCGAAGGCCGCCCGGTCGATCAACCTCCGGCTGATCGCCCTTGGCGGCGAGCCATACCGGCCGGAGCGGCTGATCGAGCTGGGGGAGGCCGCCCTCCGCGGCGCCGGGCTCTCGGGCTCCAAGGCCCGCTATGTGCTCAACCTGGCGGAGTCGGTCGCCTCCGCGACCGTCCCTCTCGACGCGATCGACGACTCCTGGGACGACGCGACGATCACCCGCGCCCTCACCGCGATCAAGGGCATCGGCGTCTGGACGGCCGAGATGTTCTTGATCTTCGCGCTCAATCGGCCCGATGTGCTCCCCGCCACGGACCTGGGCGTGCGGGTCGCGCTGCGGGATCGCCACGGCCTGGCCCAACTGCCCAAGCCCAGCGAATGCTGCGCCCTGGCCGAGCTCTGGCGGCCCTATCGCAGTATCGCCAGTTGGTACATCTGGAAGGGCGCCGACACGCCCGAAGCCCTGTCCACCACCTCGGGCGCGGCAGGGAACGCCGCGCCGCGGCGCAAACGGACCGGTTGATGAGCCAGGGATCTGCGCGTTCCTGCCGGACCACAGGGGATCGAGCCATGATCTTCGACCTGATCATCAAAGGGGGCTGGGTCATCGACGGCTCGGGGGCGCCGCCGTATCGGGCGGACGTCGGCCTGCTCGAGTCGATGATTGCCGAAGTGGGCCGGCTCGATGGGGCCGAGGCCGCGCGGGTCCTCGACGCCTCCGGACGCTACGTTGTCCCCGGGTTCATCGACGCCCACGTGCACGGCGACCTCATGCTCCTGGCCGACCCGATCCACCTGCCGGCCCTGCGCCAGGGGGTGACGACGTATCTCATCGGCCAGGACGGCAGCTCGTTCGCACCGGCCTCGCCGGCCACGCTCGATTACATGCGCCGCTATACCGCGGGGTTCAACGGCAACCCGCCTGGGCTGTCTTATGACTGGCGGTCGATCGACGACTACCTGGCGCGGTTCGACCGCTCCACCGCGATCAACGTGGCCTATTTGATCCCCAACGGCAACATCCGGATGGAAGTGATGGGGCTGGATCCTCGGCCCGCGACCGACGACGAGCTGGCAGCCATGCAGAAGCTCGTGCGCGCGGGGATGGACGCCGGGGCGATCGGGCTGTCGACGGGGCTGGATTACATCCCGAGCCTCTATGCCGATGTCCGCGAGATCGCCGGGTTGTGCGCGGCGATTGTGCGGGAAAACGGCGTCTACGTGACCCACATGCGGGGCTACGGCCCCCGCGCCCCCGTGGGCATGCGCGAGGTCCACGACATCGCCCAGGCGACCGATGTCCCCGCGCACATCTCGCACTACAACGGTCCGGCCGACTTGCTCCTGCCGCTGATCGATGAAGGCCGCGCGCTGGGTCTGGACCTGACGTTCGACACCTATCCCTACCTGGCGGGGAGCACGATCCTGGGCATGGTGGCGCTGCCGGCCTGGGTGCAGCAAGGGGGGATCGAGGCGACCGTCGAGCGGCTGCGGGACCCGGCCATCCGGGCCCGGTTGAGGTCGGAATGGTTCGCGGCTCCCACGCCGTATCCCCTGCAGACGATCACGATCGCCATGGTCGCCAACCCCGACTGGCGCTGGGCGGAAGGGCAGACCGTCACGGCCGCGGCCGAGCAGGCGCGGATCGAACCCGGCGATTTCGTCTGCGAGATCCTCGGGGCCTCGGGGATGGCAGTCGGCATCGTGGGCTTCCGCCAGGGGGATCGGACCGAGTCCGACATCCGCGCCATTCTCCGGCATCCTGCGCACATGGCCGGCTCCGACGGCATCTTCTGCGGCGGATTCCCTCATCCCCGCGGCTGGGGTGCATTCGCTCGATACCTCGGCTACCACACCCGGCAGCTCGGCGACTACTCCTGGCCCGAGGCGGTGACCCACCTGGCCGCCCATGCCGCGCGTCGGTTCCGCTTGACCGACCGGGGTTTGATCCGATCCGGCTTCGTCGCCGACATCGCCGTCTTCGACCCGGCCACGGTGACCGACCGCTCCAGCTACGCCGCCGGCCGGACCCTGGCCGAAGGCGTCGATCACGTCCTGGTCAACGGCACACTGGTGCTGGAGAACGGCGAGCCAACCGGGGCCACGCCCGGGCGAGCCCTGCGCCGGGGGTAGGACAAGGCCTCGGTGGCTGGAACCGGCATGGCTTCTGGTTTACGATCTTGATGATCTTCGCGATCGCCGTCGCGAATCGGAGTCTGGTGCACCTCGGGGCCGTGGTGGTCGTGCTGGCGAACTACGGCCGGTTCTGGGCCGACTTGCTCGCGGTCTTCGTCCGGCCGTTCAAGGAGGGGCCGCTCCACGGCCTGGCGTTCCTGTTCCCGCCCGACGGGATCTATTACCTGGCCACGCGCTGGGACAGGTTCCAGCCGACCTTCCGCCGCATGATCACCTCGTGCATCCCGATCGTCCTGGTGGTCTTGGCTTATGCCTTCAGCCCGGTGGTCAACCCTTCGGTCAAGGATGTCCAGGGCGTTGGCGGCCGGTTTGGAAGTGGGGTCGAGGAGCGGCGCCAGGAGATCCGCGATGATGTGCGCGGGATTGAAGGGAAGTTCGAAGCAACCAGGAAACCTCGCGGCGACTCCGAGCGATGACCTCAGCTTGCCGGTCCGGCCGGTGGCGAGTATGGTAGCCTCGGGTTGCCGCGGATTTCGCGAAGACGGCATCGTTGGTTCGTGGTCAAGACAGGGCTGGGTCATCCACCCCCCCTGACCCCCCCTTGGCAAGGGGGGAACCAGAGGGAGGCTCACCCGTTTCGGAGTCCGGTGTTGGGATGGTTCGCCCGGGTAGTGATTGTCGCCGTACTGGTCGCGGCACTCGCGGGGGCCGCGGGCCTGGTCTGGGTCTGGAGGTCGGCCGCGGGTCGGGCATCGGAGCGACTGATCCTCCCCGGGGTGGTCGAAGTGCAGGAGGTCCGGCTCGGGTCCAAGATCGGCGGGCGGGTCCGCACCATCCACATCCTGGAGGGGGATCTCGTCGAGCCTGGCGCGCCGTTGGTGACGTTCGACGTACCCGAGCTGGAGGCGCAGCACGCGCAGTGGCAGGCGCGGCTGCGGTCCGACCTGGCCGCGCTGGAGAAGGCTCGGAACGGGCCCCGCCGCGAGGAGATCCAGGCCGCCGCCGCCGAACTCGCCGCCGCGGCGGCGCGGTATACCCGGATGAAGCGGGGCTTCCGCGAGGAGGAGGTCCGCCAGGCGAAGAACGACTGGCTCAGCGCCGAGGCCGACCTGAGGCTCGCCGAGGAGAACTTCGGCCGCTATGACCGGCTGGTCCAGCGCGGCAGCGCCACCCAGGCGCAGCTCGATTCGGCCCGGGCCGACTTCGACCGGGCGCGCGGCCGGGCCGCGGCGGCCAAAGCGCACTTCGACATGGTGTCCAAGGGGAACCGTACCGAGGACATCGCCGAGGCCGCGGCCCAGCTCGACCAGGCCCGCGCCAACCTCGAGCTGCTGAAGGCGGGCACTCGACCCGAGGATATCCACGCGCTGGAAGCCCAGGTGGGCCAGACTCGCGCCCGGCTTCAGGAGCTGGAGGCCAACCTCGCCGAGGCCGTCGTCCACGCTCCTTCCAAGGCCGTCGTCGACATCGTCTCGGTCCGCAAGGGTGACCTCGTCGCCCCCGGCCAGGTCGTCGTCCGCATCCTCAAGGCCGACGACTTGTGGGTCAAGGTCTTCATCCCCGAGACCGAGCTGGGCCGCATCCGACTCGGCCAGGAGGTCTCCGTGACGGTCGACTCCTACCCCGGCCGGAGCTTCCCCGGTCGGGTCATCCAGATCGCGACCCAGAGCGAGTTTACCCCGAGGAACATCCAGACCGTGGACGAGCGCCGGTACCAGGTCTTCGCCGCCAAGGTCCGCATCGACGACCCCCAGGGCGTGTTCAAGTCGGGAATGGCGGCCGAGGCGACGTTCGGATTGTCCGTGGCCCATGGTCCGTAGTCTCATGACGCCGGTAAGGGAGATCCGCACGGAGGTCAGGCTATAGCCTGACAGGACCGCAGCGTCAGGCTACAGCCTGACCTACGAGGGGGCTTCGATGGTGCACGGGAGCGGCAGCTCCAACAACGGACCACGGACCACGGACCACGGACCAGTGTCTGTCATCGAGGTGCGCGAGGCGACGATCCGGTTCGGCCGGTTGACGGCGGTCGACCGGGTCAGCTTGACCGTCGGGCATGGGGAGGTCTTCGGCTTGCTGGGGCCCAATGGCGCCGGCAAGACGACGTTGATCCGGGCGCTCTGCGGGCTAATCCCGCTGGCGTCGGGCTCGGCGCGGGTGCTGGGGCACGATGCAAGCCGAGAGTCGGAGGCCGTCCGCTCGGGGATCGGTTACATGTCGCAGCGGTTCGCGCTTTACGAGGACCTCACCGCCCAGGAGAACCTCGACTTCTACTCGGGGGTCTATGGCCTCGCGGCGAGTCGCGCGCGGCAGCGGCAGGCGGAGCTGGTCGAGCGGGTGGGCCTGGCGCCGCATCTGCGGAAGCGGGGCGGGCAGCTCTCCGGCGGGTGGAAGCAGCGGCTGGCGCTGGCCTGCGCTCTGCTGCACCAGCCCCGGCTGGTCTTCCTCGACGAGCCGACGGCCGGGATCGATCCGGTCGCGCGCCGGGACCTCTGGGACCTGCTGTTCCAGCTCGCGGCCGAGGACGTCACGCTGTTCGTCACGACGCACTACATGGACGAGGCCGAGCGGTGCCGGCGCGTCGGCTATCTGTACCAGGGCCGGCTACTGGCGCTGGGCACGCCCCTGGAGTTGACCCGGCACCCCGGCGTGACTCCGCCCGGGACCCGGCGGGTCGAGGTCATCGGCGAGGATCCGGCCGCCCTTCTGTTGCGCGTCCGAGACCTCCCGGGAATCCGCCAGGCCACCATCTTCGGCCGGTCGCTGCGCGCGGTCGTGGATGCCTCCCTGAGCGACGAGGCGCTGGCCGCCGGCCTGGGCGGTGCCGAGGTCCGGCCGGCCGCGCCCAGCCTGGAGGATGTGTTCGTCGCCCTGGCCCGCGCCCAGGAGGCGATGCATGAGGGAGGCTCACGGTGATCGACCGACTCAGCGCCAAACGGCTCGCCGCGGTCGCCCGCAAGGAGCGGCTGCACATCGTCCGCGATCCCACCACGCTGTTCTTCGCCGTGTTCTTGCCGGTGCTCGAACTGTTCATCCTTGGCTACGCGATCGACACCAACGTGCGGCACGTCCGCACGGTGGTCTTCGACGAGGCGCGGACCCAGGAGAGCCGCACGCTGCTCCAGCGCTTCACCAACTCGGAGGACTTCCGGATTATCGGCGAGGTGTTCACCGATCGGGACCTCGCCCAGGCCATGGTGGCGGGCCGGGCCCGGATCGGGATCAAGATCCCCGAGACCTACTCGCGACGGGTGCAGGCCGGCCAGACCGCCGAGGTGCTGGTCCTGGTCGACGGCTCGGAGTCGAGCGTGGCGGCCGAGGCGGTCAATGTCGGCAACGCCATCGCCTTGAGCGAGTCGCTCGAACACCTCCTCCAGGGCCGGTCGATGCCCGTCGAGGCCCGCGCACGCGTGCTGTTCAACCCGGATACCCGCTCGGCCAACTTCTTCATCCCGGGCCTGATGGTCGTCCTCTGCCAGATGATGGCCATCATGCTCTCGGCCAACGCGATCGTCCGCGAGAAGGAGAGCGGTACGCTCGAGCAGTTGTTCATGACCCCCGTGCGGGCCGGCGAGCTGGTGATCGGCAAGATGCTCCCCTACCTGGGCCTGGTCCTCACCGAGTTCAGCGTGATCGGCGGCTTGATGGCCACGGCGTTCGGCGTGCCGGTCCACGGCAGCTTCCTCACGCTGCTGGCGATCGCCCTGCCCTTCTTCCTGGCGATGCTCGGCTGGGGGCTGGCGATCTCCACCCGGGCGCAGACCCGCGATGCCTCGATGCAGATGTCGATCGCCACCGTCCTCCCCTCGGTCTTCCTCTCCGGGTACGTCTTCCCCCTCGACTCGATGCCCCGGCCCTTCTGGTACCTGGCCCAATTGTTGCCGACGACCTGGATGATCGACGTCTCCCGCGGCGTGATCCTCCGCGGCGCCGGCTGGGCCGAGCTCTGGCCCACGGCCGTGGTGCTCTCGGTCATGGCCGTGGTCTCGCTGGCGGCCAGCGCGGTGTTGTTCCGCAAGCGGTTAGGGTGACGTCCCGCGGCGTTGCCGACGCCCTCGTCCCGCCCCTCCCACCACACCAGGGCCCGTGGAATCTCGATGGCTCCCCGGCTTCGGTGTTAGAATGATGCGGAGAGCCCCGGGGAATCCTCGGACGGGGCCGCGACCGGTGGATATCGGATCCAGCCGTGAAAATCTACCTGCTGTCGATCGACAATCGGCGCTTCTTCTTCTACGCGGATGAATCGGAGGCGGAGCGCGAGGAGGACGACGGCCTCGGGTCCGCCTCGTCGGGATCATCGGGACAGTCGAGCTGGCTGCTCGACCGGTACGAACGGCTCAAGGCGGCCTGGGAGCGTTCGGAGGCGCGGGTTGCCGTCTGGACGCGCCAGGCGTGGAACTGGCTGCATTCGTGGACCCATCCCGACGAGTCGATGCTGGTCCGGCTGCGCTCGGCCCGTCGCATCGAGCTGCACCACCCCGCCTCGCGCCACAGCGCGGAGGTCGCCGTGCTCTGGCGCGACTACCTGAATCATCGATGGTGGCGCCATCTCCTCTGGTTGAGCGTCAACTCGGTGGTCGCGCCGTTCACGCTGTTGCTCGCTCCCCTGCCCGGTCCCAACGTGATCGGCTACTGGTTCACCTACCGGGCGATTCATCATGCGCTGGTCGTCTGGGGGATTCGCCGCGTCCGACGGGGGCGGATTCCGATCGACTTCCATCCGCGGACCTCGCTCGATCGGCCGATCGAGCGCGACGACCAGGGCAGCGCCAGGCACGCGGCCCTGGACGGCGCGGCCACCCAGCTCGACGAGCATGTGGCCTGGTCGGAGTCC
Organism: Isosphaeraceae bacterium; assembly: GCA_021324445.1. GTDB lineage: Bacteria > Planctomycetota > Planctomycetia > Isosphaerales > Isosphaeraceae > JAJPJC01. Next base: position 14,994 of record JAJPJC010000152.1, read on the forward strand.
GAGCCCGCCGTCGTGATCCCGGGTGCGGACCAGGGCGCTGCCGGTGCGACGGGCACGCCCCCCGGGGTTGGCACCCCAGAGTCCTGAGACCTGTGATCATGCGGCTCTTGAGCTACAACATCCACAAGGGGATTGGCGGGCGGGACCGCCGCTATCGGTTGGAACGGATCATCCAGGTCATCGAGGGGGAGAATCCGGACCTGATCTGCCTCCAGGAGGTGGATCGGCACGTGGCGCGGTCGCGCCACGACGACCAGCCTCGCACCCTGACCGATGTCTTCCACGCGACGGCGCATCTTTATCAGCTCAACGTGCGGCTCAGGCACGGCGGCTACGGCAACCTGGTGCTGTCGCGATGGCCGTTCCGCCGCCACCACCAGATCTCGCTCCGGCTCAAGAAGCGGAAGCCGCGCGGCGCCCAGATGGCGGTCGTCGAGACGCCGGAGGGGCTGGTGCACCTGGTGCACTGGCATCTCGGCCTGGCCGAGCGCGAGCGGCACTGGCAAGCCCATCACCTGCTCGAGCACACATTGTTCCGCGAGTCGGCCCATTTGCCGACCCTGATCGTCGGCGACTTCAATGACTGGCTCAACACCCTGGCCCGGGGCCCGTTCTTGCACCATGGCTTCCATCAAGTCACGGCGCCCCGATCGCGGTTCCGCTCGTTCCCCGCTTACTGGCCGGTCGCGGCGCTGGACAAGGCATTCGTCCGCGGAACGATCGATGTCCGGCACGCGCGGATCGTCCACTCGCGGCTGGCGCGCGACGCCTCCGACCACCTGCCCCTGGTGGTTGACTTCCACCTGAATCACCATGCGGCGCAACCGGAGCCCCTGCGAGAGACTCGCAAAGCCGGCTCACGGATTGTCCTCAGCCGCCTGTTCCGCCCGTAACACGCGCTGGTCAACCTCTTCCAGAGTGGTCCCGCCGGGTTCCTCGGATCGTCCTGCCAGGAACGACATCAACCGCTCGCTTCGCGAAAGCGCGGCGACTTCCCGGTCGAAGGCATCGGCCGCTTCCAGAATGAACTCCACTCCCTCTTGGTTCCGGATCAGAACGGGATCCACAGCGGCGAATTGCAACAATTCGTCGAGGCTCGGTTGCTCGTGACTTAGCGCGATGCCAGGTGGCTCGGGAAGCGGGCTGGTCGGGGTCAACGGGCATCACGGTGCACCCGTGCCGCGCGAACTCGGAGCGTGGTAAGGGTATCGCATCCATTGTGCGTCCTCCTACCATCCCAGACGATCGCGGGGGCGGTTTTCGTCTACTTTTGTCCGTGGTCCGTGGTCCGTTGTAGGAGCTGCCGCTCCGTTGCGCCGTCTCGCGCCGTTTTCGAGTGCCTTGTCTTTCCCAGATCAGGCTCGTCAGCCCGTGAAGCGAACAACGGACCACGCACCACGGACCACGGACAAATCAACGGGCCGTGTAGCCCGCGTCGACCATGAGGTGGGTCCCGGTGATGAACGAGGCTTCGTCGGAGGCGAGGAACAGGATGGCGAAGGCGATCTCGCGGGGATCGGCGCAACGGTGGATCAACTGGGCGCCAGCCCACTGGGGGTGGACGTCGGCTCCGGCGCGGTCGAGGCCCATGGCCAGCGCCTGGCGCTCGACGATCTGGGTCCAGACGACGCCCGGGCAGACGGCGTTGACCCGGATGTTCGCGGGGGCCAGGTCCATGGCCATGCAGCGCGTCAGGCCGAGGATGGCGGTCTTGGTCGTGTTGTAGGTGACGAAATTGGGCTGGGCGATGAACGAGGAGATCGAGGCCAGATTCACGATGGCGCCGCCGCCGGCCTGGCGGATTGCCGGCACGACGTGCTTGGCGACCAGGGCCGGGCCCATGACGTTGACGTCCAGGATCTGCCGCCACTCCTCGGGGGTGGCCTCGATCCCTTTGAGGATGAAGACGGCCGCGTTGTTGACCAGGATGTGGATCGGGCCAAAGGCGGCGACGGCCTCGGCCGCCATCCGCGCGACGCTCGCCTCGTCGGCCACGTCGGTGGAGACAAACAGGGCCTTGCCACCGGCCTGCGTGATGCGCTCGGCCGCCTCCCGGCCGGTCGCCTCGTCGCGCTCGGCGATCACGACGGCCGCGCCCTCCTCGGCGAACAACTCGGCCGTCGCGCGGCCGATCCCCGCACCGGCCCCGGTGATCACGGCGACCTTCCCCTGTAATCGCTTCATGGCAAGCTCCTGTGGCTCTCTCTCGGAAGATGCGATGTTGCGATTATGCCTCAAGCGTGCGACAGTTGCACCATGTGCGCTTCGGAGCCGACCCAGGATGATCGTCAACTGGACAGCCGCCGGCAAGCACCCCGCCGGCCGGCGTCGGTCCCTTGGCTGCCTCTGACCGCCATCCTGCTGGTTGCCGCCGGGCTGCGGCTGTGGAAGCTGGACCGGACGAGCCTCTGGTACGATGAGGTGGTGACGATGCGGGTGGCGCAGGCGGACACGCCCGCCGCCATGATTCAGCGCCTCGACCAGCTCGATGGGACCCGCGCGCCGTTGCATCCGCTCGTCTTGCACCTTTGGCTGAGCGCCTGGGGTCCGTCGGACGTCGCCGGCCGGTCGTTCAGCGTCGTGTGCGGCGTGGCGACCGTGGCCGTCGTCTTCCTGATCGGCCGTCAAGCCTTCGACCAGCGCACGGGTTGCTGGGCCGCCTGGCTGGCCGCGGTCTGCCCGCCGTTGGTTTACTATTCCCAGGAAGCGCGGATGTACGCCTGGCTCGTCCTGCTCGCATCGGCTTCCTGGCTGGTCTTCCTCTCGTTCCGCCGGGCCGCCGGGCCTGCGCGATGCCTTGGATACGGACTGCTCCTGGCCTCCATGGCCTACAGCCACCCGCTCGGTCTGTTCCTGATTGCCGCCCACGGCCTGGCTTACGTGCTCGTCCGGCCGGCCCTCGTGCTGCCCTTGCGCCGCTGGATGCTGATCCAGGCCGCCGTGGCTCTCTCGATCCTTCCCTGGCTGGGGCGATACCTGGACCACGGGACCGACTACATCATGCCCCGCTATCCGATCCGGTTCCTGCTGGCCGTCCCCCTCGAATACATCGGCGGCAACAGCCTGGTGCTCCTCGCGTGCCTGGGGATCGTCGGCGCCGGCGTGCTCTCCCTCGAGCCGCCGGACGGCCGGCGCCGGCCGCTGATCCTCGATCCCGTGGAGAACCTCGTCGTGATCACCTGGGCCACCGTGCCGCCGGTCCTGATGTACGTCTACTCATACCTTGCCCAGCCAATCTTCGGGCCGGCGCGCTATCATCTCTTCGTCGCGCCGGCCTACCTGATCCTGGTGGCCCATGGACTGACCCGACTCCCTCCCCTGCTCCGCTGGCCGCTGGCCGCCTGTGGTCTCCTGTTTTCCCTATCGCTCCTTCAGGTCTACAGTCCCGCGATCAAGGCCGATTGGCGCGGCCTGGCCGCCTGGCTGAACCAGCGCCATCCTGGAGGTCTCCACGATCGGGTCACGGTCGTGGTCCACCCCGGCGATCCCCGCTTTCCGCGCGAGCCGCTCGAAGCGGCGCGGTACTACCTCGGTGCCCGATTCCCCGTCTTCCTCGCGGGCGAGACCACCGACTCCGCCGCAGGCGGGACGGTCACGACCTATGAAGTCACCTGCCTCGCGCAGCCGAAGATCGGGTCTTCCAAGCCTGGGGAACCGGGATTCCTCGGCCTGGCTGTGACCGTTCACCAACCCTGACGCGGCGTTCGGGCGCAAGCCAGGAGGAAGGGCCGATTCCCGATTCCGCTGGGCTTCCTGCGGACACGCCGGAGAGACACGCCACGCCTGTGACGACCCCGGGCGCGGGGAGCTCCCGGTTCGGATTAACAAATCGAAGCCGGCAAGGCACAATGGCGGCGAACCTCGGTGGGGCGGGCGAGCGACTCGGATGTCGCTAAGTCACGATCTCTTCAGGAACTTGCGGCGGAACGTCCAGGCGGGTAGACTGATCGTCATTGGACGGTTGTCTACCAGGCTCGTCGGGTCGTCTCGGCACCAAGAAGAGCCGGTCTACGGTTCTCGAGTCGGAGGCACTCCGGTCGGACGCAACGCCGAGGGAGGAAAGACGGTGGCGCATCCCACGGCCAAGTCCCGAGCAGGTAAGGGGGGAAAGCCGAGTGGTGGGATGTACGACCGGGAAGCGGTCATCGAGCAGCTCCGCACCCTCTGGGATGCCGTAGCCAAGGTCGAGCCGTCCCACCGATCCAGCCTTTACGGAAAGATCGTCGATGGGATCGAGAGACTCAGGAAGCAGGTCCAGGCCCAACTGCCCGAGAGCCCGTCCCAGCCGGTCACCTATCCCCTGTTTCGGGGATGGGAGGTGGCCGATGGCCAAGGACTCGGGCCGACTGCCCTCCGTCCGCGCCTGGGCCGGTTCCCGGAACCCATCCTCCGCCTCTATGACAAGGACTTGGCCGATCAGGCGCTCGTCGTCCTGCCCCAGGCGTCTCGCTACTCGGAGCTGGATGCGTTCCGGGAGCACCTCGCCGACTCCCTGCCGTTCAATGCGGAATCGACCCGCCGCCGGGCCGCCAACTACTTGACAGGGCGGTACTTCCCGTGTGGTATCATTCATGAGGACTTGGCGAGGTTCGCCGACGCCTCGGCTGGTCGGCCCTGGCTCGGCGATGTGCTGTTCTACCTGACCTGTCGGGTCGAGAAGATCGTGGCGTCGGTCGCCGATGAGATCGTCTGGCCGTCGCTGGCGGACGGGGGAGTCACCCGGAAACGGATCACGGACTACGTCGGCTCCCAGGTTCCCTCCTGGAGCGCGAACTCGGTCAAGGACGTCGGGGCCGCCATCGTGCGGACCTACGAACGCCTGGGCATCGGCAGCTCGACCAAGACCCGCCTGAACGTCGCATCCCGCAGGGGCGACCTCCCGGCGTTCGCTTATCTGCTCCACCTGGAGTTCCCCGAGCCCGGCATGTTCGCCTTCGACAGGCTGCTCCAGGGACCATTGCGGCGCTGGCTGCTCTGGGACCCGGAGTGGATGGTCAAGCAACTCTACGCTTGCGGCGAGACCGGTCTGATCGCCAAGGTCAGCGAGATCGACGGGACCCGCCAGTTCACCACCAGGTATCACCTGGACGAGGCGGTCGGCCCGATCCTGTCCCTGATCCGGTGAGCGAGGCCCATGAAACTGTCCGATCACGAGATCAACTCGGCCCTGCGTGAGCGGCTCCAGATGCCGACCGGGCGACACCTGTATGCCATCCTGGGCAGTTACGGAGCACTGGAGAGGTACGAGCGGGCCGCGCTGTCCCAGGCGTTGGGTGCCAACGGCGAGCCGCTTCAGCCACCGATCAACCTGAACCGGGAATTGCTCCGGCGCATCCCCGACGAGGACTTGAAGGAACTGGTCCAGAACGAGGCGAGACGGCCGCAGAGCGTGCGGCAGCGGCTCGCTGAGGAATTCGACAGAATCCTGGTCGAGAGCCTGGACGCGTCGCCTCTGGTCACGCTGAAGCAGGTGGAATTGCTGTTCGCCTACGACCTGGAGTTGAACGGCCTGCGGACCCGGGGCGTCAACAAGAAGCACATCCTCTTGCTGCTGCCGGGCCGGCGGGACGGCGACCGGATCACGCTCTTCCACGAGGCGTCCCCGGCGTGCCACCGCACGCTGCCCGCCAACCTCGTGCCCGAGAATCATCTGTGGGAGTTGGTCGGATGAGCAAGACCGTCTTTCGGCGCAAGTCGCTCGACCAACTCGGCTCGGTACCGTCGGAGATCATCGACGTCTACGTCGTCGAGCACCATATCTGGGCCGGGGGCGGGTCGCCCGCGGCGAAGCGGCAGCGCCGGCCGGAGGCGAAGACGGTCCAGGAGTTCCTGATCGATCCGGTCCGGCCCCTGCTCAACGACGTCCTCAGGCAACTCGCCGCACCTTACAACCCCGCCGACAAGACCAAGCCGATCGGCCAGGGCTGGTGGGTCCAGGCCGAGTTCGGCTCGGGCAAGTCGCACCTGCTCTCGTTCCTCGGGGCCCTGGCCCTGGGAGACAAGGAGGTCTGGGAGCTCGTCCGCCAGAAGGAGCAGAAGGCCGGCAAGGGGAAGCGCGAGTCGATCTACCAGTTCTACGAAGACGGCATCGCCAAGAAGTCGAGCGGCAAGTCCAAGGGGATCTTCGTGGCGGTGAAGACCCTGGTCGGTCAGGGCGGCAGCACCGTGGGCGTCAGCGACACGGGCCGGAGCATGACCGAGTACATCCTCGATGCCGTCGGCGAGCAATTCCTCGCCGAGAACGACCGGACGATCTCGCTCTACCCCGAGGAAATGCTCGCCGACCGCTTCGAGAAGGAGGACTTCGAGCGCTACAAGAAGGACCTGGCGAAGTACCTCAAGGACCCCAACTTCTTCGACGAGGAGGAACAGGAGGATCTCGACAAGTTCCTGGCCGACCTCCGCAGCACCAGGAAGGCGGCCCTGCGGAGGGACTGCGGCGACCGGCTCTGGAGGTTCTACACCGAATACCTCAAGGTCTCGCCCCGGATGCCGGCCGAGACCGAGCCAGTCCTGGAGAACATGGTCCGGCGGCTCCTGGCCGAGGGCTACGAGGGCCTGCTGCTCTTCCTGGACGAGGTCTCGCTCTTCTCGAAGATCCGCAACGAGAAGCAGCGTATCGAGGACGAGAAGACGCTCGTCGTCCTCTCCAACCGCCTGGCGAAGGTGGCCTGCCTGCCGGTCTGGACGGTCTGCACGGCCCAGCAGGCGATCGAGTCGAAGCTCGAAGGCTCGAAGAACATCATCGCCAACGACCGGCTGAAGAACATCCCCCTGCTCAACAACCAGCAGAACTTCTACGATATCGTCCTCAACCGGGTCCGCACCATCACCGACGAGGCCGCCATCGAGCCGTACTACGAAGACTACCGCAAGGGGTTCACCTGGCCCGAGGCGCAGGGCAAGTCGCGGTTCGTGGCGTACTTCCCCTTCTACCCACCTGCACTCGAAGTCGTCCGGGCTGTCAGCTACAACCTCACGACGCTGCGGTCGTCGGTCCATTTCATGCACCAGACGCTCAAGTCGCAGTGCAAGGCGCATGCGAGGGAGATGATCTCGCTCTGGCAGATGTTCGACGACGTGGTGAGCTACGAGGAGGACCCCTCCGGCACCACGGCGGGCATTGCCGCCATCCAGACGAAGTTCAACGACGAGTGGAAAGCCTACGAGGCCGCGCGCCGCACCATCGGCCAGGCGAACCGGGGCCGGCTCAAGGTCTACGCGTCCCGCTGCGAGAAGATCCTCAAGACGCTGTTCCTTTACCACGTCGCCAGGATGGACACGGGCGGCCTCCCGGTCGAGGAGATCATGAACAGCGTCATGGAGTGGCGGGACCATGCGGCCGATCAGGAGGCGGATGCCAAGGACAACCTGGACCACTACGAAGTCCTGTGTGAGGAACTCGCCGATCAGGTGCCCCAGGTCCGCAAGGTGGGCAGGAACTACGTCTTCGAGCCGACCGGCGGCAAGATCGACATCAAGCTCCTCTTCGAGAAGGCCCGCAACCAGGCCGAGGGGCATCAGGCGAAACAGCGCCAGGCGTGGGAGCGGCTGCTCGGGCTCGACGACTGGAAGATCGAGAGCCCAATTCTCTCGATCAACCTGACCCAGGGCGTGAAGTCGATCTTCCGGGGCATCGCCCCGGCCGACCACAAGGACATCGAGGTCAACTGGCACAACCGGACGATCCAGGGGCGGATCGCCATGCGGGACCTGCTCGACATCGCCGGCAAGCACATCCCCCTGCCGCCGCTCAACACCGCCGAGACGGACCATGACTTCATCGTCTACGTCAGCAGCAGGCCCTGCGGCGACAAGGTGGCGGACCTCGCCAGGCGGGTGAAGGACCCCCGTATCCTCTTCTGGACGCCCGACGCGCTGAACCCCTCGGAGCACGACAAGCTGCTCGACTTCGCCGCCTACCGGGAACTCGTCGCCGAGTACGGCAGCAAGGACAGCCAGGACGCCAAGGACGTCATGGGCTGGGTCACGAGCCGGATCAAGAGTGAGATCGGCAGCATCGCCAAGATCGTCCCCGACAGCTATGCCCGGGGCCGGATCGCCGCCGCCGACCACGCCAACCTGGTGTTCACCTGCCAGGGGGAATTGGCCGCGATCATCGAGCCGGTCGTCAAGCAGGTGCTCGACACGACGTACGCGGAGACGGCCGCGACGATCGACTTCGCCTCGGCCCCGGCCGCGTTCGACGACGCCGAGGCGATCAAGGTGATCAACGGCATCGTCCGCATGAACGAGATCCCCAAGGGGACGAAGCCGACCAAGGAGATCAGTGCCTCGGAGAACTTCGGCTACGCTCTCGGCATCATGAAGAAGACGGGGGTCAAGAAGCTCGACACCCAGGGTTGCGTGTTTGTCGAGGACATCGACGACTGGATCGAGTCGCAGATTGCCGGCGGCGGTACCATTCCCGTGACGTCACTCTACAAGAACTTCACCGGCATCGGCGGCCCGAACGGCAAGAACTACGGCCTCTCCCGGCGGATGATCGACATCTACCTGCTGAGCCTGGTCCGCCAGGGCAAGGTGCGGGTGACGCTCTCGGGCAAGGCCGCGGCCACGGCCGACTTCCTCGACTACTCGAACATCGAGGAGACGACGTTCAACGCGGCCCTGCTCAACGGGATGGCGAAGGTCCAGCGGCTCAAGGCACCGGAGGGCTGGACAGTCCTGGCCCCGTATGCCGCTGTCCTCCTGGAGGATGAGTCGGTCCGGAACGTGCAGCAGGACGCCGCGATCAACGCCGCGGTCAAGAAGTTGCTGGATGTCCACTCCGGACAGGGGGCGTCTCTCGCCTCGCTGGCGACCCGGCTCGAGGACCTCTTCGCCGAGATCCGGCAAGCCAATCCGGTCGCCGAGACGATGGCCGACTGGAAGACCTTCTTCGCTGCCGAGATCGACCGGACCGACCCCATCACGCACCTGCGGCACGCTCTCGACACCGCCTTCGGCTACAAGGTGTACCAGGACAACGAGGCCAAGCAGGCGGAGGTCGACGACCTGGCCAGCCGCCGGCTGACGTGGAGGCGGGCCGAGGCGTTCGCCGGCCATGAGCGGGAGATCAAGGCAGCCGCAAGGTACGCCAGGCTCCAGGTCGCGCCGACGGGGGTGCTGGGCGAGCTGGCCGGGAAGATCAAGGCCCTGGGGAAGACGCTCGAGAAAGTTGGCGACCTGATGGAATCGGAGGCGAAGCTCCAGGCCCAACTGCTCGACCCGCTGGAGGAGATTCAGGCGACCTACCGGACCCGCTACCTCCAGGCGTATGACACCGTGACGGGCGAGTGCGAGGCCGCGCGGCATGCGATCGACAAGCTCGCCCGCTCGCCCGAGAGGAAGGCCCTGGAGGCGCTGGCGACGATCGAGGCCCTGGGCAAGCTCGACCTGGGCGGGCTCGAGAAGAAGGTCGCCGACTGCAAGGACCGGCTGTTCCAGACGGACGTGGACCGCAACGAGGTCGAGCGGGCGCTGAGGGACCGGCCGGACCCCGAGGGCTGCCCGCTCCAGCTCGACCAGGCCGAGGCCTTGATTCGAGAGGCGAAGGAGACCCTGGAGGAGGCCCGATCGCGGGTCCGGGCGGAGCTGGTCGCGGCGGCCGGTCTCCTGCGTCAGCCGGCCCTCTGGTCGCTGCTGGAGCAGGGACGAACGGAGTCGTTCCTCGCCGAGGTCCTGGCGACGCCGGACGCCACGGCGCTGGCCGAGCTGCTGGCCGCCCGGCTCCCCGATCACCCCGAGCGCGCCAGGCTGCTGGCGCAATACCTCAAGCGCGTCGTGATCAGGGTGGTTCGGATGCAGGATTTCCGGCCGTCTCAGGCCATGGTCGAGAAGGGCGACATCGAGCGCGTGGTCGGGGAGTTCCGCCAGTTCCTCCGAGCGGCCGTCGACGGCGAGGAGGCGAACCAGCGTACAATATTGGAGATCCGATAGGAGGCATTGTTTCCCGGAGGAGAAACCGAGCATGAGCCATCCCGTGCTCACGTTGGAACTGCCCGACGACGTCTATGAGCGCATCCGCCGCGCCGCCAAGGGAAGGAACCAACCCGTGGAAAAGGTGTTGGTGAACATCGTCCGGGCTGCGACACCGTCACTGGAAAAGGTGCCGGCCGAGTCCCGAGCCGAACTCAAGGCCATGGAGGAACTTGGCGATGAGGAGTTGTGGAGGATCCTCCGCAGTGGCCCGGAGCCGGTCAAGCAGCGCCGGCTGGAACGACTCCTCGACAAGAACCAGCGAGACGAGCTGACGGACCGAGAGCGACGGTCATTGGGCGAACTCCGGGCGGAGGGGGACCGTCGGATGCTCCGGCGGTCCTACGCGGCGCTGTTGCTGAAGTACCGGGGGCACCGGATTCCGAATATTGAGGAGTTCTAGATGAATCATTGTTGTGGAACCCCTTCAGGGTTCAGTGGCCGTTGCGGCCCGGGTCCCAGGGTGCGCCTGCGGCGACCCTGGGCTCTGATGTCTATCCCCTTCGGGGAAATCAATTTACGCCGAAGGCGTTGCACACCAGAGCCCAGGGTCGCATAGCGCACCCTGGGGACACGGGCGCATGCCGCAAATCTACGCCGAAGGCGTTGCACAACAGGGCCCAGAATCGCACAACCCCCTGGGGACACTCGACCGCGAGCCACGATCCTCGCCAAGTTCATTGGAGAACACATCGCCATGACAACCGTTGATTTCGAACCGCTTTCGGTCGTGGTCCCGCTCCGCGAGGATCCGCCCGGGGTCTTCCGCGTGGGCCAGAGTCGTGTCCTCCTGGAGCTGGTCATCCGTGCCTTCCGGGACGGCGCCACGCCCGAGGCGATCGTGCAGTCCTACCCGACGCTCAACCTGGCCGATGTGTATGCGGTGGTCAGTCGTTACCTGGCCGACCCGGCCCCGTTTGAGGATGACTTGAGGAGGTGCGACAAGGAGGCCGAGGAAACGCGGCGGAGGATCGAGGCGACCCAGCGGCCTGGTCCCAGCAAAGAGGAACTCCTGGCTGGCGCCAGGGCCAAAGGGCTCAGTCACCTTCTTGAGGAATCACCATGAAAACCATGATGTTCACAGCTCAGATCGCCTCTGACGGCAAGCTCTTGCTGGAGCTGCCCACGGGATTGCCGCCCAGCCCCGCTGAGGTGGTCGTTGTCGTGCATCCGACCCCAGTCCGACCCGCTGCATCGGGGCAGACCGTCCCGGACACGTCTGCGGAGTCCTCTCAGCCCGACTTCGATGCGGCGGAGCTCGAGCGCTGCCGACGGGCGCTTCAGGAGTTCATCGACCGTGCCCGCTCGCGGGAGCCATCCAGGGAATCGCAGCCGGGCACTCTGCCTGAGGAGCGGATCCCCGAGTCGGAACCCGAACCGCCCAACAAGTTCTGCAGTGGGCTCTTTCTCGGCAGGCGGCCCGAGGACTATGACATCGGCGCGGCTGTTGATGAGATGAACGCACAATGGAAGGCCAAATTGGAGGACCTGAGACTCGAGCCATGACGCCGACGGCCCAAGGCGATCCGCACAGCCAGGCGTGTCCCCATCCACTAGCCAGCGAGACCAGCAGGAGATTCAATCATGACCAAAGTGATCCATGGGGTCGTCCACGGCAAGACCATTGCCTTGGAGGAAGACATGGGACTCCCCGAGGGGCAAGTGGTGCAACTCACGATCCGCGCGGTCCTGCCGCCATCGAGCCGGCAACCCGGAGAGGGGTTTCTTCGCACCGAGGGTATTCTGGCGGACGACCCCTACTGGGACGCCATCATGGAAGAGATCTATCAGGAGCGAAAAAGCGATTCCCGTAAGGAACTCCCTGAATGAGCTTTTTGCTCGATACGGACATCTGCTCGGCCCACATGCGACGACCCGCTCGGTTGGCTCATCGCTTCATTCAGTACACTGGCCGTCTGGCCATCCCGACGATCGTTCTGGGCGAATTGTATGCGGGGGCATACAAGCATCCGAACCCGTCCCGGTTGTTGACCGCGATTGCGGATCTCCTTCAGGAGGTGAGCGTGCTGGATTTCGACGCGGTGTGTGCGGAGCGGTTCGGATTGGAGCGGGGAACCTTGCTTCAACAAGGCATCTCGGTCAGCAGGATGGACTTGCTGATCGCCTCCGTGGCCCTGGTCCACGACCTGACGCTGGTGACACACAACACGGCGGATTATCAAAACATCCCGGGCCTGCGGCTGGACGATTGGCTGATACCTTGAACTCGTGCAGACCCTCGCGCTTCTTCACTTTGCGAGAGCGGAGCCATGGCCAAGCACAAGCACGTTACTCCCCTATTCCCGACCCCAGCGACGGTGATACCGGACGGCTATTACTCCGGCGACAAGCCCAACCCCAACCTGCGCCGGTTCGTCGAGCAGAACGCCACGGCTTACGATCCCGAGACGGACGACTACGACGTCCCCGCCTTCAACCGGCCGATCGAGACGACCAAGGCGACCGCCATCTACAACATGCACGTCTACTGGTCGAAGAAGCCGCATACCGCCATCCGGCAGTACATCCAGCATTACACCCAGCCCGGCGACATCGTGCTCGATCCGTTCTGCGGCTCAGGGGGCACGGCGCTGGCGGCCTTGCTGGATGGTCGCAAAGCCGTCGCCATCGATCGCAGCCCCGCCGCCACGTTCATCACCAAGAACCATTGCACGCCGGTCGACACCGATCGGCTTCGACTCGCATTCCAGAAGGTCAGGAAAGAGGTCCAGCCTGAAATCGACTGGCTCTACGAGACGCGCTGCGACCGCTGTGGGGGCAAGGCCACAACCGGGTATACCGTCTATAGCCAGGTCTTCCAGTGTCCCCGCTGCCTCGCGAAGATCCCGCTCTATGATTGCGCGGAGGATGAGGCCGAAACCAGCACCGGCAAGACCAGGGCGGTGAATGTCTGCCCCAATTGCCACAAGGAGGGTTTCACCGAGATCATTCGATCGCAGAGCGAGAAGTTCGGCTCTGTTCCCGTGAAAGTCGTCTACCATTGCGAGAACGGGTGCAAACCCGCTCGTGAGGAGCGACGGCACAACGAGTCATCCGCCGAAAAGCGTTCCTTCTTCGAGAAGTACGACCTGGGCAGAATCCAGGAGATTCAACGCAAGGAGGTCCCGCATTGGTATCCAAAGGGTTGCGATATGACACGGATGAGCCGATATCAGAGAGACGCCCTCCATTATTATGGGGTAAAGAATGTCGATGATCTCTTCACCAAGCGGAATCTCTGGGCGCTCGCGGCGATCCGGCAGGCCATCGGCAAGATTGAAGACGCCGCTACGCGAGATGCGCTGATGTTCGGGTTGACGGGGGTCATGCTGAATTCGAGCAGGATGTACCAAGAGAGGGAGAACGGTCGGAGCATCGCTAAGGGATCATATTACATCCCCCAAATCTTCAGAGAAATGGTTGTCACGAATGGATTTGACTACAAGGTTGAGACCCAGTTGGTCGCTGCATTCGAAGAACTCACCGGCATCCCACCCAAAGACGCCTGTATTTCGACCCAGTCGTCAACGGACCTGTCAGCAATGCCGTCCAACTCGGTCGATTATGTCTTCACTGATCCGCCCTACGCCGACAAGGTTCAGTACGGCGAGTTGAACTTCGTCTGGGAGTCGTGGCTCGGCTTCGATACGACCTGGCATGATGAGGAGATCATCGTCAACGAGGTGCGTGGAAAGTCGGCGGGCGACTGGGCGGCGATGATGAAGCGGGCGATGGCCGAGTGCTTCCGGGTCCTGAAACCGGGTCGCTGGCTGAGCCTGTGCTACCACGACACCTCCGAGGGAACCTGGGCCTTGATCCAGGACATCATGGCTGAGGTCGGGTTCGTGGTCGATAAGTCGGAGAAGGCCCTGTTCATCGACGCGGGCCAGAAGTCGTACAACCAACTGACGGCCGATAAGACCACAAAGCGCGACCTGGTCCTGAACTTCCGCAAGCCCAAGGTCGCGGCCACGCATTATGTGGCGCGGCAGGTTGACGGTCGCACGTTCACCGAGGCGGGTACTCAGGTCATCCGCGACTATCTGACGGCCCATCCGGGCGCGACCAAGGACCGGATCTACGACGAGCTGGTCAGCCGGCTGGTCCGCTCGGGCAAGATGGAAGCGCATAACTTCGACCGGCTCCTCCGGACGGTCGCCGAGGAGGTCCGGGAGCCGATCAAGAAGAACCTGTTCGAGTACGAGGAGGCCGACCTGTTCGGCTCGCACGTCTCCAGCCGCTGGTATCTCAAGGAGACGGCCGACGAGCTGGACCAGGCCGAGCAGGAGAAGGAGGATGCGGCTGGGGCTCGCCTCGAAAAGTTCATGCTCGCCCACCTCCGCAAGCATCCGGAAGACGAGGGCGTTCACTACAGCGACCTCTTCGAGCAGTATCTCCCGGTCGTCAACAAGCCGCGCCGTCTCCTGGCCGACTGGCTCCCCGAATACTTCTTCAAGACGCCCGCCGGCACCTGGCGTCCGCCGGCCGACGACCGGGAGCGGGAGCAGAAGGCCGCACTCCGTCAGACCGGCACCCTGCGGCGGATCAAGCGGTTCGCCAACGCCCTGATCGACGGCGTGCCCGTGCGGGACAAGGACCGGCCTGGCAGCGACCGCACCCTGGCCGACTGGATTCGCCAGTGCCGCCGCGCCGGGCTCTACGAGCAGGGCCGAGCCCTCTACGAGAAGGGCGGCCTGAACCTGAGCCGTCTCGGCGAGACCGAGCAGATCGAGGTCGAGGACGATTACCGCATCTGCGTCCGCCGGGGAGTCGCCGCCGAGGCCAAGCCCAGGAGGCAGCGGCGGAAGAAAGGGGGTGACGACGAATGACGCCGACGAGGTCGGGATCGTCGTGCTCCAAGCCTTGCCGGACTTGACCACGACAAGGGAATGCCAAGTCCAAGGACCGGTTGCCGCGGAAGCGAGGTTCGGGAGGTGCCCCATGCCGTGGTTTGATATCATCTGGAATTACGAGCGTGGCGGCAACGTCGTGCATCTCGCCGAACATGGGTTGACTCCCGAAGACGTGGAAGAGGTGATTTGCAATCCGCTGGAAACCACGACGAGCCGTACTTCGGGCCGACCGGTGGCGACCGGCTACACGCCAGACGGCCGACTGATCCTGGTCGTTTCCGAAGAAATCGACGACGTGACGGTCTCTCCCGTGCCAGCCTACGAACTCGGGGGGTAATGCCCGGAGATCGACCAGAGCCAAGGAGATCGATCATGACTCGCGAGATTCGCCGGCGCATCGTTCGAGAGGCGACGCCGGAAGAAAAAGCGCGGCACCGCTTGATCCGAGACGAGATCCAGCAGGAGTTGCCCGAGCTGGAGCGCTGGGCGCGGGAAGTCGCGGCCGGACATCAGGAACGAGTGGCCGTCGGGACGGTGTTCACCGATCGAGAAACGAAGGTCGTCGAAGCCATCGATGACTATGCGATGAAACACTCCCTGAACAGCCGCGGCGCCGTCGTGCGTGAAGCCCTGGCTCACCTCCTGGGAATCGAGATTTCGCGCCAATGACGGAAGCAACGCGGCAAGGCTCACCGCAGTGAGGGATGAACCATGACCAGGACGATTCACGGCGTGATCCGCGGCCGGACCATCGAACTTGCCGAAGACCCAGGAATCGCGGACGGCCAGCAGGTCGAGATCACCATCAAGATCGTCCCGCCCCCCAGACCATGGGGTGAGGGCATCCTGCGGACCGCTGGTGCCCTGGCGGACGACCCAGACTGGGACGATATCATGGAAGAAGTCTACCGTCAGCGAAAGAGGTTGCTCGGGAGCGATCCGAGATCAGAGGAGGCAATGACACAGTACGGCAAGTTGGGTTTTGTCTTTATGTCTTCGGCGTAAGGGATAGTGGAAACGAAGGAGGAAGGAACAATCATGGTCAAGATCTTGCGAGGCGTCGTCCACGGCAGGACGATCGAGCTGGAAGCTGAGCCCGGCATCGAGGAAGGCCGGCTGGTCGAGGTCGTTCTCCGCTCCAAATCGCTCCCCGGCCCGCCACCGGGCTGGCGTCCAGGCGGGACCGAGACGGCAGCCGGGATGATGGCCGCACACTGGACTGAGGAGGACGATCGGATTCTGGCAGAAATCGAGCGAGAGCGCCATCGACCCTCAACACGGGAGATCCCGGAGTGAGCTTCCGGCTGGATACCAATATCCTCACCGCGCACCTTCGGAGGCCCGCCGGGCTGTCCCATCGCTTCATCCAACATTCGGGCCGACTCTACACGTCGACCGTTTCGCTCGCGGAGTTGTACGACTGGGCGAACAGTCGCCGCGATCCCACTCCGACCCGTGCAGCCATCCAGAGCTTGCTGAAGTACGAGGTGGCCCTCATCCCCTTCGATGCCGATTGTGCCGAGGAGTGCGGCCGGTTGCGGTTCGACCTCCGGCGCCAGGGCATCACCGTGGACAAGATGGACCTGCTCATTGGCGCCACAGTCCTCGTTTACGACCTGACGCTGGTCACGCACAACACCCGGCATTTTCAGAGTATCCCCAACCTGCGCCTCGAAGACTGGCTGACGCCCTGAGGCAACGCCCATGATCGAATCCTGGGTGCTGGAGAAGCTCGAACCCCTCCGGAAGGAGTCCACGATCATCCTGCGCGACCCGCAACGGATGATCCAGCGCGGTGCCCGTGCCGTCGATGGCTGGGCCGCGGAGGCGGGCTTCGCGGTGCTCTGGGTCAGCGGCAACCTCGGGCTGCGCGATCTCTATGAGGAGATCCGCGACGACCCGTCGGTGAAGGTCCTCCTGGTCGATCGGACCCGAGACCAGGCGAAGCTTCTACTCTTCTACCCGGATCTGGAGAGCCGCTGCTCGCGTCGGGCCAACCTCATGATCACGCTGCGGGAGTTCCTCGTAGATCGGACCGGCGATCCCCTCTGGCCGGCGACGATCAACGACCGCAACCTCAGCCGCCTGATCCTGGAGCACCTGCCCCAGGCCCTCGACGCCTACGATCAGATGCGTGCCGTCCGATCGCACGGCTTCCCCGACAGCGACCTGTACAAGATCGTCCTGGGGGCCGCCCTGCGGATCAACCCGTTCCGCAAGCCCAAGCCCGCCGACATCCGCCGCCTCTGCATCGAGAGCCACGAGCGCCTCGGCGAGATCCGCAACCTGTTCGCATCGAACGTGGCCCGTGACGACTCGTCGGCCTCGACCGCGGTCCTGCGGACGCTGGAGGAGCAGATCAAGAAGGCCGATAAGCCGTGGTGCTGGATGCTCGACCACGACCCCGATGAGGTCGTGCGGGCGTTCACCCTCGCCGCCCTGCTGCACCAGCATGGGATCGAGTACCAGGTCCTCCTGGGCAACTTCGACCCGGCCCTCGGCCGCTTCCAGGAGATCCCCCAGAAGTCGATCGAGCAGACCCTCAAGGAGATGCTCCAGGCCGATCCCGACCGCATCGCCGCCGACGTGGCGGCCGTGGAGCGGTTCCTCAAGGAGGATGTGGGGAAGCGCCTGGCCTTCTTCCTGTCCAACCGCTGCCAGGTCGAACAGCCCGAAAGGGCCAAGGCCGTCCTGCTCGCCGAGACGCTCTCGCCGCTCGTGCGGGGCATGGCGCTGGTCTCACTCCTGGCCGACCTGTTCCTGACCAAGAACGTCGCCTTCCACGCCGAGGTGCTGAACGCCCTGGACGAGGAAGGACGGACGGAGCCCGACAAGCTGCCCCTGGCGGCGCGCCGACCCACCGAACAGTGGACCGCCCTGGTGGCCACCTACCGGCGGGCCATCCAGTTCTTCAAGGTTGCCAGGGTGCTCCGGGACTGGGCTCACAAGCTGAAGGTCGCCAGGACGGACCAGCTTCAGTTCGAGTGGTTCGACACGATCTGGAACGACGACCAGATCGACCGGCTCGACTACTACGCCAGCGAACTCCAGCGCCTGTTCCGGGTCGGGAACCTCGTGCCGATCCCGACCTCGCAGCTCTGGCCGGCCCTGGCCCAGCGCTGGCAGCAGGCCCGCCAGGCGCTCGGCGAGGCGGTCGTCAAGGTCGAGGAGGACCTGAACCTCGTCAACGGCAAGTTCCAGGACCTGTACCACGCCCACTACGCTCGCTGGATCGGCCAGGAGGATGCTCCGGTCATCTTCACCCACCAGTTCGTCCCTCGCTTCCTCAAGCCGCACTGGGACCCCCAGAGCGGTCGTAGGGCGGTGCTGCTCATCTTCGACGGCCTCCGGCTCGATGCCTGGGACGAGCTGGTCCGTCCGGTCCTGGAGGAGCGGTTCGATGTGCTGGACCGCCGGCCGGGCAGCGCGATCCTGCCGACCGAGACGCAACTGAGCCGCAAGGCCATCTCGGCGGGCTGCCTGCCGACCTCCTTCGTCAGCACGTCGGAGAATATCCTCCTTGAAGAAGCGCTCAAGACCCACCTCGGCCTGAGCGTCAAGCTCCGGGTCGAGAAGCAAGACGACGACGTGACGATGGGGATCTCGGCCCGGTACGTCTCCGACCTGATCGACGTCGTGATCTTCAACTTCACCGACAAGAACCTGCACCACACCGACCTGGACCTGGCCTTCCTCTACAACACGACGGTCCGGGCCATCCTCCAGCAGGACGTCCGCAGCGTGCTGAGGGAGATCCCCGAGGACGCCGTCGTCTTCGTCACCTCCGACCACGGCTTCTGCGAGGTACCCCGGGCGGCCTACACCGTCCCCCATACGGCCGTCACCGACGTCAAGGACGTCAAGTACCGGGTCGGACGGCTCAAGCAGCCGCTCGAGGGCCCGGATGCCAAGCAGGGTGTCTCCTTCAAGGTCGGTGACCTCGGCATCCCCGACAAGATCCACGCACCGAACGGGGCCAAGTGGTCCTTCAATCACGTCGTCTTCCCCCGGCCGGGCCTGACCCTGAAACGCCACCACGGCCCGCACGACCCCGACCGCTACACGCACGGCGGCCTGAGCATGGCCGAGTGCCTCATCCCGATGATCGTCCTGGGACCGAAAGGGGTCGCCCGGCCCCCGTTCGGGCTGGTCAAGCTGGACATCGAAGGGAACCCCGTCGAAGGGGAGAACCTTGAAGTGATCCTGGTCGTGACCGCCAGGGCGTCGGTCGCGATCGAGAACGAGATCCTCTTCCAACTGGCCGCCGACATCGACGACCTGCCGGCCCGCAAGGAGATCTTCTCGGGCGGCGAGCAGACTTACCGGATCCGATGGGTGCCGAAGGTCGATCAGGCCACGCCGGATGAGCAGAAGCAGGGCAAGATCGTCCGCACGGTCACGGTGGTGGCCAGTTACCACTGGCAAGGCCGCACGGTTCGGAGCGGCGTTCCCGGCACGGTCGAGATCAAGCTGGACTCGACCCGCGTCCGACGCCGCCTCGACAGCCGCCTCGACAGCATCATGGGCCTCGTCCCCAAGGGGCTTCGGTAAAAGGAGCGGCCCGTGAACGAGAAATTCAAGCGGATCTTCGGCGGCAAGATCGTCAACAAGAAGCTGACGACCCGGACGGGCGTGGACGAGTTCCCCCGGTACGTCCTGGAGTACCTGATCGACAACTACTGCACCGAGGAGAACTTCCAGGAGGATCTCCAGCGGGTCGTGAGGCGGCTGCGGGAGAACTTCGTCCACGGGGCCGAGGCCGAGAAGATCCGGCACATGATCCGGGAGACCCGTAACCACAGCATCATCGCCAGCCTGGAAGTCCGGTTGCAGGAGACCGAGGACAAATACTGGGGCACGATCTCGGCGATCAACGAGAGCTTCGTCAACGTCACCGAGGGTCTGGTGCGCCAGTACCCGATGCTGCTCTCGGGCGGGATGTGGGGCACGATCACGCTGACCTACGACGAGACCGAGGTCCACAACAAGAAGATCCGCCCTTTCAAGGTCGTCGAGTTCACGCCGTTCCAGATTTCGGTCATCGACCTGGGCGAGTACGTCGAGAAGCGGCGGGAGTTCACGGCCGACGAGTGGCTCGACATCTTGATCAACTCGGTGGGCCTGAACCCCGAGCCGCTGAGCCGACGTGAGAAGCTGCTCTACCTGATGCGGATGGTCCCCCTGGTCGAGCCGAACGCCAACACGATCGAGCTTGCCCCCAGGGAGACAGGCAAGACCTACCTCTACCGCAATATCAGCTATTACTCGCAGGTCCTCTCGGGCGGCAAGGCGACCCCCGCCGGGCTGTTCATCAACAATGCCACGGGGAAGGTGGGCGTGGTCGGCACCCGAGACGCCGTGGTGTTCGATGAGATCGCCAACACCGACTTCACCGACCCCAAGGCCCTCGTCTCGATCATGCAGGGCTATATGCAGGACGGCAAGTTCAGCCGGGGCAAGAAGGAGATCCTGGCATTCGCCTCGATCGTCCTGGTCGGCAATCTCGACGTTCAGGGCAAGCTGCCCCACGAAAAATATTACCACCTGTTCGAGCCGCTGCCGGCGTTCCTCCAGGTCGAGGCGTTCATCGACCGGCTCCACGCCTACGTGCCGGGCTGGGAGATCCCCAAGATCGGGCCGGACTCGGTCTCGCAGGACTACGGGTTCATCACCGACTACTTCTGCGAGATCATGCACGAGCTACGTCGGACCGACACCCTGGGCGGCCTGCGTTCCCGGTTCCGGCTGGTCGAGACCTCGGCGACCGGCTCGGGCGTGACCGGCCGGGACATCCGGGCCGTGGAGAAGGTGCTCTCGGGGCTGGTCAAACTCCTGTACCCGCATGGCGAGGTGAGCGACGACGAGCTGGCCGAATTGCTGACCCTCGCCGTCGAGGGACGCCAGCGGGTCCGCAACCAGCTTCACCTGATGGCCCCCGGCGAATTCGGACCTTCCGTCCTCGGGGCCAGGCTCGAGCGGACAGGACGCCAGGTCGTCCCAACTTTGCGCGATGCCCAGAGGGTGCAGCACGTCCAGTTGCCGGCCTCGCCCAGAATCGGCGAGGTGATCGGCCTGGGCGTCCTGGGCGAGGACCGGGGGATCATCCTCCACTTCGAGATGCAGGCATCGAGCGGGTCGGGGCGGATCATCCCGTTGGGTTCGATGCAGAAAGTGATGAAGGAGAGCGTGGCCGCCGCCGCCCAGTTCATCAAGGTCAACGCCAAGGCCCTGGGCCTGCCGGCGAACTGGGCCGAGGAGAAGGACGTGGCCGTCCTGGCGACGATGATGGCCCTGCCCAAGGAGGGACCTTCAGCCGGCATCACGATCGTCACCGGGATCGTCTCGGCGCTCACCGGCCGCCCGGTGCGCAACGACCTCGCGATGACGGGCGAGATCACGATCATGGGCAAGGTGCTCGGCGTGGGCGGCATCTTGGCCAAGCTCCAGGCGGCGATCGACGCCGGCTGCCGTGAGGTGGTCGTCCCCAGGGAGAATGAGCGGGATGTGGCCATGATCCCCGACTATCTCCGGGGGAAGATCCAGGTCCGGCATGTCACCACAATCGAAGAGGTCCTGGGCATCGCCCTCCTGCCGGCGAAATGACCGGCGCATCATCGAGATGGGCACGGCCCTGATGAAGATCGACCGGCTCCAGGGGAGATTCGCCCGGGAACCTTGAGCCGACCTTTCGATCTCGATCCGGGCCGCCCTCATTCGCCCATTCGGGCGTGGCGCTCGAACTTCGCCCGCAAGACGCGGCTGCCGCTCTTGTCCACGGCCTCGGCGATCCGCTGGCGCAGGCGGGGATCATAGCGATGGATCATCAGTGCCGACAGAGCCGCTGAGGAGACGGTCTCGGATCCGGTTGCGATGAGTTCCAGCAGAAAGTCATTGGCCGCGGGGAGCCGCAGCATGGCCATGGCCAGCAGAAGGGTCTCTTTCGGGCCGAGCGGGTTGCGTTGCCAGCAGCCCTTGAGCAACTCGAACGCCTCGGGCAGGCGCGACCTGCCCAGGGCCAGCATGGCCGCCTCGCGGAGGCCCGGGTTGCCCGAGTCGAGAACCTGCGAGACGAGAGGCAAGCCCTCCTTGGGCGAACAACCGAGAAGTCCGCTCAGGCATTCGGAGAGGACCTCGGGCTCCTGATCCCCGATCCGGGTCTTGAGGCGGAGCAGCAGCCCGGCGGATTCGGTGCCGTGATAGCCCAGAGCCTGCGCCGCGGCGATCCGAACTTCCTTCTGGGGATCCGTCAACGCATCGACGAGCAAAGGCAGCAGGCCGGGATCATCCAGCCGCGCCAGGGCCAGCAGGCCGGCGGCGCGCAGGGGTGCGGCCGTGTCCTCCTCACCGCCCCAGGCCGGCTCGAACTGGATGTGGCGTGCGGCTTTCAAGAAGATGTCCGGCCGCTCGTGCTCGAGCTTGTCGAGGGCCTGAACGATCGCGAGCTTACCCCGACACAGCTTGTCGCTCTTGAGCGGGTCCACCAGGAGCCGGTCGAAGGCCGCCTCCAGATCGGAGGCCAGATCGGCGAGCTTCTGGTCCCCGGCGATCGCCGCCGCGGCGGCGATGATCAGGTTGGACTTGTCAGCGAGAGCGGACCGCAGCTCGGCCGTGACTCGAGGTGAGGGGTCCTGATCGCGGAGTCGACGAACGGCGGAGAGCTTCTCCTCGACGGATAAACGCTTGGCCATGGCGACTCGGCTTCATGGGGTGGATCTGTGTCGCTCACCATCTGTCGTTTCAGGGTTGGGAGTCGTGTTGACCGCTCGCGTCTTGGCGGGCCGTTTGGGTCGTGAAGATCTTGTGGCGGCCCTCGCCGCACGAGCCTCCGCTTCGCGGCGGATGGCGAGCATCAGCGCGATGTCCTCATCGCTGAATACGGACCGCATGCCTTGACGCCTCATGGCATTGGGAGACCCTTCCAGTCCAAACATCCCGCTCTCGGCGCCGATCGGCATGATCGGGCAGAGGATGGTGGCGGCCAGATTCGCTCGAGCCTGGTGGGGGCGGTCAGGGGGCTGGCTTGGCCGGTCGAGGTCCTTGGCGTTTCCTTGCTTTCCTCAACTCGCGCTCGTGCTCCTCGTCCCAGATGGTGACCATCAGCGCGATGTCCTCGTCCGAGTACAGGGCCCCGATACCCGTCCGGTTTACGGGAAGTCTCTCCGCCGAAGATAGGCTCGGAAGTGGTGGAGGGCCGGGCTGTTCGGCCTTAAGTCGAAGGTCAGGTTGATGTCGTCGCCGTTTCTTATCCACCACTCCCGTCCTTTCCTGATCCTCATCAAGTTGGTGACCTTTTGGGCTGTGGCCAGTTCCGGAGGGCACCGCGCCATCTCCCCAGCCAACCACCATGGGACGATCCCTTCTGCTCGGGTGTCGGCGGCCCGCCACCGAAGCTGGCAAGATAGGCTTCTTCAGACTCGAAGACCACATGATAAGCAACGTATCTCCATTGGATGCAGACGGTCGCCTCGCGAGCCCAGAATGCCCCATCGTTCGTGAATGGCCTCCCGACGAGGACCGAGCGACCGCCCTGGCGCTCGAACTTGCAGTCCACCAGCGCTCAACTGTGCCCTTCTGCGGGGAGCTGCACAATCACGAGCTTGCCGGCGAAGTCGGGTAGCCCCTCATCGATCATGCGTTGCGTCTCCATCGGCATCGCGACTCACGCGGCGGAGGCGGCCGGGTTGGCCAGGGCGTCGAGGAGGGCGTCGGCGGTCGTCTCGGCGGCGTGGATGCAGTCGGGGATCCCCACGCCGTCGTAGGCGATGCCGGCCAGGTAGAGCCGGGGATGGCAGGCGAGCTTGCGGCGGATCGCGGCGACGTGGTCGAGATGGCCGAGGATGTACTGGGGCATCGACCGGGGATGGCGGTCGATCCGCAGGAACAAGGGCTCGCCGGCCGCGCCGATCAGCTCGCCCAGCTCGCGGCGAACCAGCTCCTCGATCGCCCGGTCATCCAGCTCGCAGAACTCGGGATGCGCCGCGCCGCCGATGAAGACGCGGAGCAAGACGGTCCCCGCCGGGGCGCGGTTGGCGAACTTCACGCTCGAGAACGACACCGCCAGGATCGACCGGTCCTCAATCGCCGGCACGACGGCGCCGAAGCCGTCCAGGGGATGCTGGATCTGGTCGCGGCGGTAGGCCACGTTGGCGATGACCGACGAGGCATAGGGGATCGCGCGGAGCTGGAGTGCCAGGGCGGGATCCTGGGCGTCGATCAACCGCGCGGCGGCGTGGGCCTCGGTGGCCAGGATGAGAGCGTCGGCCTCCCGCGGCGGCCCGTCGAGCAACTCCACCAGCCAGGGCGAGATCGGCTCGTTGCGAACGATCCGCCGCACCGCCGTGTGGAGGCGGACGCTCCCCGGCGGCAGGGCGGCGGCCAACGCCGACGGCAGCACGCTCATCCCCTCGTCCAGGGTCACGAACATCCCGTACCGCGCCCCCGACGCCTGGGGCGCCGCGTGACGCGGGCCCCGGCGCCGCGCCTCACGCCGGGCCGCCAGGATCAGGCTGCGATGGTCGCGCTCCATGGCGAGGAACTGGGGCAGCGTCGCCTTGAGGCTCAGGTCCTTGGCATCGGCCGTGTAGATGCCCGCGACCAGCGGCTGGACCAGCCGGTCCAGCGCCTCGCGACCGAAACGACGGCGCACGAAGCCCGCCAGGCTCTCCTCGACCTCGTCGTCGCGGCGGGGGAGGACCAAATCCATCAGCATGCGGAGCTTCCCCCGCCACGAAAGGATCGGCGTGGTCAAGATCGGGGTCAGACGCTGGGGCGCCATCAAGACGAACCCCTCGGGCACCGGAACCAGCCGCCCCTTGCGCACGACGAAGGACCGCCGATGGCTGGCATCGGTCTCGATCAACCGCTCGCTCAGCCCCAGGCGCTCGCACAGCGCCAGACCCCATGGCTTGTTCGTGATGAAGGAATCCGGGCCGCACTCCAGCGTGAAGCCGTCGAAGCGATCCGTCGCGATCACTCCCCCCAGCCGCGGCCGGGCCTCCAGGACCGTCAGATCGACCAATCGGCGGAGAGTCCCAGACCGCTCGTGGATCCGGTGCGCGGCCGCCAGGCCGGACAGGCCGCCACCGATCACGATCACTCGATCCGATTTCAAGGGATCGCACATGCGCTCGGCCAAAATTGCTCGCTCCTCCTCCGGTTGCGCACACACGGGGCTTGCCAAGACCGCACGGCCGAGGATCTCCTCGACAGAGAGGACCTCGACCTCGGGGGAACCGAGCCAAGAAACCGGGCGGACACCGCGCCCTCGCGCGGCGATCCTACTCGATGCGCCACCCGTTGGCTCGAAAAAAACCGGTGAGCGGCCGATTTTTTCGGGGCTTGGGCAAGCGTGGCGACGCGCCCGGTTGGTTGCATTCGCTCGAAACCGGTCTCTCGGAACTATTCTAGCGGCCCGGTCCTGAGCGGACGATGGGTCAGGGCCAGATTCACGGCCGCCAACGCCCGATCGAGCGATCGCGGGCTGGATTGCCCGCACGCGTGCTCAGGGGTCGGCCATCCTCTCCGGTGAGCGCTGCGAGTGGGTGTGAACGAATTCGACCAGGGCGCGGACGTGGTCGACGGGAGTCTGCGGCAGGACACCGTGTCCGAGGTTGAAGATGTGACCCGGGCGCCCCTGGGCCTGGTCGAGGATCCGCCGGGCCTGGCTCTCGATTTCCTCGATCGGTGCCAGCAGGACGGCCGGGTCAAGGTTTCCCTGGACCGCAACCTCCCTGCCGAGCCGCTGCCAGGCGCGGTCGAGCTCGACGCGCCAATCCAGGCCGATGACCGCGCCGCCGGCATCGCGCTGCAACTCCAGCAGGGAGGTGGTCTCGGTCCCGAAGTGGACCACCGGCACGGCCGGGTCCAGCTTCGCGAACAGGCGCGTCATGTGCGGCTGAACGAACCGCCGGTAGTCCGCCGGGCTGAGCGTCCCGACCCAGCTATCAAAGACCTGCAACGCCTGGGCACCGGCCGCCGCCTGCGCCCCGAGGTAAAGGGCTGTGGCGTCCACCAGCCGCTCCATGAGGACGTCCCATGCCCCGGGATCGCGATACATGAACGACTTCGCATGCTCATAATGGCGGGATGACCCGCCTTCAATAGCGTAGCAGGCCAGCGTGAAGTGTGCACCGGCGAAGCCGATCAATGGGGTGGTGGGTCGAAGGGTGGAACGGATGGAGCGGACGGCTTCGAGCACGAAGCTCAGGGGAGTCGCATCGTCGAGCGGTCGGATTCGGTCGACGTCGGCTGGAGTTCGGATGGGGTTGTGGATGATGGGTCCCTCGCCCCGGGCGAATTCCAGCGTGAAGCCCAGGGGCTCGAGGATCAGCAGGATGTCGGCGAAGAGGATGGCGGCGTCGACCGCCAGGACCTCGGTCGCGGTGACGGTGACTTCGGTCGCCAGCTCGGGCCGCTTGCATAACTCCAGGAAGGGGACCTTGGAGCGGACGGCCCGGTATTCGGGCATGTAGCGGCCCGCCTGCCGCATCAGCCAGATGGGAGTGAACTCGGTCGGCTCCCCGCGACAGGCCTTGAGAAAGGGAGAATCCCACAGATCCTCGGGGATCGTCGATGGCCGGGGACTTGTCGCTCGGTTCCTCAACGGGGGACGTTCTCCGAGTGGTTTTGGCGACGGCTCCAGCGATGATATTTTACAACGAGCCCGGCGCGATCGGTATCCGGTCGTGCTACGATCGGTGGAATGGGGAGTTGGTCGGCGGGGACCACAGCCCTACAATACCTTTAGGGACCCTCGCAGTTCCGGTCCCCCGATCGCCGACGAACGGCCGGTTGCGGTCCGAAGGCTCCGGGCTGCACAAGACGGCCGGCCATGAGCCAGTCGAGTTTTGGTTTCTGGGAGACCTGGTGGTTCCGATGGAACGTGATGACGGTGAGGGGCGGTCGGACGTATCGGGCTATGACGCCAATCGAGATTCCAGCCCGGACCTGGGGCAGAGTTACGCCGAAGGGACCATCAAGAACGGGGTGGTGGGGCGCCGTTGGGCCGGGCCCGGGAATGGCTCGCCGCGGCCCTACCTGAGACGGACGGCCGACGAGCAATTACTCGACCGGCCGATGCCGGTCGAGCCGGTCCCGCGGGCGCCGGACCTGGGGGCCTTCACCCATACCGACGCGTGGCGCGTCTTGAGGATCCAGGGCGAGTTCGTCTACGGGATCAATGCGCTGGCCGAGGTCGGCGCCGCCGTGAGCATCTTCGGCTCGGCGCGGTTCGGGGAATCGCATCCGATGTACGCGGCGGCGCGGCGGCTGGGTGGTCTGCTGGCTCATCGCGGCTTCGCCGTGATGACCGGCGGCGGCCCCGGGCTGATGGAGGCGGCCAATCGCGGGGCCTACGAGGCCGGCGGCCTGTCGATCGGCTGCAATATCGAGCTGCCCTCGGAACAGGCCGGCAACCCCTACACCAACCTCGCGGTCAACTTCCGCTACTTCTTCGTCCGCAAGACCATGTTCGTGAAATACTCCAACGGCTTCGTGATCTTCCCGGGCGGATTTGGTACGCTGGACGAGTTATTCGAGGCCCTCACCCTGGTTCAGACTCGCAAGGTCCATCGCTTCCCGATTATCCTTTATCACCGCCCCTACTGGCAGGGCCTGATGAACTGGATCGAGGACACCCAGCTCGCCGAGGGGACGATCAGCCCCGAGGACCTGAACCTGCTGCGGCTCACCGATTCGGTGGAGGAAGCCCGCGACCTGCTGGTCGACTGCTACCAGAGGAATTGCTGGCCGGCCTGGAAGCGCTCGCACGGGGTGCAGAAGGAGGTCCAGCCTCTCGGCAGGCCGGCAACGGACCCACAGCGGAAGGACCCGTAGCGATGAGTGACGCTGGGAACGCAGCCGTCGCGACCGAACCGGCAGCCCCGTGGGGGGACGCCGCTTTTGAGTCGGTCGAGGCGGCCTTGCGCGCCGCCGGCCCCCTGGCGGCGCTGGAGCGACTGGCCGAGCACCTCGACGCCGCGGGCGACTATCGCGCCCTGCTCGATGCCCTGCTCCTGCGCGCGCGGCACGAACTGGGGTTGCCCCTGATCGCGATCGGCCCCCTCGCCGAGCTGCCCGAGCCCGTGCGGACGCACTATGAAGAGAAATATGTCGATGCGATCCGCCAGGTCGGCGCCAAGTACCTGGACGCCGGGGACATCCCGACGGCCTGGGCGTATTACCGGGCCATCGGCGAGACCGATCCGATCGCGCAGGCGATCCGCGCCTACCAACCCCAGGACAACGACGATCGGCTCGGCGCGGTCATCGAAGTCGCGTTCCAGCATGGGGTCAACCCGCGCCGGGGTTTCGAGCTGATCCTGGAGCATTACGGGACCTGTGCGGCGATCTCGGCCTTCGAGCAACTGCCGCCCACCGACGAGGCGGTGCGCGCCGCCGCTGCCGAGCGTCTGATCGGCCGCCTCCATCGGGACCTCGCGGCCAACCTGCGGTCCGAGATCGCCGCCCGAGGCCAGGAACTTCCGCCGGCCTCGGCGACGATCGCCGAGCTGCTCCACGGCCGCGACTGGCTCTTCGCCGACGACGCGTACCACATCGACATCTCGCACCTGGCCTCGGTGGTGCGGATGGCCCTGGTGGTGGCCGACCCCCAGGTGATTGCCCTGGCCGTCGACCTGACCGAGTATGGCCGCCGGCTGGCGCCTCGGCTCCAGTTCGAGGGCCCGCCCCCGTTCGAGCGGGTTTTCGACGATCATCGCCTGTATCTTCGGGCCCTGCTCGGCCAGGACGTCCAGGCGGCGATCGATCACTTCCGGGCCAAGCTGGGGTCGCCCGGAGCCGAACCGGCCGAGAACCAGAAGACGATCCCAGCCCAGACGCTCGTCAACCTGCTGGTCCGCCTGGGGCGGCTCGAAGAGGCGATCGGGGTGGCCTCGGATTGGCTTGCCGGCCTACCCGACTCGGCCTTGTTCTGTCCCGGTGTGGCCCAGCTCTGCCAGCGCGCCGGGAATCCCCAACGGCTGGCAGCGGTCGCCCGCGATCACGGCGACCTGGTCAACTACACGGCCGCTCGGCTGGTGATGGTCGCTACGCCGGCATCATCGTAGGTCAGGCTTGAGCCTGACAGGACGGAGATCCCGCCCTGGCCGCTTTCCGCCTCCAGCTCACGCCACGGTCGTCGGTCAGACTTGAGCCTGACAGGACGAGGATCCGGCCCTGGCCGCTTTCCGCGTCAGGCTCAAGCCTGACCTACATGAGTGAGAGCCCCGCTTCGGCGAGGGCCGAGCGGGGCAGCTCCAGGAAACGGCTGAGGAGATAGTCCCGCCCCCAGTCCTCGTTTTCCAGAGAATCCAGGGGCGGTAAGTCGGTGATGCCGAAGTGGCCGGTGAGGATCTCGTAGGCTTCCGAGACACCCAGCTCGACGATTGGGGTCAGCTCCATGGCGAGGTGCTCCTCCGCTTCGCTCGCCCCGCGCGACGCTCAGAAACGCCAGCGCGAACCATCCGGCGACGGATCCGCGAAGCGGACGACCACGGGGGCGAGCTGCCAGACCCCGTTGCCTTGATGGACCCATCGGTAGCCGGGCGGCGCGACCCAGATACCCTCACCCTGGCCGGCCGGGGCCTGGCGCCGCCGCTCGTCGGCCAGGACGTGCGTCTCCTCGGCGCGGGCGGCGAAGAAGATGAACGCCGCCAGGGCCACATGCAGTGGGTTCCCGACCAACAGAGAGAAGATGCCGAAGCAGACGGCGAGTGTCTGCCCGATCGTGGCGGCGATCGTCGTCGCCGGAGCGCGGCCCAGCCAGCCACTGAGCAAGGCCCGCAGCACGCGGCCGCCGTCCATCGGAAAAGCCGGGATCAAGTTGAAGAGTCCCAAGCCCAGGTTGATGTACATGACCTGGGACAGATAATCCCCGACCGCCATCGCGACGTCGATCGGATCCCAGCCGAAGCCACTGAAGGCGACGGCCAGGGTCTGGGCGAGGAGATGATCCAGCCCGAGGAAGGCCAGTGTCGTCAGGGCCGCGACGATGGCAAAGTTCACCGCCGGACCCGCCAGCGCGATCAGGAGCTCCGCACCGGGAGCCCGAGGCATTCGCCGCAGCCGCGCGACGCCCCCGATCGGGTAGAGCGTGATGTCCTGTGTCCCGATGCCGAACCGCCGGGCCATCAGGGCATGCCCCAGTTCGTGGAGCAGCACGCAGCCAAAAAGCGACAGGATGAGCAACAACGGCCACGGCAAGAGCAGCACGAGCAAGAACGTCGGGTGCACGGAGACGTCGATCCCCGCAATCCGACCGAGCTTCCAAGACAGGGACATTCGTGTCGTTATCCTTTCTCCGAGAGGCCGACCCCCGGTTCGTTATCTACTTCATTGTATTTCGTCGTCCAGTGAAGAAAAGTTCGCCGGTTCGTCCCGGGTCCGTGGCTCCTGGTCGCACGCGGACCCGCCGGGTGCGCTCGCCGCGCCGCGGCTGCGCACGCCGGGTCGTCTTCGGGTTGAATCTGTCAGCCCCTGGGGCGCAACGTCCTACGGACCATGGATTACCGCAGCGCCTCCCACGACTGATCCAATGCGCGGGGATCTCGATCACCTTCCGAGCAGCAGGTGAGCAGGAACCCGGAGTGAGGCGGCAAGCGGTGCCGCTTGCCCGGTTGCATGGGGCTCCAGAATCGAGCCGCAGCGCCGCAGCCGATCCGCCCCAAACCGGCTAGGCAGACCCCGCGGAATCTGGTAAGACAACCCGGCGCTCCCAGGGACGGGGGCCTTACCGACATCTCATGTTCTCCGGAATGCCGGGCTCGAACTGGCTCACTCGGCGTCTCACTTGCCGGTCGAGCGGCTCGGCTCGCACGCGCTGCGACCAACCGGTCCGCGGTCCACCACCTTTCGGCGGCCGGTGCGGCTCCGGTCTCCGGGCTCATGACTCATGACTCATGCCGAGTGAGGAGATCCGCGCGATGGACCGCCGTCGGTTTGTCCCTGCCCCCGAAGGACTCGAAGGTCGCGCGCTGCTGGCCCCGACGCTGAACCTGAATACGCTCTTTGGCTTTCAGGTTAATACAAATCTCAATTTACCAATCACTTACGAGCAGAAACTCCAGCGGATCAACCGGCTCCCCTACTATCTGGAGCGGATCCGGCCGGGTCGCTTCCTGCCGAGAGACGAGATCCAGCAGGTCCAGGGCTCGCTCTACGACTTGATGGACGCGATCGACCGACCACCGTCCAAGGCTCTGGACAATTACAACATCGAGCTCCGCCAGATCGAACCCCACCAGTCGCTCAGACCGACGGATCTCCGCGTGCTGAATTTCGCCTTCACCGCGGTGTTGCGCGCGACCCACGCGCCCGCCGACTCGATCCAGGGCCTGAAAACGGCGCTGAACCAGTGGGTCACGCAGGTCGACACGGCCAGTCCGGAGCCGGTTTTCCTGGGGACCAACGACTATACGCTCGTGCTTCAGACCGCGCTGGCCGTGGGACGGCCCATGCCGCCGCCGATCCTGCCGCGGATCCTCCGGAACATCGGCATCCAGGCCAATGCCCAGCACATCAAGACGCCACTCAAGCACCCGACCTTGTCCGGCACGTACCATTTCCACACGTCTATGCAGATCATCGATGCCCAGGGCGACGTCGTGGGGCAGGCGAAGGTCCGCAGGAACAACGATTACAAGATCACGATCTCCACGCCGTTGAGTGTGGGGGTCCACGCGTTCCGGATCCGCGCTGTCGACGACATCGGCCACCTGAGCAAGGTCAGCCGGCAATTCTTCATCAAGGTGGTGCCCATGCGGCATCATCACCGGGTCACCACGGACAAGGCCACGCCCAAGGGGCCGCTCAAGACCAAGACCTGAGCGGCACGACAGGGCCGGTCTCGCCTTGAGGGGAGTGGCGCCGAGCGATCGGGCCAACGGGTTGGACACACCCACCCGGATTCTTGATCGTGCGCGAGCGATCCGGCGCGCATCCAGGTTGCCATCGACAGGAGCTCGACCATGAGTCGGAAGACCGGAACCGTGTGCTTGGAGGCGGAAGGCCGGGGACGTGAGCTTGCCGGGACTGGTGCCCCCAGTCCAAAGACCTTCTCGACAGAGGCACAGAACCGTTCCATCACGGCGAAGGTTCCTCCGATCGGTGAATCCGGATCCAGTGGTCGCTGAACCGGACGTGTTGGCCGGGGTCGACCGCGACACGCGGCATGTGGCAATCGACGCAGCGATCCCGCGGCGAGACTGAGCAGACCACGCGGGGGAGGAGTGGGTTTGGCGGTAGCTCAAGCGAGCCGTCACGACCACCGTGACAGTTCAGACAGATCGTGTCGTACTCGGCACGGTTCGAGGAGGGCCGCGCATGGGGGTCATGGCAGGTGACGCAACTGAGCCGGCCCTCGCTCCGACCGTAGCACCTCGACAGACTCAGGCCGATGGGTTGGAACCGGGCCAGCATCGTGTCGCCGCGACGGATTCGGGCGGGTCGGGGCCCGTCAGGGTGGCGGTGGCACTCGCCGCAGAAACGCACGAGCTCGGCAGAAGTCCATCGGCCCGGACCCAAGGGGAGCGCGAGCTGGGCGTTGGAGTCAGCCTGGCGCGCCGCCGCGACGTGGGCCCGTCCCGGGCCGTGGCATCGCTCGCAAGAGACATTGGGGATCATCATCGCCTCGTCAATCCGCTGGTGGCCGCCCGCGGAGAGTTGAGTGGAATGACAATCGAAACACTTCCGAGCGACGGGTGGCGGGGGTACATGGCCGTTGGGCGTCAAACGCGGCGGCGGTGGCCGCACGTCCTGGCCGGGAGTGAGAGCCAGCGTGCCCTCTTGTGCGAAAAAGGTGAGCCGATGCTCGAGGATAGCCGGGATCTCGGCGTCGATGACACTCACGAAGGTCGTGGCGTGACGGCCCGAGCCGAACGCATAGTCCGCGATGCATTCCTCGACCTGGTTCGGCGCCCGGCGCTCTATGTATAAATGACCATCACGGTATCGATAGCTCCAGGAGACTCCCGGGCTCTCGGGGTCCGCGATGGTCGTCCCATCCAAGCGCCGGGACACGAGCCGCCGGCCTGCCGGCCACAGGGTCAAGGCATGCCCGGATCGCGAGTGAAGCGCGGCTTCCCCAGGATGACATTCCGCGCAGACCTTGGGGCCGACATAGGGGTCCCCTGCAAATCGCCCCTCCACTGGGAACGGCCGATCGACGGTCAGGAGCCGCCCGGCCCGGTCGGCTGCGGACAGGGGACGAGACGGTTTCGCCGAATAGACCAGCCACGATACGGCCAGCGCGACAACGGCCACGCTTGAAGCCAGGACGACTCGGACCGGCGACGCAGGACCGGGAACGTCCAGGGAGTGCCGATCGAGTCCCTCGGTATTCTGGCACACCGGATCGACGGTCATTGTTGACTGTCCGCACGCGGCAACGATTGGCCGAGGTCGCAACGAGTCCAGGAAAGCCGCTCATCAGGGATTGAAGCGGTCGAACGTGAGCGGGCCGCCCGTGAGCCGGCCGAGGGCTTTGCGCATCCGCTCGAGCGTGGGTTGTAGGGCGGGGTCATTGGCAAGGTTGCGGAGCTCGCCAGCGTCTTCCCCCAAGTTGAAGAGTAATTCCAGACGATCGCCGTCGCGCCGCGTATACGACCAGACCCCCTCGATGAGGGTGGCCACCGGCCAGGCCTGGAGGTGGGATCGCGGGGAATTGGCATAGATCGGAATTTCGGGCGCCAATTCGGAAAACGCCGGGCTGGGGCCTGGCCGATCGGAGACCGCCGCCCCTGAGGATGCTGCCCAGAACCGGGCCAGGGAAACCCCGGGAAACGGCGAGCCGGCCGCGAAGCCCGCGACGTCGACGATCGTGGCCGCCAGGTCCCGGAGGCTGACCGGCTCGGTGACGACCTTCGGCGCCGCGGCCCCGCCCGGAGGGATGACCACCAACGGGACATGGCTCTCGGTCTGGTAGAGTGTCGTTCCATGCCCGAACACGCCGGGATGCTCACCGAAGCTCTCGCCGTGGTCGGCCGTGATGATCACCCAGGTCCGTTCCAGGACGGCCCTGCGCTTGAGCTCATCGATCAAGACGCCCAGTTGCTCGTCGAGATGGGCGACGCAGTTGTCGTACGCGTCGCGCGCGCGGGCGATCTCGCGCCGGGAAGGCCGGCGTTTTGAAATCTCATTCCAATCGCGGATGACGTCCGTTTCCCGATCATTGCTCCGGGCGGTGCCGAAGCGACGATTGCCCGTCGCCGGGAGCTCATATGGGGTGTGAGCGTCATAGAAATTCAGGAACGCGAAGAACGGTCGATCCCGCTGCCGGCGACCTGAGAGCCAGCCGAGGAACTCGCGATTGACCAGGGCCGCATCTTTGCGACCCTTCCCGAACAGCCGCCAGACCAGATCGGCCGGGGATCGCAGCACGGGGTTGCCGGTCGCATAGGTGAAGACCGACTCGACCCCCTGGAACCCATCCACCAGGCGCGAGCCGAGCGCGGTCAGGTAGAGTACGGTGAGCTTCGGGAAGATGAAATCGCGATAGATGGTGAACCCGCGCGCCAATCCCGAGTCGGTCGCGCAATAGGCCAGGTTGGCGGCGAAGCCGGCCGTGGCGTAGCCGCGGGCCCCCAGGTATTCGGCCACGGTGGGCGGCGCCGCATCGAGGGGCGTGGCCCAGCCGGTCGAAAGCTCGTGAGGCCATCGTCCGGTAAACATGCTCGCATGAGATGGCAGGGTCCACGACGAGGTCGCCTGGGCCCGCTTGAAGCAGATCCCACGGCCGGCCAGCTCATCGATCGTGCGGCTGGTGGGACGATCGTAACCGAAGAGGCTGAGATGGCCGGCCCCGACCGTGTCCAGGACGATCAAGAGGACGTTGGGAGCCGTCGCCGACGGCAGCGGCCGCGACGCCTCGCGCCACTCGTTGAGCTTTCCGGCCGCCCAGCACGATCCCGCGAGGATCAGCAACAGGCCGGCGGCGACGGGGAAGCTGAGGCGAACCAGCCTGGCGAACCCGGCGGCGCGCCGCTCCAGGGCCGGGACCAGCCAGGCCGCCACGCCCATCGCCAAGAGCAATAAGGCGGCGCCGAAGATGCGGGGAAACGCCGCCCACAAGAGCGGGAGCAAGGCGAGCGTCGCCAGGACCCGCGTCGCCCTCCTCCGGCCCCGCATCCCGCACCGGACGACCAGCGACAGGACCAGGCCCACGACCACGAAGATCAGCAGATCGCCCAGGGGGACCAGCCAGACGAATTGATCGCTCATTCCGTAAAAATGATTTAAATCCGCATATCGTTTGCGCAGGAGGATGATGCCGACCTCGAGCAGCCCCGCGACGAGCCCGCACCAGGAGGAAAGGACCAGGATGGAAAGAGGCCCCAGGCTCCCGCCGGCGCGATGCTCCGAAGCGGAACTGGCCGGGCCCGCCTCGTCCTGGCCGGAGTCCTGGCTCGTCATAGGGGTCTGCTCCCTCGCGACGGGTATCCGACTGGCGGATGATTGATCGTGGCAGGGCCGGTGCGACCTGTCAAGGCGTCCGGAACCGGGTCCGGGTTGCCGGCCGATCCATCCCCGGGAGCGAATCGTGGAAGAGCAACCGACGATCACGCCCTCTCGCCCGGCGGCGAGCTCCGCCTCGCCGGTTCTCGGTGGTGTTCTCGGGGTCGAACGCCACGACGCCGCGCGCGGACCGATCGGCCCAGGTCAGCGGCGGCGGGGACTTCGCAACGGGGTGGGCATCGGGTCTCCCTCCTTCAAGCGGTAGCAGCGGTCGACCTCCAGATGCGCGAAGCGAGCGACGCGACCCGACGGCCAACGCACCTCGACTCCGTCGATTCGGTCCTGGCCCAGACCGAAATGGAGGCGTGAGTCGGAGGCCGACTGATAGCTGCCGCCGCCGTAACGCCAGGCGCGACGGCGCCGGCCGCCGGCCGTGACGGTCACGACCGTGCCCACGCCGTCGCGATTGGACTTGGTCCCCTCCAGCAGGAATGAGACGGCGTGGCCGCCCGCGCTGGCGGTCTGGTTGTGGAAGAAGACAAGCGGCGTGTTCTGCGGCACCGACACCAGGTCCAGGCGGCCGTCGTTGTCGAGGTCGCCCGCGGCCAGGGCGCGGCCCAGCCGCGGGACGGTCCAGACCGGCCCCGCCCTGGGGGTGGCGTCGACCAGGCGTCCCTGATCCCCGCCGATCAAGAGCAGCCCCGGCATCTCGAGGGGGAAATCCGGCCGATGGTCGTCCACGTGGCCGTTCGTTTGGACCAGGTCGAGTTGGCCGTCGTTGTTGGCGTCGAGCAAGACGATACCGAAGCCCAGCAGGTACCGGCTGGGACCGGCCAGGCCGATCGCCGTGGTCCGGTCGGCGAACAACCCCTGGCCCAGGTTCTGGAAGAAGGTCGTGGACTCGCCGTAGAAGTTGGTGACGGTGAGGTCGGGTAAGCCGTCCCCGTCCAGGTCGCCGACGGCCGTACCCATGCCCGACTGGAACGCCCCCTGGGCGTTGCAGGCGACGCCACTGGCGACGCCCGCCTCCTCGAACTTCATCCCTCCCCGGTTGTGCCAGAGGTAGTTGGCCGTCGAGTCGTTGGCGACGAACAGATCGATCCAACCGTCCTCGTCCAGGTCCGCCGCCACCACTCCCAATCCGCGCCCGTCGCGATCGACAATGCCGGCCTGGGCCGTCACGTCCACGAACCGGCCCCCATCGTTGCGGAACAGATGATCCGGCCGTGCGGGGAACGGATTGGGCATGCAATAATCGTAGCGCCGGTCGGGGTCGATCGCCACACCGGATTTGGTCGGACGCTCGCAGAGAGTCGGATGTTCGGCGTCCCAGACGAGGTAGTGGCAAACGTAAAGGTCGAGATCGCCGTCGTTGTCCAGATCGGCGAACGCGGCCGAGGTGGGCCAGTCGCGATCGCCCCCGAGCCCGGCGCGATCCGTGATCTCCTCGAAGGTCCCGTCCCCTCGGTTGCGGTACAGGGCATACGACCGCCAGCGGCTGAGGAAGAGGTCGGGGCGGCCGTCATTGTCGACGTCGCCGACGGCGACGCCATGGCCGTAACCTCCCGCCATTCGGGCCAGGCCGGATCGTTCGGTCGCGTCTTCGAACGTACCATCGCCGCGGTTGTGGAACAATCGGTCGCCGTTGGGAGGTTGAATGGGTTGAGGGGGGAACGGACCACCTTGAACCACGAAGACATCGAGCCAACCATCGTTGTCGTAGTCCAGCAAGCCGACACCGCCGGCCATGGTCTCGGGAAGCTGGCGGAGCGACGATCGGCCGTTGTCGAAGACGAACCGCAGGCCCGCGGACGCGGCGTCGTCCCGGAACTCGGGCGCGCTCACGACCGTGGCGACCTCGGCAGCTCGCCGGGAGGGGTGCGGTGCCGGTGCCGGACCGCCCGCTGATGAGGCAGGTTTGTTGACAGGCCAGCCCGCGACGTCGCCCAGATGGAAGGCCAGGGTCTTGCCGGCGGGGAGGTGGGGGTCGGGTCGTGGGAGGCCCAGCCGCTCCACCGCCGACGTCGCGACCGGCCCGGGCTGGGATCGCGCCGCCAGGAACCACCAGCCCCGCGCCTCGAAGCCCCGCCCTAATTCCTCGGCCAAGCTGGCGAGCTCGGTGAATTGCGTGATCGTCTTGCCGGGTTCGAGCAGGCGCAGATACCGCTCCCTGGCCCGATGGATGTCGGCCTGGCGGCGATGCAGCTCGCGCGCGCGCCAGGATTGGCCCGACTCCGCAGCCAACACCGCCAGGCGTTCCAGGGCCTGCGTGTCACCGGGTGCGTGGTCGATCAACTGCTCGAGTGCTGTCCGCTCTTGATCGGCGTGACCTTCGCGGTTGGCGAACCACGCACGGAGAGCCAGCATCTCGGCGAGCGAAAACCGTTCGGCCGGCAGGTGCGCGAGGGCCCGGCGCGCCTCCTCGATCGAATCGGCGGCGCGCGCCCACCGGAGCCAGGCTCGCCAGACGACGGGATCCTCGGGACGCCGATTCCGACAAGAGTCCAGCCATCGGGCCGCCTCGGGAAACTGCCCTGAAAGCAGCGCGAGGTTCGCGCGCGCCAGCCAGACGCGGTCGTCGTCAGGCGCCTTCCTCGCCGCCTGCTCGACGGTGGCTCGAAC
This sequence comes from Isosphaeraceae bacterium, assembly GCA_021324445.1. Lineage (GTDB taxonomy): Bacteria > Planctomycetota > Planctomycetia > Isosphaerales > Isosphaeraceae > JAJPJC01. The sequence goes on from JAJPJC010000152.1 coordinate 52,898, forward strand.
TTGGTCCATCATCAGCACCGAGCTGTCGATGAGCCACAGGGAGCGAAGGTCGCCCGCCTGGTCGGACGAGGTGTTCCAGGCTTCCTGGCGAAGCCGACGGATCTCATCCAGCCGGCCCTCCCAGTAGAAGAGCTGGGTGGACAACGAGCGCAACTCGGCGCCGCGCGGTCCGAGGCCGGCCCACGCGGCGGTCAGGACTGCCTCGGCATCCGCGAACCGTCCCAGGCCGTGGATCAGCAGGCGGGCGCGCGCCACGGCGGCGTTCGATCCCCATCGAGATGAGAGCGGCACCCGCGCCCACGCGCTCAGAGCGGCCTCGGGGCGTCCCGCTGCCTCTTCGCAGATCCCGAGCAGGTAAGCGGCTTCGGCATGTTTGGGCCGCCTTGCCGACTGCTCGGCCAGCCAGAGGCGCGCAGTTTCCAACTGACCCGAGGCGATCCGGGCCCTCGCATCCTCCAGACCGGTCTGGAACCGACGCTCCGCGCGGATCCACCATGCTCCCCAGCCCAGTGCGAGTAGGCCGGTGCCCAAGAAGAGCCAGCAGACCCGGCGCCAACGCATCGAGAAATCCATGGCGAACCATCCGGTCAGGAATCCCATTCAGCGGACGGCGCGATCGTCTCATCCGGGGTGGCCGACGGTGATCTCATGCCGGCGTTCGCGATCAGCTCGGTTGCGCGCTTCCATCTCCCGCATTTCATCCCATGCCCGACGCAGGCCACTCGGTGCCGGACCACCGGCGCGCCGACCTTGTCAAATTACCCCGGCAAGGAAGAACCTCCTACGAGCCCGACGCGCCAGCGAGGGAATTTCGCGGAGAGCCCGTCAGGCACTCGCTGGCGCGTCGGGCTCGTATCTCGGCCATCTCTCATGCCGAGGTAATAACCGTGGAGCGTCCCGAGACACAAGGCCGTTACGGACGGCGCGGTCGGCTCGACTGGCGATGGGGTGCAATCGCGTTCTTGTGGGTGCAGATCCAGGGCCCAGGCGACTCGTCCGATCGGCGCGTGAGTGTGGCCGCGGCCGAGCCCAAATCCAATCCGTCTGTGCGCGACCGTCCTCTCTCACCGACGCCGCTCGCGCCGGCAACGGGGCCTCCGTTATCCATCCTTCCAGACTGGCTCTGTCCCTTTCGTGGGCCGGGTCCTGGGGTTGATCAGGCTCTGGACCGCCGCACGGCTGATCGGCAGGCTCAACCGGCGCCCACCGGGATGGTGCTGATGGCTGGCTGGGCCGGTTTGCGGGCGCCTGCAATCGCTGTTCGGTTTGACCCGACCTGGCACCCGATCCACCGCGGTCCATGGAACTGTGCTCGGTCCTGTGACCGGCACAGGCACCTCAAGTCAGCTCGATAGAACATAGGTGCGCATTATCGGACCTTGCCGCCGCGTTCCGAAGAGACGGCCCTGGAGCTCCTCCGAGCCCCGCGAGTCCCGAACGTGCTTCGGTGTCGTATCTGAACGCGTTGGCCAGGTTGTTGCGGATCCGGAGCGTGTAGGGGTGGTCGGGACCCAGCTTGGATCCGGCTATCTCGTTCCGAAAGACACGGGCACCTGAAGTCCAAGTGTCTTGCTTCAGCCGGAAATGGAGAAACGCCATGTCCGAGTTCTAGTACAACTCGGAAGGAGTTTCTCCCATGCGGAAGCCCCGAAAGAACTCTACGCCTGTCGAGAAGGTCGCCATCTTGAGGCGTCCTCTGATCGACCACGTCCCCGTCTCCGACCTCTGCGATGAGCATCAGCTCTCGCCCACGTTGTTCTACCTCTGGCAGAAGCCGTTCTTCGAGAACGGCCCGGCGGCCTTCGAGCGGAAGAACGGCACTCCTGACGGCCACCTCCAGCGGACCATCGCCGCGCTGCGCGACCAGCTCCAGCGCAAGAACGAGGTCGTCGCGGAATTGATGGAAGAACATATCAAACTAAAAAAAGAGCTTGGGGAGCTCTGAACGGAGTCTGGGTTCCCCACGATACCCGCGCCTCCATCATCGACTTCGTCCGGCACTGGGCCGAACGCACCGCGATCCCCGTGCGACGCATCATCGGCTGGCTCGGCATCGCCGCCAGCAAGTTCCACGACTGGAGGACACGCTACGGGTCGGCCAACGAGCACAACGCCCTGGTCCCTCGCGACTGGTGGCTCGAACCGTGGGAGAAGGCGGCCATCCTCGAGTTCAACCGGGCCCACCCCCTGGGGAAGGCGAAAGGGGATATCCCTGGATAATGCCGCAATCTGGGTGATTTGGGTAATGTTCCCCTCTCCGGATTGTGCATCCTTCCGCATTATGCATAGACGGCCCCTCTCGCCTCCTCATCTCCGCGCCAGCCACACGAGAGGATGACGGGAATCGGACGGCGACATCGCTCGCTTGAGCTGCTCAGGCCAGCCGTCGCCGCCGGCAGGCCTCCTGATAGCTCGCTTCAAAATCGACGGGTACAAAAAGGTCGCCGGTCAGGCGCAAGGGGAGTTCCGGCAGGGGATCCCCGATTGAGAAAGGGGCGGGCCAGATCTCGATCTCGGCGCACCCCCGGCGCAGGACCGGCCGGTAAGCGACGGCGTAGAGGGCCGCCTGCGCGGGCATCTCGGACCCGCGCGCTGACGGCATGAGCGCGACGATCTCATTATGCAGGTTGGCTCGCCGACTCGTGACGATGTCGATGATGATCAAGCTTACTCCCTGGTGGAGATAGGAAGCACACTTGATCGCGAATGCCTGACGCTCCTCGGGCCGGTCCTTATTGCCGGGACTGATCAATTCAATGGCCGCTACCAAGGTGAGTCCCGCCATCGTCGAGAAGACGCGCACCTCGAAGGTATCCGGAAAGATGGCCGGCACCACCTGGGCCGGCGCCGGGGGCGCCCAAGTTGGGGCGAGAGCCACGGCCGGGCTCACCGGCTCAGTCTGTGGTGGCGCGGTGGAGTCTTCGAAGGTGGCAACGTCGATTTCCAGATGGTTGCCCGAATGAGTCTGCTCGGCCACCACGAACTCGGCCGGCACCCGCTCGCTCAGCTGATCGGCGATGCGAGTCGCCCACCCGGAGTGAAACGATTCCCAGGGGTAACGCTCGTCCAGTGGCGTGTGAAAGTGATCCAGCAGCGGCATAATGATACCTCGCACCGGGATTGCCGTCCTATCACTCAGGTTCCACGCCGAGGACTGACCTGTCAAGAGCTTCAACCACGGGGCGGAAAAGCGGCCAAATCGCGATGCAGGGCCGTGCCAAAGACCTCTGCAGTTGACATGGCATCAGGGATGGGTGATGGCATTGAATCCATGCGTGATCTTATGCTGGATGAAAGCTGCACCCATAAAGCGGCTTCGGTCCCTTCCGACCGAACCGTTCCGAACTGAATGGGCCCCACCCATCCAGTCGGTTAAGGCCAATGCCGTCAGGACCTCGGTCGCAAGATCGGAGTCGAGAATCTGGGGACACTTCCAGGGCGTCGGGTCCACCGCACCTGGCTCCCGACCTGACATCGCGCGGTGGTACGACCACAGAAACGCGAATGCACCGCTGGCGATGATCTTCCTTGACGCCCCCCCATCGTCAAAGGAGAATAGGACCCGTCTCCGGATGACAGACCTTCCTGAGGTGACGCCGGCGTGTGAAATGTCTCGAATCGGACGACGTATCCGGATCATCGGGGCGAGTGGCAAGGGCGTCGAGCCGTCTCCATGAGGCCGCCGGCGAGTTGAAACCGGCGAAGAAACCGGATGGGAGCGGGAGCGGCACACCAAATCCCGGATGGACGTCGCAGAGATGCGCGCCCGGCTTCTCATCGGCCCACCTGGCGGGCCTTCGCCGCTCGCGCGGTCCTGAAGGCTTCTCTGATCGGCATCGTGCTGGCGGTCCTGGCGCTGGGAACGTCCATCGCCCTGACCGATCCGAATCCGGCGACGTTGCCTTCGCGGGCACGACGATGGCTCGCGGCCAGGTCATGGCGATCATCCGCTCCGCCGCCTGTGGCGCCGCGCGCGGCCCCCGCGGGGGACAACCGGCCCGCGTGGGACGACTGGTTCGACGACAGCGGCTACCCGGCGGCTATTCGCTTTTCGATGCCGATCGACAACCCCGCGTCCCTGGCGCAAGTTCGGGACTCAGTCGTGGGGCGTGGCCGCCGGGGGATTGCCTATCTGCAAACCAAGCTCGCCAGCCTGCCGCCCGGCGCGCCAGCCACCCCGTCGACGGCGGCCGACCTCCATCTACTCCTCGGCTCGCTTCTGATGACCGAGGGTCAATGGATCGAGGCGAGCGAGCAGTTTGCCCTGGCGCAGACCGCCGATCCAGCCCGGCCAGCCCTGTTCCGCGCAAAACTCGATGCCTTGCGGGGCGTCGCCGCCCTGCGTCGCGGCGAGACCGAGAACTGCGTGGCCTGCTGCAATGAGGCGAGCTGCATCTTCCCCCTCGCGGCCGAGGCCGTCCATCGCCGGACTGCTGGCTCGCGCGAGGCGATCGAGCACTTCACGCGTTACTTGCGCCAGCAGCCGGAGGACTTGGGCATCCAGTGGCTTTTGAACGTCGCGTATATGACGCTGGGTGAGTACCCCAAGGGTGTTCCTCGTGATCTCCTCCTGCCGTTGGGCCGGTTTGCCGCCGCGGTCGGCGACCCGCGCCGGATGGTCAACGTGGCGTCGCGGGTCGGGCTCAACGCGCGGGGCGAGTCGATGGCCGGCGGCTGCTTGGTCGACGACTTCGACGGCGACGGCCGGCTGGACGTCTTCATGCCGACCACCGAACCCGAGCGGGGGGCGCTCTTGCTGCGCAACCGCGGCGACGGCACCTTCGAAGACGTCTCCGAGTCGGCGCGCCTGACCGATCAAGTCCTGTCGCTGAACGCCTGCCACGCTGACTTCGACAACGACGGCGCGCTCGACATCCTGATGCTCCGAGGCGCCTGGGAGGTCCCCCGGCGGATGTCGCTCCTGCGCAATCGCGGCGGGGCCTTCGAGGACGTCACCCTGTCGGCCGGCTTGGGCGAGCCGATCGCCACCCAGGCGGCCGGCTGGGCCGACTACGACAACGACGGCCTGGTCGACCTCTACGTCGCTGGAGAGTTCGATCCCAGACGCCCCGACGTACGCAACCGCGGCCGGCTGTACCACAACCGGGGCAAGGGCACTTTTGAAAACGTCGCCGTCGCGGCCGGCGTGACCAACGATCGATTCGGCAAGGGGGTGGCCTGGGGCGACTACGACGACGACGGCCGGCCCGACCTCTACGTCTCCAACCTGGGTCAGCCCAACCGGCTTTATCACAACCAGGGCGATGGCACGTTCGTCGACGTCGCCACCGTGCTCCAGGTCACCGGGCCGGGCGACTCCTTCGCCTGCTGGTTCTGGGACTACGACAACGACGGGCGGCTTGACCTGTGGGTCAACCCCTACCTTTCGACGCTCTCGGAGGTCATCGCGGACCAACTCGGCCGGTCGACGACTGGGCAGCGGCCCCGGCTCTACCGCAACACCGGCGGGATGAGGCCCTTTCGCGACGTCACAGCGGAGGTCGGCCTGGACCGAGTCGTCCTGCCGATGGGCTCGAACCTCGGCGACCTGGACAATGACGGATTCCTGGACATCTACCTGGGGACCGGCAAGCCCTCGTACCTGGCTCTGATGCCGAACGTGCTGTTTCGCAACGAGGGCGGCCGGCGGTTCGAGGACATCACCGCGGCCACGGGGACCGGCCACCTCCAGAAGGGGCATGGCATTGCCTTCGCCGATTGGGACCGCGACGGCGACGCCGACATCTTCCTCCAAGCCGGCGGCGCCGTCCCGGGCGACCGGGCGCACAGCGTCTTGTTTCAGAACCCGGGCTACGGCCACCATTGGCTGACGATCAAGCTGGTGGGGACCCGGACCAACCGCGCTGCCCTCGGGGCCAGGATCCGGGTCGACCTGCCGGGCCCCGACGGCACGGCCGTGTCCCGCCACCGGACCATCACGGCCGGATCGAGCTTCGGCGGCAACCCCCTGGCCTGCACGGTCGGCCTGGGCTCGGCCACGGCGATTTCGGCAGTCGAGGTCTCCTGGCCCACGAGCGGGACCCGCCAGACGTTCCGCGACGTCCCCGTCGACCAGTCCATCGCAATCACGGAGGGGCAGCAGGAGTTCCGCCTCCTCGATGCGCCTCCGATTCAATTGCCGTGAGGGGATCGACACGTCTCGGCGATCCCCACCGTGGTCCCACGGGCCTGACCGCAGCGACCGTCGCGATGGCGACCCGAGCTTCACCGCAGAGACCGCCGAGACCGCAGAGAGGGGGACCGAGCACGGTGAGCGGATCGGGAGGGTCCGGGGGACGGAAGCCCGATGCGCTCTCGGTCTTCTCGGCGTGTTCCTCGGCGGTCTCTGCGGTCTCCGCGGTGAATCCGTCCCCTCCCTCGCGGCGGTGCGACGGGTGGACCAAAGGTGGTGATCGCCGCGGAGTGTCCTCTTTCTCGTAAAAATCGAGTACCTCCCGTGCGGGACACGTCTCGGCGCTCCCCACCGTGGTCCCACGGGCCTGACCGCGGCGACCGTCGCGATGGCGACCCGAGCTTCACCGCAGAGACCGCCGAGACCGCAGAGAGGGGGACCGAGCACGGTGAGCGGGTCGGGAGGGTCCGGGGGACGGAAGCCCGATGCGCTCTCGGTCTTCTCGGCGTGTTCCTCGGCGGTCTCTGCGGTCTCCGCGGTGAATCCGTCCCCTCCCGCTCGGCAGAGCCAGGAGGGCGGGTCGGGAGGGTCCGGGGGACTGGAGCCCGATGCGCTTTTGGTCGTCTTCTCGGCGTGTTCCTCGGCGGTCTCTGCGGTCTCCGCGGTGAATCCGTCCCCTCCCGCTCGGCGGTGCGACGGCTGGACCAAAGGTGGTGATCGCCCAGGAGTGTCAGGGAATCCACGACATTTCAGCGCGGGACTTCCTGGAACTCGATGTACTCGATCGCTCCTGGGCCGAGTTCGAGATGGAGATCGCCCGGGTTCTGATGCGTCTTGCCGGATCGCCATTCCCGGGCGGTTTGGCACGCATCCTTGGGCTTCAGTCGCACGCGCGCGATGGCCGTGGGGTCGATGAGCGCGGGTTGATCCGGCTTCTTGATCACGCCTCGGTTGTTGATCAGCTCGACAACCCAGCCGCTGGGGATTCGGTTGAACTGATACTGCACGGGGTCCCCCGTGACCTCGATCGGCAGGAATTGTCGCGACAAGGTCTTCAGTCGTTCCTCGGAAATCGCCCCGGGGCGGCCAGTGAGCGGGTTGATCCAGGGTCCGAGCACTTCGACTTCACCCTGGCTCGCGACTCGATCGAACTCGGCACCCAGAGCTTCGCGGTGGCGCGGCGAGATCAGCACCCGACTGCCGCGGCGGAGTGATTCTTCCAACTCACCGAGGAAGGCGGGATCGAACTCGATGTCGCCGGCCAGGAGGATCACCGGGTAGGTGGGAAGGACCTCGGGCGGCGCGCTCGTCAGAAGCACGTCGAAGATTTCGCCGTACGGGGTCGGGCGCACGTAGCTGCTTTCCGGGTTCTCGCGGTCCCGCCGGGTATGAATGTGATCGCTGCCGGGGAAGAGTTGGTAGTCGAACAAGTCGCGGATTTCGCGGTCGCCCGGCGTCGGATCCAGAATGCCCCAGGGCTTGTCCATATAAGCGTTGTATCCCGCGTACCGATCGAGGACGACCGCCACCGGGGTGTAGGGAATGCCCCGGTCCTTGCCCTGCATGAATCGGAAGACTTCCGCAGCCTTCCGGCCATGCGGCGTCAGCGTCCACGGTGCTTCTGCCTTCTCAAAAAAGATGGCTATGCTGTTCTCGGGCGTGACCATCGCAGTTCCCGCAAACCAGGAGTGCAGCCACATCCGCTCGTAGAAATTCAGCGAGTGGCCCGCGTCAAGTCCGCGCGTCCACCGGCCCTCTTTCCGCAGCGGTCCGCTAGTGGTGCAGGCACCCGAGAACCAAGGACTGACCTGCACCGACCACGGTTTTTTCCACTGGCGCGAGGCCCCGCGCGCGAAGGCAAGTTTCGATTGAGTAAACGCGATGTTCTCACCAACCTCCAGGCCGATGCACCGGGCGCCCCACTCGCCGGCGTACGCCTCGTAGTGCGAATGCCCGGTCACGCTGATCACGCGGCCGAGCAAGTCGCGCGTGCGGCTTTGGAAGTAGTCTTTGACGATGTCGTAACATTCTTTGCGGCTGGTCGGACGACGGTCGTATCCCGCGAGGCCGGCCGGCTTCATCAGGTGCTTGAACTTGTCAAACTCATTGCCGTAAACCTCACGCCACCACGGCGTCTTGGTGGAGAGGACGTGAAAGTAATAGCCCCATTCGCCCAATTGATAAGCTGTGAAAATACCGGCATCATCCATGGCCGAGATGGCGCTTTTTTGCTCGCCGCCCATGACGGCTCGTCCGCCCTTGATTTGCATCTCCGCGCCGGAATAGAACACGGCCGGCCAGCCGACGGTGGCGAGATAATCGAAGATCGGCTTCGTCCGGGCATGGGGACTAGGCCCCGGGTCAAAGCCATTGCCGAGCTTTTGCTCCCGCATGACGCGCACGAGTTGCTGGATTTCGTGCAGCTCGCCCGGCGCGTTATAGATGGTGAAGACGAACCCGTGTTGGCCGGGTAGCAACTGGACCTGCTGCGCATTGCGCGCCAGCGTTTCGTAGGAGAAAAACGAAATGCTGGGCACAGTTGACGTCGAAGCATCATGTTCAGGGACGACGCTGGGCTCGGCGAGCCGAGGGGCCAGTCGTTGCGGCGGCCGAGGTTCACCTGCCATGAGGACACTGAAGCCAGATGCGACCACGAGCACTAGCAGTGCTGGGCCCGACACGCTCAAAGGCAGGGGCGATTTGAGAATCGTCGGCATGAAATCGTTTAATCCTTGAGAGGTTGGGTCGGCGTTGCGGTCTTGCTTTTTACCCAACCTTGTGGTGAAACCTGGTCGGCCCTGGCGAATGGCTTGGGAGGGCCGGCGTCCGCGGGCATGCCCAGTTCAGTCCCCTCATGCCCCCCCCAACCAAAGGCGATGATCACTTGATGGACAGCGGCAATTCCAAGAACGCCTATCAGCAAAGCGATCGCCGCGCCCATCATCACGCTTCGCCTCATTGAACGATCTCCCATTGCTGTTGAGCTACCGCGCGGACCGACCCTGCACGCGCTCGGTTTGGTCCGGAACCGCACCGCCCGCGACGTTTGAGAATGTGGACCTCGAATTCAGAATCCGGGCGACGGCTGAAACACCGCCGCTCGGATCGAGCCGACGATCAAGGGGTGGCCCGGCCGTGGGCCTCTCCTTCAAGGAGGCTCAGGGTTTGCCTCCTACACCAGGAGAGCCTCTCTTGGTCTTCATCATCGCTGCTTTCTTTACCATCTCTTTCATGTTCTTGAACTTGTCGGACATATCGATCTGCTTGGGCGGTGGTGCGTCGGCAGGCATACCCACGTCGGCACCGCCCCCGCAGGCCGAAAAGCTCAGCATCAGAGCAGCCATCGCGCCCGTCGCCACGATTCGTTTCATCGGCAAGCCTCCGAGGGATTTGACTCAGTACTGATCCGAGCTGACCACTTCACCCAGGGCCTTCGTTCCGATCGCCCAGAAAATCTGAGTCGAAATCGAGTCCTTGATGAACTGGACGTGACCATCGCTAAAGCAAAGGTTGACTCCACCCGGATGGTTGCTCGTGGGCGGGAAGGCACCGTTCGTGTAGCCGACCGACCAGCCGAGACTCGAAGAGGACTGGCACGACAGCTTGTTTGGCGTGTTGTAATGGTTGTAGGCATTGGTCGCCCAGTCCCAGATGTACTGCATGGACCAGGACATCCCGACGTAGTAGCTCAGCGAGGCGGCCTGTGTCGTTCCGGGAATTCCTTGGCAAGCCTTCACGGCTGCCACTGCGACATTATAATTGCCGGGGGTCCAGAACTCTGATGCGCCCGGCCAATTGGGGCCGCCCGGGAAGGCGTCGCGCTTGCCGCTTGTGGTGTTACCCGCATACGGCAGTGGGGTGCCGGGGACTGTGCCCTGGAGTTTCTCACTGAACAGTGCCGTATTCGAGGTGCCGTCGACGACGGCTTCGACGCCGAACCAGGCCATGTCGCCGTTGGTCGGCCAACCCTGCGCCCCCACGGGTACTCCAATGGCAGCGGCGTTGATGGGCGTGGCAGGAGCATAGGGGATAACAATCGTCCCCGTATACGGCATGAGCGGCTGTGGACCACCGTTGTTGCCGAAGTAATTCGTCGGCGCCCAGGGCGCCCAGACGGGAGCCCCGGGTCGGACTTTCTGGTTCTCGGACGGGCACAGGAACGCGGCAAGCGCCGAGTACGAGACCGTCGTATTCACCAGCTGCGACATGTCGTAATCGAAGTTCACGGCGTTGTAGAGCGGCGTTTGCTCCAGATTGGGTAAGATCGCGACCGCCCATGATGGGCAGTAGCCCCAGGAGCCCACGAGCGGCCCCCCAAACATGGTCGAAGCGGGGAACACGTTGTTCTGCGAAATGTAGTTGTGAACCGCCAAGCCAAGCTGCTTGAGGTTGTTGTTGCACTGTGCACGCCGGGCCGCCTCGCGGGCCGACTGGACGGCGGGAAGGAGCAGGGCGATCAAGACGGCGATGATGGCGACGACCACCAACAGCTCGATCAGGGTGAAACCACGACGACGCAAGCGTGACATTGCAAGTCTCCGTATTGGGGAAGAACGTGGCGAATACAGACCCTCGAAAAAGAACGAAAAAGTCGTTTGGCCCCGGGAATGGATGACAGAGGACGCGACGATTGCGGCCTCCGCCAAGCCACGAATGTTGTCGCTGCCGCCGGTATCAGGAGCTCGGTTTCCCTTCCTCGTACATCTCCTTGATTTCGGCACCGGTGAGGACGCGGCACAAGATCACGAACTCGTCGATCCGGCCGTTGAGGCTTCGGATCGTGGACGAATCCGGCATCGCGGGCATCGCGGTTGGATTCCAGTTCCAGTTGCCGATCGTGGCCGCGCCGATCCGGAGCGTGATCGGATACTGGAGCCGTCGTTCGAAGACGCAAGTCCCGTTGAGGTAGTGGGAGACCCTGTTCCGCGGCTTGTCATAGACCGTGGCGATATGGACCCATTGACCGAGGTAGCTCGGTCCCAGGAGCGGGCGGGAGTCGTAGTCCACATTCCGTTGGCCCTCGTCGGCCGCCGCGACGCCGAGGACGATCTGCCCCGATGCGGTCAACTGCCAATGGGCTTCTCCCGGATCGAAGTCATCGGTCAGCATGAGGGAGCTGTACCAATGGTTGAGTCCCTCGATGCGAACCCACGCCGCCATTGACAATTGATCGAACCGGCCCGGGACGTTGATGCGGACGCGGTCGCTCGTGCGTTTGAATTCCAGGGCGGTCTTTCCCGGCCAACGACCCGGACACCAGAGGCAGCCGACGATCGAGCCATCGAGCGAGCTGTCGCCCCGGGCGGCGACGTTCCGCAAGGTGCGCTCCCAGGTGTTGCCGACCTCGAAGCTGTAATAGACGACAGTGGCCGGATCGGCACGGAGCGCCCGGCTGTGCGCCAGCCAGAGCTCCTGGCGGCGCCGGTGGTGGGCATCTTCCAGCCGGACCAGCCGCGAGTAATCGACGAAATCCGTCGGGTCGGCCGCGATCTCCCGGAACACGCCGTCGCGGCCGAAGTCGGCTCCGCGGCCGGCCTTGAGGCTCTGAGCGGCTGCGGCCGCGGGCCCGCCCACGGCCTGGAGCTCGACTTCGCCCTCCACGACGTGGACCTGTCCCCGCCCCTGTTCATCGACGGACATGGCGAACTCGGTGCCGAGGTCGATGGCGTTGACGCCGGGCGCGGCGATGGTGAAACCGCGGGCGTGCGGGGGGACGTGGGCACGCAGCTTTCCCCGGCGACAGATCGCCTTGTAGGGAGACAGCAACTCGAAGTCGCTCGGACCTTCGATGATCACGCTCGCGCCACTGATGAATTCGATCTGGACCAGGCCGGAGGCGAGCCGGAGGCGGCCGGGCGCGAGCGCGGAGCCCTCATCGTAGGAGACGTCCGCCTCGTTCCAGTGCGCATCGACGACGCGGGTCAACACGGCCACCGCCTCCTTCAGACCTGTCGTACCCGGGGTGGTCACGAGATCGACCTCGGCGGCGTGCGGGACGGGCGCGGACTTCGGAGCTCGTCGCGGGTTCGCTCCCCACCAGTGAGATCCGAGCAAGACCGCCCAAAACAGCGCGATCGCCAAGGCGGCGAGCCAGAAAACCGGGCGGCGCCACGGCCTGATCGGCCGCACGGCCGCGCCCTCATCATCGAGGCGGCGACGGAGTCTCCGCAGGAACGCACGGTCGTCCGCCTCGGAGGCCAGCCGCATCTCCAGCGACTCGACGAAGGCTCGCTCGTGGGGCACGGCGTGCTGGCGCAGCAGGTCATCGACCATCAGCATGAGGACGACCTCCCGCTCAAAGGCCGGGTCGTCCTTCAGGGCGGTGGCCAGGACCTCGCCGTCGCTCGGCTCGGGTTCGCCGTCGAGGAATCGGGCCAGTGCCTGTTCGATCGCAATCCGTTCCCTGTCATTCATGCTCGAATTATCCCATCCTCAGCTCTCTGCTGCGCGTCATGCACGCGAGTAATGACCGACGGAGCCGGAGCAGGGCCTGACGAATCGAGCTGGAGGTCTTCCCAAGGCGGCTTCCAATCTCTCCCGGGCTCAACTCCTCGAAATAACGCTGGCGCAGGAGGTCTTGAGCAGGCCGCGCCATCTTGGACAAACAGTTCCGGAGGGCGGCCAACTCGTCCTCCTCGTGATCTTGGCACCCCATGCAGGGTAGCCGGGCCTCCTCGATCTCCAGGAGCAGGTCGGTGACATGATCCGAAAGCAACCTGTTCCGTCGTGATTCCTTGCGGCGTTCGCCCGCGACGATCCGGCGAGCGATCTGACGCACCCAGGCCCCGAAGTCGCCGTCGCGATCAAATTCGTCGAGCTTCCTGAAGCTCACGAGAAACACTTCCTGGGCGATGTCGTCCACGTCCTCGGAGCGCACACCCAGAGAATGGATGAATGCGCGCAGCCGCCTGTGTTCCCGCTCAACTTGCTCCAGGAACCATCGCTGGGGGTTGCTGGACGGCATTTCCTCGGTCTCCGCAAACATGCGAACCCAGGACGCATCGCCTCAGTCGGGATGACGTTACGTCCGCCCACTGATCAGGTTCCGGCGAACGAACGTGGGTTGCGAGGCCCACTTCCTGCTCGGGCCGTCGCGGTGGGAGCCGTCCGGATTCCGGTTTGGATTACAGGGTGGGAGCCTGGCGGCCAGCGTGGTTGGTAAGAGCCATCAATTCATCCCTCGCTGGTTTACTGGGTCCGGGGAGAGCCGGCGATGAAGCCTCGCCAATGCCATCAGCCTGGGAATGCGCGTGGAGGAAAACCGGGTCGGCCCCAGGATCGGCCTCCGCACGAAACTCGGCGATGCTGTCGGTCTCATAAAGTAATGGCGCGAGGGGCCGTCGCGTTACTTAAGAAGCAGACTTTCGCCGGGCCGAACCGGGCCTGGTCCCGGGAAATGGGTCCCGGTTAGGACGGCTCTCCCGTGCCGTTGGCTCGGACGGCTCGGGAGAGCCGTCCTACCAATCCACGGGTCCAGCGAAGGGGGACCGGACACGAGAGCCGAGCCGTTCAGAGCATCTGCCGCCGGGCCAGGTCGCGGAACGGGCCCGGCTCGTCCAGGAGCTGATCGTAGCGGCCGGACTGGACGATCCGGCCGTCGGTCAGGACGTAGATGCGATCGGCCTTGATGACGCCGTCGAGGCGGTGGGCGATCACCAGCCGGGTGACGCCCTGGAGCTGGTTGCTGAGGCTCTCCGAGATGATCGACTGGGTGAGGTTGTCCAGGGAACTGGTCGCCTCATCGAGCAGGAGGATTCTCGGCCGGTGGACGATCGCCCGGGCGATGAGCAGCCGCTGCCGCTGACCGCTGGAGAGGTTGCCGCCGCCTTCCCCGACCAGGGTGTGCATCTCCATTGGCATGGCGCGGATGTCCTCTTCGAGGCCCGCCAGGCGCGCGGCCTGCCAGGCGTCAGCGAGGCCCAGGCCGGGGGCGAAGCCGACGATGTTGCCGAAGATGTCGCTGGGCATGAGCTGGGCATGCTGCAACACCACGCCGATCTGCCGGCGCACGTCCCGCAGGTCGAGCGTGCCCAGCTCGCGGCCGTCGTAGGTGACTGTCCCGGAGTCCGGGGTCTCGAACCCCAGGAGCAGCCGCATCAGGGTCGACTTCCCCGCGCCGGAGGGGCCCACGATGGCCACGAACTCGCCGGGACGGACCTGAAGACTCACGTCATCCAGGACCTTGGTCCCTTGATCCTGACCCGAATAGCGGAAGGAGACGTGATTCAGCGCCAGGGCGCCGGCGAGCGGGACCGGCTCGAGCACGGCCGCGGGGAACTCGGGCCGCTCGGCGAGGATCGGCCGGATGCGCTGGCACATCGGCAGCAAGTCCAGCAGGCCGATTGAGGTCGTGCATCCGGCCAGGACGGCGGCCACCAGGTTGGCGAAGGCGAGGTTGAACGCCAGGAAGCGGCCCGCGTGCAACAGCCCCGGGTCGAGGTAGATCGCTCCGGTGTAGACGACCATGGCCGTCAGGATCGGGACCACCGCCAGCCACTGGTGGATCGCATTGGAGTAGCGCCGCGAGCCGATCATCAGGGCCAGGCGCCGGCCGGCCGGCCCGGCCCAGCGCGCCAGGGCACGGCCCTCGGCCCCCGCGCTGCGCAGCGGGATGATGCCGCCGAAGAGCTCCAGCAGCAGCCCGGAGAGGACCCCGTCGAGACGCCGGATCGCCGTCTCGCGGTGGAATCGGCCCGTCAAGAGCCAGGCCATGATCGCGATCGTCACCCCCAGCAGAAGGCCCGCGCCGAGGGCCAGTCGCCAACTGTAGTAAGTCAGCAAGGCCAGGTTCAAGAGCGAGAAGACGCCGGTGACGACGGTGGTCACCACCGCGGCGGAGGCCTTGTTGAAGATCTCGCTCAACCCCATCGCCCGCAGCGCCAGGTCCCCCGAGGAGAACTCGCCGAAGAACCGGCTGGGCAGCCGGAGCAGGCGGTCCCAGACCGCCGGGATCAGCGCCGCGGTGACCCGGCCCTGGATCCGCAGGACCAGGAATCCTTGCATGGCCCCGCTGATTGCCCCCGCCAGCGCCAGCACGACAAGGAATCCGCCCATCACGGCGAGTCGCGAGAGGTCGGCCTCGGGGATGACCTGGTCGACCAGGATGCCCGAGGCAATCGGGATCGACAGTCCCAGGATCGCGCCCAGGAAGGCCAGGAGCAGCACCCGGCGCAGGTCGCGCGCCAACTCGCGGAGTCCCTTGCTGAAGCGGCCGAGGTCGGCGAACGAGAGCGGCTCGTCGGGGAGCAGACGGTAGAAGGTCCACGCTTCGGGCGCGATCTCGCCGGCCAGGTGCTGGTCCACGGGCCGGAGCGACCCGTCGGGATCGCGGAGCAGATAGCCCCCTCCGCGCCCTCGCCGGGCCCCTTTGGCCGGCAGCAGGGCGACCGGGACCGGGACACGGCCGTCGCCGGTGAGCTGACCGAGCAAGGGCTCCGTGCCGCCACGACGCCACCAGTCGTCGGGAAGGGTGACCGGGCGCACCTGGAAGCCCGAGGTCCGGGCGAGCTCACCCAGCGGATCGGACGGGGCCCTCGTGTCGGCATCGGGACTGGCACGGTGAGCCCGGACCTCGATGCCAAGGACGGCCCCGACCGCGCGACAGGCGGCCGCCAGCGGACCCTCTTCAGGATCGGCCGCGGGCACGGTCGCTTCGCCGGCAGCCGCCGCCAGCTCCATGGCGACCGTCGCAACCCGAGTAGCCTCATGGGTAATCGAGCGCCGGGTCTCCTGCCAACGAGCCCGCGCCTCCCCGTCCTGGATCGCCGCGATGAAATCGAGCGTGGCCCGGTGGAAATCATCGAGGCCCGCCCAGGGGTCGCCCGATTGAATCATGGCCGCCGTGTCGCAGGTACTGACCCGGCACGCCGTCGTCGCGGTGAGCCAGAAGTGCTCCGTCATGGGGAAGCGTGGCTGAAGCTCGGTCATCGGCAGCGCGACCCGGTCGAGCAACGAGGAGGTCCCGCCGTGATGTCGGACCCAGGAGACGCCCCCCCGGACGCTGTACCGCTCGCCCGGCTCGAGCTCGGCGACCGCCCCCTGCCCGAGCTCCCGTGCCGGCCGGACCGGCACGAGCCGGGAGAGCGCCCGGCCGACCCGGAGCAGCCAGTCGTCGACCAGCAAGGCGACCTGCTCGGAGAGGCCCTCCTCGAAGCTCAGCCGGATCAAGTCTCCGCGCGCGAACTTCCACAGTTGAGCCGGCCCGGCTCCCACGGCGACCAGGCCGCCGCCCGACCGGCCCCGGACCCCGCGAATCGCGAAGATCGAGCCGCCCTCCTCGACCCGGCAGAGGTGCCGCCGCCGGCCCCCGAGACCGTCCCGCTCCCGCTCCGTGAAGAAGACGTCGACACCCCCCGCGATGACCAGCCAGACCGCCTCGACATCGTCCAGGGGCAAGGGGAGATTGGCGGCCGTCCGCACCGGGACGCTGTACGGGAAGAGCTCCTCGACGATGAAGCGCGGCGCATGGGTTCGGGGCTCGATCGCGGAGGACGAGTTCCGTTCCGAAGGTGCGGCGCCCCGCGCCGGAACCCCATTATCCGACTGGTCCGGCATCGCCTGGGGCAGCCGTTCCGGCCGGCCACTCCCCGCAGGCACGAGGACCGGCTCCCCGTCTGAGGGACTCAGGATCCGGCTGCGGGCGTTCGACAGGGTGCCGGTCGCCAACCGCGGCACCGGCGCGGCCTGGTGCGCGACGAGTCGGGCGTACTCCCCCTGGCTCTCGGCCATCAGCTCCTCATGCCGGCCGCGCTGCACGACGCGTCCGCCGCTCAAGACGATGATCTCGTCACAGTCGCGGATCGTGCTGAGCCGGTGGGCGATGATCAGGCAGGTGCAGCCGCGCCGGCGGAGGTTGTCGTCGACGATCCGTTCCGTCTTGGGGTCCAGCGCACTGGTGGCCTCGTCGAGGATTATCAGGCTGGGGTCGCGGACCAGGGCCCTGGCGATCTGGAGGCGCTGGCGTTGCCCGCCGGAGAAGTTCCGCGCCCGCTCGGCGACCGCCGCGCTGTATCCACCCCGCCGCTGGAGCAAATCGCGGTGGATCGCCGCGTCGACGGCCGCCTGGATTAATCGGTCCGAGGGGATCAGCTCGTCCCAGAGGCTGAGGTTGTCCCGGACCGTCCCCTCGAACAGGCAGATCTCCGCGTCGACCAGCGCCACCGAGCCGACGAAGACCTCGCGGGGGATGGCCGCCATCGGCAGCCCGTCGTAGAGGACCTCGCCGCTCCACGGTTGATAGAACCCGGCGAGCAGCCGTCCGATCGTCGATTTCCCACTCCCGGAGCTGCCGACCAGGGCGATGCGCTGGCCGGGCCGGGCGACGAATGAGAAGTCCTTGATCAAGGGCTCCTCGACCGAGCGGTTATAGCCGAACGTCACCCGACGGAACTCGACGTGACCAATCAGCCGGTGGACCTGGCGAGCCTGGGGGCTGGGCAGGCTGCTCGACGGGCCCGGATCCCCGCGCGCCGGCTCAGACTCCCTGTCAACGGCTCGCCGCTCGGTCCTGACCGGGTCGAAGACCGGGTCGACCGCCCGATTGCGGACGTCATCGATGCGATCGAGGTCGGCGCGGAGCTCCTGGACGTCGGTACTGAGGCGGGCCAGGTCGTGGAACGGCTGATTGAAGCCGGCCAGCAGCGACTGGAAGGCCACCAGGGCACCGATGCTCAAGCCGCCGAGCATGACCTGGTAACCGCCCAGGGCCAGGACAGCGATCGTGGTCAAGCTCGCCAGCAAGGGGGGCAGGACGATGAGCAGGGCATCGAGCCGGCCGAGTTCTTGCTCGGCGTTGATCATCCGGGCCTGGTCGCCGGTCCATCGCACGAGCAGGTCCGACTCGGAGCCGGTCGCCTTGACGCTTTCGATGATCTGGATGGCCCACATCACGCCGGCCATGAGCCGCCCGCGGAGCTGTTCGATGGCCCGGCTGCGATCGATCCGCCAGCGGGCGAAGACTCGGAGTGCGACGAGATTCAGGCTGCTGATCGCGACGCCCAGGGCCGTCAGCCACGGGTCGTAGGGCAGCATGACGGCCACGTAGGCGACCAGGGTCAGGAGGCTGACGGCCGTGGTGGCCAGCTCGCCGGAGATCAGCTCGGCCACCCGGGCGGCGCGCATGGCCCGGGCGACGAGATCCCCCGTGAATCGACGTTGGAAGAAGCTGACCGGCAGGTGGAGGGCATGCCGGAGGAAGCCGAGCGACTCGCCGAGGGTCAAGCGGATTTCCAGCCGGGTCAGGTGGACTTGCTGGATGCCGGCCGCCGCCAGGCGGACCAGGGCCGTGGCGGCGACGGCCAGGAGCATCGGCTTGAGCCAGTCGTGGTGCCCCGCGACCAGGATCTCGTCGAGGAAGACCCGCCGGAAGGCTGCCGCGAGCAGGTCCGGGATCACCAGGGCCAACCCGGCGAGGACCACGAACGCCAGCGCGGCCCGCGCCGTGGCGAGCCGGCGCACCAGGCCGGCCAGGACGCCGGGCCGTCCCCCTTGCCGGCGGAAGCGGGGACCCGGTTCGAACGTGAAGGCGATCCCGCTGTAGCTCCGGCGGAACTCGTCGCGGCTGATCCTCCGGCGGCCGGCCGCCGGATCGTTCAAGGAGACCTGCCGCCTGGTGAAACCCTCGACCACGAGGAAGTGCTTCCACTCCCAGAGGACGATCAAGGGAGGGCGCCGGGTGTCGAGCCCGTCGGCCGGCTTGCGAAAGGCCTTCACCTCGAGGCCGTACTGCTTGGCGGCTTCGCGGATGTAGTAGGCATTGCTGCCGTCGCGCGAGACGCCGCACTCGTCGCGCAGCTCATCCAGGCTGACGTAGCAGCCGTGGTACTCCAGGATGATCGCCAGCGCGGCGGCGCCGCACTCGGCCGTCTCCATCTGAAGGACGGTCGGCGTCCGGACCGGGCGATACTTCCGGGGATCTGAGCTGGCCATGCCTCACCGCCTCGATCCGGGCCCGTCCCCTGGGCATCCAGGGACCGCTCGCCGCCGACTGGTCCTTGGGAACGAGCGTCGCCGGAATCTGTTCCCAGATCAAGTATGCACTAGCGCAACCCGAACGGCCCGCCCACTCTCGGGAAAAACTGCCAGTCTGGGCCGCCGGGCCGCGAGGCCAGGAACGCTTGACGACGGCGGGAAAGGAATCATGTCCATGGTGGCCACCCCCCGACCGATGACGCTGCCGGTCGAGTCCGGACATTCCCCGGGACTCATTCCCATCCCGGGGGAGTCGCGGATCGTCATCCGCCATATCGGTTGGCATGTCTACAAATGTCTCTCGGAGGCGATCGGGGAGGGCCGGCACGTCCGGCTGGCGTATGACGGGAAGGCCCTGGAGATCATGGTCACCAGCTATCTCCACGAGCATTTCAAGCAGCTCCTGAACAAGGTCCTGGCTGCCGTGATGCTGGCCCTGGGGATCGATCACCTCGACGGCGGTGAGACGACGTGGGACACCGAGGAGTCGGAGCGAGGCCTCCAGGCCGATCTGTCCTACTACTTCGACCGGGAGAAGATCTGCGTGGCTCGGGAGGCGCTCGCCCGCCAGTCCCAGAATCCGGCCGACTCTCCCAGCCCGGACCTGGCGGTCGAGATCGACATCTCCCGGCCCAAGGTCGACCGGCCGTCCATCTACGCTAGGCGAAGCGTGTCCGAGGTCTGGCGGTTTACCGGGGTAACCCTGGTGATCGAGCAGCTTCAAGGCGATGGGTCCTACGCCGTGGTCCAGGCCAGCCGGTTCATACCCGTCCCTCCCGCGGAGATCGTTCGCTGGCTCCGGGCCGAGGATGCCACGCTGCGGATCGCCTGGGGGCGCCGGCTCCAGGCCTGGGCGGCGGCCCTGCGCCCACAGGTCTGAAAGCGCCGCCAGATCGATCGCTCGGGCGAAGTCCAGGATCGATCAATACACCCCCAACAACTTCTTCGTCCAGGGGAGGATCAGGCTGATCAACGGCCGGCGCTGGACGACGATGGCGGCCTGGCACATCGTGCCGGTCTTGAGCGGCTGCGCCGGCCCAGAGGACGAGGACCACTGGAAGGGGTTCCGGTGGATCCCGGGGGACCGGTCTTCGTCGAGTTTGACCTGGACGCGGAGCAAGACCCCCGGCGCGTATCGCTTGAGGAAGGCATCGACCAGCTCCGGGTGTTCCAGCGCGGCTTCCATGGCCAGCTTGGTCGCCGGCAGCTCCGAGATGGCGACGACTCGCCCGCGGATGAAGCCGTGCTCCTCGCGCTTGACGGTCGCCGGCACCACCTGGACCGCGTGCCCCGGCTCGATCTTCTTCCCCTCGCCGGCGGCGACAAAGAGGATCGTATCGTAGGGCCGCCCGGAGTCGTCGGCTCCCCTGTCCGACTTGGGAGCATGGAGCAAGACGATGGGGGCTCCCTCCCGGACCAGCTCATCTCGCGCGGTCAGGACCTGCGCCACCCGGCCGCGCGCCTGGCTGACCACCCGCGAGGTGCGCTCCATCTTGTCGCGGTCCAGGGCCAGCTTCGTCTCGGCCTGCCGGATCTTCAGCCGGCGCTCGAGCTGGGCGCGTCGCCGTGCGTTCTCGGCGCTGATCCGGTCCAGCTCCAGCTCCGCCAGCCGCGACTGGCCCTTGTTCAGGTCGTCGCGGATCCCATAAAACTTCACACGCGCGTCTAGCAGGTCGAGATCGCCCAGATGCTTCTGCGCGCGGAGCCGATCGGCGGCGTTGACCACGCGGTGGGCGATCTTCAACTTGTCGAGCGCATCGTCCTCGGCCCGGAGGATGGTCTGCTTCAGCCGGGCAATCGCGGCCTCCTTGTTCTCCCGCTCCCGTTGCTCGAACGCGGTAAACTCCCGGTCCTCACGCCGGAGGTCCTCCAGCTTGGACTCTTCCTCATGGATCGCATCCTTGAGGTCGTCCTGAGAGATTCGGCCGATCTCATTCCCCGGCGCCACCTCATCACCGAGCTTCACCTGGAGGGCGACCAACCGTCCGGTCGCCCGGGCGCGGACCTGGGAAAGCATGTCGTGATCGGTCAGCAGGATCCCCTCGCCGTTGACCTTGGTCGGGACCTGGTAGATCACCGCGAAGGCGACGGCCGACACACTCACTGCGAACAGCACAGCCAGGTAGGTCCAGGCGCGGACCGTCGTCACCTGAACGAGGGTATCGAGCCGGTCGAACGAGTACCGGCTCCCATCCGGCGAGGGACCTGAGGGGGACACCGGCACCACGCTCAAGACACACCTCCGGAGCGGTGACTCGGGCTTCGAACCCGCGCCCGAGAGCGATTCCAGTGCGGCGCCACTACTGCGGATAGACTTGCTTGTTCGCCGGGACGGGGGTCGGATTCCCTGCGGTCGCGCCCCCGGAAATCTTGCGCAACTCCTCAGCCGTCAGGTGCACGGTCTCGGATTGCTTCTTCTCGGCTTCGGTCTTGGGCGGCTCGGTGTCTTGGTGTGTGTCGGCCATGTGCGGCTCCATTGTTCCAGAAACGGTTGGTCGAGTGCCTGGCTCCTGTCTTATGATACGTAGGACATCGGTCTGATCTTACATGCTTCTGGCCAAACTTGCAAAAAATCTCGCGCCCAACCGCCGAACCGCCGACTCCGACAGCCCTGCCGCGACGGGGGAACAGCCCAAGACCCGCGGCTCCTCAACCGTAAAGCGATCTCTTATTGCGACTTAGAAGGCTGGGTCGGGGCCGGCTGAACTGGATGCTCGAGGCCTTTGACCAACGACTGGACGTCGGCACGGGCCAGGAGGGCCGCGGAGTCGGGATGGGCGCGGAGCCTGGCGAGATCCGAGTAGCCCCGGTCGATGGCCAGGCGGAGGTTCGCGGCGGCCTGGTCCAGGTCGAGCTGGCGGACCGTCTGGGCTGGCGGACTGAGGGGCGTCTTGCCGTAGCCGATCAGCGCGGCTCGGCTACCCTGCCGCAGCGCCAGGTCAGCCAGCTCCTCCGGAGGTCGACTCGCCCACAGGGCCGAGCGCTCGGCATCGAGCCGGTCCGCTTCCTCCGGCCGGTGCTCGGCCCGGACGAGCCGCGCGAGCTCCCAGAGCGCCTCGGCAAGCCGCTCGCGGTGGCGGCCATCGGCTCCGGGAGCCGACCCGATGGGCTCGAGGATCGTCACCGCGCGCCGCAGCCGGTCGAGCGCCGCGCCGGCGCCGCGCAGGTCGGCTTGGGCAACCGCCTCGGCGGTGAGGATGACTCCGAGGAGGCTCTGGAGGTCCGCATCCGCCGGTGCGGCGGCCGCGGCCGGTTCCAGCACCATGCCGGCCACGCCGAGGGACTGCTGGGCGGCGGCCGAGTCGCCGTCGTGCCGCTGGATCTCCCCGAGCTTCCCCAGCCCCTCGGCCAGATCCATCGTATAGCGGCGGCTCCCCGGGTGGGCGCGGAGGAGCTCCCGCCGGATTTCGACACCCCGCCGGTAGTACGGCAGCCCATCGGCGACCCGCCCGAGGTCGACGAACTGCTCGCCCAGGTTCTCCACGTGATTGCGCAGCTCGACCGTGTACTCAACGACAGCCGGGGATGCCTTCACGGCACGCTCCTGCTCGGCGATCGCCCGTTCGAACGCCGGAATGGCCGCTGCGTTCTCCCGGGCTTCATCGTAAAGGTAACCGAGCATGTTGTAGCTCCGGCCCAGATCGCTCCGGTAACGCGACTGTTCCGATTGCCGTCGGACCAGCTCCTCCAGGACCTCGATCGACCGGCGAACCGAGGCGAACGCCTGGCCCTCCTGGTGCGCCTGATGTTGATAGTAGGCGATCTCGCCGAGATTCTTGCCAAGCAACTCCTGGAAGTCGGTGACCGAGGGATGAGCGTCGACCAAGGCGGTGCGGTATTCGAGCGATCGCTGGAAGGATCGGAGTGCCGCCTCGAGCTGGCCTTGCTGATGCTGGATGGTCGCGATGTTGTAATGACTGATTGCCAGCAAGTCGAGGAGCCGGACCGGCTTGGGGCCAACCGTCACCCGTTCGACCAGGGACTGGCAGATGTCCCGCACCTGCTGGTAGGACCGGAGGGCCGCGGGATAATCGAGCCGCTGGAAATAAATGAAGCCCAGGTCATTGATGGTCTCGGCCAGCTTCTGCTCATATCGGGGCCCGCCGGGATCCTGGCGGATCAACCGCTCCAGGATCGCTTTCGCCTGCTCCAGCTTCTCAAGACCTTGTTCGGGAGACTGGAGTCGCCCCTGGATCAACCCCAGGTCGGAGTAACACTCGGCGAGGCTCGCCTGGTACGAGGCAACATTCGGATGGCGGGCCACGAGCGGCTCCAGGAGTTCGCGGGCGCGGACGAGCGACGCCACCGCGGCCGCGTGCTCGTCGGTGGCGGTCTGGAGCTTGCTCATCGTCACCAGGCAATCGGCCAGTCGCCCTCGCGGCTCGGGAGCGGCGGGATCGGCCGCCACGATGTCCTCCCAGATCGATCGCGCCGAGCGGAGGACCGCGAGGGCCTGCCGGGGTGTGCCGATCTCCCGGGTCACCTCGGCGACGCGGGTGTAGGCGTTGGCCAGCTCCCGGCGCAGCCGGGGATCGTCGGTCCGTTGGGCCACAAAGCGCTGGTAATACTCGAGCCCTTTCTCCAGCAGCTCCTGGCGCAGGCTGCGGATATCGACCGAGTCCTGCTCGTTCAGGAGGGTATTCTGGCTGACGCTGGTCAGGTAATCATCCACCGCCTTCTGAGCCATGCGGAAGTTGGTCTCGGCCTCCTTGCGGGCGGCGGCCTCCCGGCGGCGCGCGCCTTCGACGACCACGACGCCGATGGTGGCGGCCAGGGACAAGCCGGCCATCGCGGCGACGGCCGCAGTGGTCCATGTGCGGTGTTGCCGCAGCCAGCGTCCCAGCCGCTCGTGCCGGCGTTCGGGGTAGGCGGCGACCGGCTCGTCGGCCAGCCAATGCTCGAGGTCGCGGGCCAGCGCGCGCACCGAGTCATAGCGCTGCTCGGGCGCGAAGGCCATCGCCTTGAGGCAGATGGCCTCCAGCGGAGCCGGCACCGAGCGCAGAACCGCGCGCGGCGGGGGGAAATCCCCCGCGAGCACCTTGTCGATCACCGCGCGCGGCTTCTCGCCCGGGAAGGCGACCTGGCCGGTCAAGAGCTCGTAGAGAGTCGCGCCCAGGCTGTACACGTCGCTGGCCGGACCCAGCTCGTCGAGGGCGCCCCGCGCCTGTTCCGGGCTCATGTACGCCGGGGTGCCGATCGAGATCCCCGGTTGCGTCTCGCCCGCTGGGCTGGTGGTGCCGCCGGCCAGGTCCGGCTCGAAGTCGCCGTCGGCCGTCGCCGGCAGGAGGTCCCCCGTGCCGATGACTTTCGCCAGGCCCCAGTCGACCACCAGGGTCTCGCCATAGCGGCCCAGCATGATGTTCGCCGGCTTCAAATCGCGGTGCAGCACCCCGCGACTATGGGCGTAGTCCAGGGCGTCGCAGACGTCGAGGAACCGCCCGAGCAATTGGCGGAACTCGATGCCCCAGAGGGAGCCGGCGGCCGTGCTCTCCCCGCCGGCCGCTCCGCCGGACCGCTGGTGGAAGTGCTGGATCGCGGCCTGGAGACTCTCGCCCCGGATGAACCGCATCGCGTAGTAGGGCCGGCCGTCGGCGTTGCGTCCCAGGCTGTACACCGGGACGATACCGGGATGCTCCAGCTTGCCGGTGATCTCCGCCTCGAGCACGAAACGGGCGCGCTGGTCGGCCCGCTCGGCAAAGCGGGGCTGGATCACCTTGAGGGCCACCTCGCGCTGGAGCTCGCAATCCCGCGCCACCCAGACCTGCCCGAGCCCACCGCGCGCATGCGGCCGCATGGGCAGGAAGCGCGGGGCACCGGTCGATTGCGAACCTCCTGCCGGGGCCGGCAATTCCCCGAGCGGTTCCGCCTGCCGATTCACCGGCAGCGTGGTATCGCCCCCCAAGGAGATGCCCAGGGTCGTGCACAGCGCCGCGTCGCCGACCTCGGTCATCACCTCCTGGGTCAGGTCCTGGGCATTCCAGGCTTGGAGGCAGAGACTCAGGTCATGGTGGTGACCCTTCAGATGAGCCTCCGCCAGGCATTGTAAAGCCTGGAGTCGTTCCTCGTCGAGGATTCCCTCGCGCAGGAACAGATGCGCCAGCGACCGCCGCCGATCCTTGCTCCAGGAGCTCAAG
Source organism: Isosphaeraceae bacterium (assembly GCA_021324445.1). GTDB lineage: Bacteria > Planctomycetota > Planctomycetia > Isosphaerales > Isosphaeraceae > JAJPJC01. The sequence goes on from JAJPJC010000152.1 coordinate 78,134, forward strand.
GCCGCGGAGAGGCTGGAACGGGGAATCGCGTCAGTCAACAGCGCCAGCACGGCCACCAGCAGATCCCGATTCAATTCGTCCACAGAGAATCCCCTTCGACCACCTCCACGGGCGCCAACGACCGACGTCCCCTCACCGCTGCCTGCCGAGACCCCGGGGCCAGGCTTCCATCATACAGAGAAGCCATCCTGTTTTGCGTCATCTTCATCGCGGCGAGACCCACCGCCTCGCCACTTCCGGCCTGGGCCCTGGGCGTCTGCCTCACGTCGCGCCCGCTGCTGCGTCGCCTTGAACGCTCCGGGGACCGGTGGCCATAATGGGTTCTTTCCCCGGGCCGTGCCGCAGCCGGCAAGCCGCCCCGACCGCGAGAACCACCCAACGAGGCAATCCATGAAAGCCAAGACGCGTCACCGAAAGAGTTACAAATGGCGAAAGCGGACCGATAGCTCACCGGTTGCCAAGGGGCGGCGGCCCAAGCTGCACGGCACACGTAACCCGAGAAAGACCAAGCATTTAGGCGGGCGGGGGCTGTGATTCGTGGTGCGTCGCCGTCACGGGCTGAGGAGGCGAGTCCGGGAAAAGTGGGCACTCGAAAGCGGTTCGGACAAAGCCTCGCCTTCCTGTCTTGACGCACCACGCCCTACGAGGGTCAGATTCCCCCCAGCACCTTGGCCCGGCCGACGCGGGAGATGGCCTTCATGAAGGCTGCGGTGCGGAGGGTGACCCCTTTGCGCTGGGCGAGGTCGTACATGTCGCGGAAGGCCTCGACGAGCCTGGCTTCTTCCTCGCGCTGGATTTGATCGAGGGGCCAGCGGAAGTGCTGGAGGTTCTGGACCCACTCGAAGTAGCTGACCACGACGCCGCCGGCGTTGGCCAGCACATCGGGGACCACGGGGATGCCGCGGGCGACGAACACCTCGTCCCCCTCCGGCCAGGTCGGTCCGTTGGCGGCCTCGACGATGAGCTTCGCCTGAACGGCCTGGGCCATCGCGCGATCGAAGATGCCCCCCAGCGCGGCGGGGATCAGGACGTCCACCGGCAGGGTCAGGAGCTGCTCGTTGGTGATCGCGTCGCCGCCTTTGAAGCCGACGATTTTCTGAGAGACGGCGACGTGCCGGTCCAGCTCGGCCAGATCGAGTCCCTCGGGGTTGACGATGGCGCCGTAGGCGTCGGACACGCTGATGATCCGACCGCCCATCTGCGCCAGGCATCGTGCGGTGTGGCTGCCGACGTTGCCGTATCCCTGGATGGCGAAAGTCGTACCCGCGATGGTGCGCTGGAGTCGAGCGAGCATCTCGCGCGTGATGATCGCCAGGCCGAATCCCGTGGCCGCCTCGCGGCCGGCCGAGCCGTGGAACTCGACCGGCTTGCCGGTCACGCAGGCCGGGTGGAACCCCTCATACTTGGCATATTCGTTCATGATCCAGGCCATCACCTGGGCGTCGGTGCCCATGTCCGGGGCGGGGATATCCTTGTGCGGCCCGATCATGTCGTGGATCTTCTCGATGAACTTGCGCGTCACTCGCTCCAGCTCGCCTCGGGAGAGCTTCCGGGGGTCGCAGTTGATCCCCCCCTTCGCCCCGCCGAAGGGGAGGTCCACGATCGCCGTCTTCCAGGTCATCAGGCTGGCCAGCGACCGCGCTTCGTCCTGGTCCACGGCCGGATGGTATCGCAATCCCCCCTTGTACGGCCCGCGCGCATTGTCGTGCTGGACCCGATAACCGATGAAATTGCCGATCCGCCCCGAGTCGAGCTCGATGGCAACTTCAACCCGCACCTCGCGATCGGGCGTGATCATCAATGTGCGGATGTTCTCTGTCAGATCGAGGCATTTCGCCGCTTGATGGAAGTAGTAATTAGTCGCCTCGAAGGCTTGCATCAGAGGTTGGTTCTCGGGATAACTGTACTGACAGGAGTGCACTGGTTCGACTCAACCCACCCCCGATCGTAACGGACCATCCCTGCCCCCGCAATGTCACTGGTCGCTCCCCAGTACCGCCCCACCGCCTGGTTGGCTCGGTCCGCAGCGAGGAGACGCTGGACAGAGTCAGTGGACTCATGACCACAATGCAAGCAGCATGGAAAGCATTCACCCAAGATCGACCGACCCGAGGGACGAGGTCATCATGGAACCCTGGCGGCTGGCGGAGCTGAATTACGGGCAGATCAAGGGGCAGCCCCCGTTCGCGGTGGCGGTCCTGCCTCTGGGGGCGACCGAGCCGCACAACCTGCACTTGCCCTACGGTACCGACACGTTTCAGGTGGAGGTGGTCGCCACGCGGGCCTGTGCCTGGGCGCACCAGCAGGGTGCGCGGGTCGTGCTGCTGCCGGCCTTGCCCTACGGGACCGAGACCAACCAGATGAAATTCCCCCTGGCGATGAACCTCAACCCCACGACGCTGGCGCGGGTGATTACCGATCTGGTCGACTCGCTGGAAACCCACGGCATCGACCGGTGCGTGCTGCTCAATGGCCACGGCGGCAACGACCTGAAATGGGTGTTACGGGAGTTGTACCGATCGACGCGAGTCCACCTGTTCTTGTGCAACTGGTACAAGGTGGCCGCGGATGTGTACGCGCGGATCTTCCGGGCTCAGGACGACCACGCGGGGGAGATGGAGACCAGCATGGGGTTGGCGCACTTCCCGGGGTTGGTCGCCTTCGAGCAGGCCGACGCCGGCGCCGTGCGGCCGACGCGGTTCGAGGCGATCAATCGGGGCTGGGTGGAGATCACCCGCCCCTGGCACCTGCTGACGACCAATTCCGGGGCCGGCGATCCCCACGCCGCGACCGCCGCCAAGGGGGAGACGCTCACCAACCTGGTCGCCGAGCGCATCGGCCGGTTCCTCCACGAGCTGGCCGCCAGCCCGATCGATGAAACCTTCCCATACTGAGCGTGTCGGAGACGAGCTGATGTCCGGCCCGGATCGAACCCCCCTGGCCCCCTGGCCCTCGGACGGTCGCCTGCCGCTTGCACTGCTGATCGCCTGTCTACTTCAGGTGGGCTGCGGGCGGGTTGGCCCGGTCGCGAGCGGGACCTCCGCGGCCGCACCGGCCGGCGGCAAGCCCCCGCAAACCCGGGTCGGCAAGCTGGTTAGCAAGGATTACCTCCTCCGGGGGGTGGTCCGATCGGTCGCGGTGGCGTCAGGTCGCGTCCTGATCCGGCACGAGGCGATCCCGGGTTTCATGGGGGCGATGACCATGCCGTTCAAGCCGGCCGACCCGACGATCCTGCCGACCCTCAAGGCCGGCGATCGGGTGGAGGGGACCTTGCGGGTCCAGATGCAGGATGATGCCGTACAGGATTACCAGCTCGTCGGTCTGAAAGTGACCGAACCAGCCCAGCCCCCGCCGTCGGCCCTGGAAGAATCGAAAGGGAAAGTTCGGCTTAGTCAACAACCACGCCGGCTCGAGGTGGGTGAGCCGGTCCCCGATTTCACGATGACCAGTCAGGATGGCCAGACCGTCCGGCTTTCGGACCTGCGCGGCAAGGTGATTGTTCTGACGTTCATTTATACCCGATGTCCCCTGCCGGATTTCTGTCCGTACATGGATCGACGGTTTTCGGAGCTGGCACAGCATCTGAGCTCTTTCCCTAAGCGGGCCAAGGACATCCGTCTAATCTCCCTCTCGTTCGACCCGGAGCACGACACGCCCGAAGTCTTGCGCAAGCATGCGAGGATTCACGGCGCGGCCCCGCCGCTGTGGACGTACGCGGTGGCCTCGCATGCGGAACTGGCCAAGGTCGCGGCGCCGCTGGGACTGGTTTTCGGGCCCAATGGGACCGAGATTGCCCACAACCTCTGCACGGCCGTCATCGACCGCCAGGGGAAGCTGGCCCGCCTCGAGGTGGGAACGCAGGCGAATCGCTGGGAAATGGCCGACTTGCTCAAGTCCATTCATGCGTTGCTCCCCGACCCCCGGAAGTGAACAGACGAGTACTACCGGGTCCTGCAGCCGGTCCGGCTGGCTGGCTGCAAGCTTCATCTCGGCACATCTTTGTGATCTGAGGACAGTCATGTCCGGAATTGCCGGCCCGGGCCCTGGTGCCGGTTTGATCGAACAAATGTGGGGAATCAAAGCACGATAAGACTTGCAGATTACCGTTGACAGTTGAGAGAATAAGTCTAAGATGTCGATAAGCACCCACGTTGTGATACGTTCGCGCGAGATGGTGATGGAGCCATGGTCGGGTGCCGGGGGGCGCGTCGCGCCGAGACGATCTGACCCTTTCGATTGGGCCGTCTGGGTTTAGGTCGCGAGGATCGGATTGCGGAGGAGGCGGGACGAAGCCCGGATGCCGGGGTCCTCGGGGATGCCCAGGTCGAGGCCCCGATGGGGAGAAGAAGGGGAACGAGAGAGGTCGTGTGCGAATTCGTCCGAGTCGATCACGATGCCAGGCTTTTTCTTCATGGAGAGGAGATCCATCCAATGCCAGCAGCCACGAAGACCAGCCCCAAGACCGGACCGGCCCCCAAGACAACCGGGGCCAGGGCCAAGGCCGGCCGCGGGGCCGAGCAGCGGTATAACCAGGCGCGCCGCGCCTCGATCCTGCTCAAACATGTCAGCGACCCCACCCGGCTCCAAGTCATCCTGATCCTCACCGAGGGGGAACGGCACGTCGGCGCCTTGTGCGCCCAGCTCAGCCAGAGTCAGCCGGCCGTCAGCCATCATCTCGCCTTGCTCCGCCACGGCGGCATCATCGCGCCGCGACGCCAGGGGAAGAATAATTTCTACAGCCTGACCGAGACCGGCGCCGACCTGGCCCGCGTCGTCAAGAACTTGATCGGTTGAGGATCTCGGGCGGACGTTTGCGCATCGAATCTCAGTGAATGGTCCTATGATCGGCTGACGCGTGCCCGGATCGTCGTATCGATCGGATTCGATCCGGGCCGCGCCGGCTCCCCCCCTGCGGCGCCGGCGGCTTCCCTGCCGGCCGCCCTTGGGAAGCCAGCACGGCTCTCGCTCGGCTCTCCTCTCCTCCCCCGTGATGTCCTTACCCGGTCCGTCGGGTCACCCTCACGGCAGGATGCGCTGGCCGACGGCCGTATTGAGCGCCAGCATGGCCTTGCGATGTCGCACCTCGGAATCGAGATACTGCTTGGCCGTGTCGTTGTACCGTCGCCGCTGGTTCAAGTAATCGAACACGGTGACCTCCCCTTCGCCGAAGAGCCGGTCGCGAGCGACGATCGCCCGTTTGAGGGACGGCAGGATGTGGTCGCGGATGGTCTCGACGATCCTGCGGCTGACCCGGTATTCGGTCGCCGCCTGCTTCACCTCGGTCTTCACCCGGAGCTCCACCTGGGCGAGCTGGACCTGGGACTGATAGACATTGATCGTGGCCCGCTGAATATTCCCCTGGTTGCGGTTGTAGACCGGCAGCGGGACGGTGATCCCCAAGGCCCAGGCGGGCACGCTTCCCTTATCCCCATAGGGTACATTATTCTGATACGTGAACGGTTGATAGAGCAGGTACGCGTCGGCGAAGCGGTTGGCCAGCGCGAGCTTGAGGGCGGCCTGGGCTGCCTGCACGCCCAGCCGGTAGGCCGCCACGTCGGCGCGGCATTCCAGCGCCATCCGGATCAGCTCATCGTCGGGCGGCGGCGGCGGCGCGCGGTCCTCGAGCGTGCCGCGGAACTCGAGGCTCTCGGCCTGGTCGGGCGGGGTGTTGAGCAGCTCCGCCAGGGTCCGCTGACGCTGGCGGAGGGTCTCCTCGGCATCGAGCAGGCTGACCTCCGCGATGGCGCGCTCGGAACGGGCCTGGTCGACGTCGGCGCTGGTGAGCTTGTCCTTCTGGAACAGGGCCCGGGTTGCCGTCAGGAACGCATCGGTCCCCTGGAGGTTGACCTGCGCGTAGTGCACGGTCCGCCGCGCCGCCAGCACGTCGACATACGCGACGGAGAGGCCCCCCAGCCCCGTACGGACCGCGTCCTGGTACTGCATCTCCATCACGCGTAGGGCCAACTCGGCGTAGATCGTCCGGGCCTGCCGCTTGTGTGAGAAATCGATCGGATGCGAGATGTTGATGTCATACTGGGTCGGGCCGCTGGGCTTGCTCGTGGAGAAAGCGCCGTAGGGCACGAGCTGGGCGTCGGCATAGAAGATCGGGTTGGCGCGCAGGCTGGCGGTGAGGACGTCCGCGCGAGCCTGCGGCAGCTCGAGGAACAAGCTGCGAAGGTTGAGGTTCTGGTGGACGTACTGATCGATGGCCTGGTCGAGGGTCAGGCCAGTGGGCGGCCCTTCGTCCTCCGGACCCGTGGGGAGTTCGAGCGTGCCATAGAAGGGCGGCTGGGGCACGGGGAGCGGCTGCGGAGCGGCGATCCCCCGACTCGGCGGTGGTCCCTGGTAGGTCCCACCCGGCATCGTGATCGAGGTCGGGACCCGGGGGACGGACGGACCGAGCCGGCCGCCGAAGAGGAGCTCGTCCCGGCCGGGCTGCATGCCGAGGTTGGCGCCCCCGCCCGGCAGCGGACCCAGCAAGGACTGCGTCGAGCCCGGCGTGGCCTGGCCGATGCCGCTGGTGATCTGGCCCGTCTGCTCGATCGTCGGCGCCTGGGCCCAGCTTGGGGAGGACAGCGCCAGCACCATCGCCAGCTCGGCGCAAGCAAGCACCATGCCCCAACGGACCTCGGCCCTGATTCCGCGCCCCCACCAAGCGCCACCCCCGTCGACCATCATGGCTTCTCCGGAGACTCCCGGCCGTGAACCACTGGAGTGGCTCTCCCCATCCGTGACTGACGACTCTATCGGCTCGACTCAGCCAGCGAGTCAAAACGAATCTACCGATTTCGCCAACACTCGCTATAACCCCGAGAATCGTCAAATTTGTGGCTTTCTTCGTGGGGCGTGGCGTGTGGTGCGTGGTGCGTCGCTCGCACGGGCTGATGAGGCGAGTCCGGGAGAAGCCAGCACTCGAAAGCGATGCGGACAAAGCATCTTGTTACTGTCTCCACGCACCGCGCACCACGCACCACAAAGTAAGCCACGGCGGGCCGGTGGGCACTATTGAGCGAGCGTCCGGCGAGTTAAGATGATCGACGTCCGACGGGGGAGGAGGAACGCCATGCTCACAGTCGGCCGAGGTCAGTCGCAATCGTGTGCAGGTGTGACGCGCCGGGACTTCCTGCGCGTGGGAGGATTGGGTCTCGGCGGCTGGGGATTGTCGCTGAGCGGCCTGAATGCCCGGGAGACGGGCCGCGGGAACCGCGAGCGATCGGCGATCCTGCTCCTGCTGGTGGGCGGTCCCAGCCAGCTCGAGACGTTCGACCCCAAGCCGGGCGCGCCGGCGGAGATCCGTGGCCCATTCGACTCGATCGCGACGCGGTGCCCCGGCGTGCGGATTTCGGAGCACCTCCCCCGCCTGGCAGCGCGACTGGACCGCGTGGCGATCGTCCGATCGGTCCACCACGACGCGGCGCCGATCCATGAGACAGGGTACCAGTTGCTCCAGACCGGTCGCCTCTGTCGGGCGGGCGAGGAATGGCCGCACTTGGGCTCCTGGGTCGCGAAGCTCCAGGGGATCCCGCGCGATCTTCCCCCGTTCCTGGTCCTGCCTGGTCCGATCTCCAGCACCGGAGTGAACATCCCCCACGGCCAGTCGGCCGGTTGGCTGGGTTCGGCGTTCGACCCGTTCCACCTGGCCGCGGACCCGGCCGCCGCCGACTTCGACCCTCAGGGGGTCCTGGATCGCGCGCGGGCGTTCCTCGACGCGGCCGTGGAGCCTCACGAGTCCAGCCGCGAATCGGTCCTCACCAGGTTTCCCACATCGGAAGCCGATCGGATCTTCAGCCGGGCCGGCCGCAATGCCTTCGACCTCGGCCAGGAGCGCGAGGCAGTCCGCGATGCGTATGGCCGCACGACGTTCGGGCAGAGCTGCCTGTTAGCCCGCCGGCTGGTCGAGGCGGGCGTGCGCCTGGTCACGGTCAACATGTTCGAGACGGTCTTCAACCAGGTGACGTGGGACTGCCACGGCGTATCGCCGTTCAGCACGCTCGACGACTATGCCCGCGACCTGCTGCCGACGTTCGATCGGGCCTTCGCCGCGTTGCTGGAGGACCTGGAGCGCTCGGGGCGGCTGGAGTCGACCCTGGTCCTCGCGGCCGGCGAGTTCGGCCGCACGCCCCGGATCAACGCGGCCGGGGGCCGCGACCACTGGCCGGGCGTCTGGAGCGTGCTGCTGGCCGGCGGCGGCATCCAGGGCGGGCAGGTTGTCGGCTCCAGCGATGCCCACGCCGCCGCCCCCGCCGACCGGCCGGTCACCCTCCCCGATCTCGTCGCCTCGATCGACCACAGCCTCGGCATCGACGCGAGTCAGTACGTCACGCGGCCCGACGGCCAATCCCACGCACTCGTCGAGGATGGGAAACCGATTCAAGAACTGTTCGTATGAGCTCATCCAGTGGCGACTCGCTCCGTCGATGCCTCACGGCTCATCGCGAAGGGCATCGAATGGGGTGGAGGGCCGGAGCCTGGGGTCAATCCCGGCCAGAGGTTTCGTCATGGCGGAGAAGGCCAAAGCCCGACCAGACCATCGACCTCGGACGTGATCCCGGAGCCGGGAGCAGGCGATGTACCAGGCCAACCTGCCCAGGTGGGTGCAGGAGCACGAGGGGGCGCATGTCCTGATCCAGAATGACAAGGTCGTCGGCTTCGACCCGACACGTGACGAAGCCCTCGCGGCCGGTTACGCCCGGTTTGGCGTCGTTCCGCTCTTCGTCAAAGAGATCGCGGCAAGAGAACCAGTCTACCAGATACCCAACGCACTCCTCTGATGCCCCTGATCCGCGTTCCGATCGGAGTGGAGGCGATGCGGCGCCTGCGTTTCAAGCTCGGGACGCTGATGATCGTCGTGCTCCTGATGGGCGGAGTCCTGGGCTGGGGCGTGGAGATGCGCCGACGGTCTGCAAACTACCGCGGGCAGATGTTGTACCATAGGCAAGAAGAACTACGATGCCACAGGGACGTCGCCCGGATCTTTGCCTGCGGTGCCTGGGTTGGCTTCACGCCGGAGGAGAACCGAGCGATCCTGATGGAGTTCGCCAAACCATGGCGGGAGCGAGCCCAGTATCACCGCCGGATGAAGGAGAAGTATGGGCGAGCGGCGGGTCACCCGTGGGAGCGGGTTGAGCCCGACCCGCCCGAACCCGAAGCGGAATGACGGGCGGTGACCGCTTCGTAGCGGTCTTCTGGGCGAACTTCGTACCATTTGCCGCGGACTTCTTCTCCATTCACCGCGCTGCGGCCTTTGCGACGTCGGGCTTGTAGCCCGGCGCGGCGAAGAAGTTCCGCAGGAGTTTGCCGTCGGCGAGGTTCCAGAGCCGGACGTCGCCGTCCCAGCTCCCCGTGGCCAGGGTCTTGCCGTCGCGTGAGACGGCCAGGGCGTAGATCCAATCCTGGTGGCCCTGGAGCTTCCGCAGGGAGGATCCTGTGGACTTGAAGACGTGGACGGCCTTGTCGGCGCTACAGGCGACCAGGGTCTGGCCGTCGGGCGCGTAGCGGAGCCGGAAGACCGTGCCTCCAAAACCGCCCATCTCGCGGACTTGCCGGCCGTCATTGTCGGGGTTCCAGATCCGGATCCGGCTGTCCTCGCCACCGCTGGCGACCGACTTGCCGTCGGGCGCGAAGGCGATGGTATAAACCGGCTGGGCATGGCCGGGGAAGGTCACCAGCGATTCCTTCTTCTCCAGGTCGAAGACCTTGCAGGTCTTGTCGCGGCTGGCGCTGGCCAGCCGCTTGCCGTCGGGGCTGAAGGCGATGGCGAAGATCCAATCGGCGTGGTCCTCGATCTGCGCGAGCGTCTTGCCGGTCTCGATCTCGAAGACCCGGATGGTGCGGTCGGCGCCCGCCGTGGCGACGCGCTTGCTGTCGGGGCTGAAGGCGACGGCGAAGACGACGTCCTGGGTCTCGACCAGGTCGCGCACCGGCTTCCCCCCTCCGCCCGGTTCGGCCAGCCAGAGCCTGGCCACCCCGAAGATCCCCGGGTCGCCGCTGGCGGTCGCCAGGTACTTGCCGTCCGGGCTGGTGGCGATGTCATAGATCCGTTCGGCCAGCCCGGTCAGCCGGCGGGCCAGGGAACCGTCCGCCGTCTTCCAGACGGTGATCTCATGATAACCGGATGCGGCGACGGTCGACCCATCCTGGCTGAACTCCAGCGCGGTGATCGGCACGGTCACCGGGTAGGACGCGGGGATGCGGACCGCCTGGGTCTTCCGGAGCAGGATCGTCCAGTCCTCCGTCGGGGCGTTGCCATCGTACTTGGCCCCTTCCGCGACCCAGCGCTCGATGGTGGCGATCTTCTCGGCGGGGAGTGGGTCCTGCTTGTAGGGCATCCGCGGCTCGCCGCCGGGCCGGATCAGCTCGATCAGGTTGCTCTCGTCGGGCTTCCCCGGCTCGAGCGTGATGCCTTCCCCCTGCTGGCCCCCCTTGGCGAACTGGGCGAAGGTGGTCATGACGTACTTGCTCTCCGACTTCCGCGGGTTGTGGCAGGCGATGCAGTTCTCGACCAGGATCGGGGCCACGTCGCGCATGAAGCTGACCGGCTTCGTCGCGGCCGGTTTCGACGCGGAGGCGCCGGCCTTGAGCTGAGAGGGTCCTGTCGCCGGCTTCGTCTGGGCTTGCGGCTTGGCGTCGTCGCCTCGACTCGGCGCGAGGATGCAGAGGGCCATTCCGAGGGTGATCAGGGCCGAGGCGGGACGGGACAGCGCGCGCGACATCGTGGGGATTCTCCCTGGGCTAGTCGGGTTCTGGACGTCGGAGGTCATTTCGAGGGGAGGACCTTGATTGCCAGTGGTGTTGGTGGGACCGGGTAATCTTTCTTCTGGACCTGGAACGCCAGGGCGACCTGGGCGCCGGTCGAGCCCGCCGGCGCCTTCGGTTCGGCGACGATCTTGACGACGAAGCTGGCCGCACCGGCGGGGACCGTGACCGGATCCGCCTTCAGCCCGGCGGGCAGTCCGTTGACCCGGACGGTCACCGGCTCGTTGAAAGTCCCCTTGCGGGAAACCTTCCCCTTGAGCTCGACCGTTGTGCCGGCCTTCACATCGATGCTGGACGCAGCCAGCTCCAGCGCGGCGGGCCGCACCACCGTCAGGGCCACGACCGGCACGGCGATCGTCCGCTCGGCGTTGCCGATCTTCCCCTTGGCTTGCAAGGCGACGGTCGTCGTACCCAGGGCCGCCGCCAGCGCCGCCTGCACCCGGACATTCCCCTCGGTCGCCTTCTCGGCGAGCTTGTCTCCCGGTACGCTTAGACCCGGCGGCAAGGGGAGCGCTGCGATCGCCAGTGCCCCGTCGGCCCCCTTGGACCGGACCACCTTGACCGGCACTGTCGCGCCGAAGCCCTGCGCGACCTCGATCGGGGCGGTGGGCGCGTCCAGCGTCACGGGCGTAGGCAGGGCGGGCGCCGCGAACAGGCCGTACTGAGTCATCGTGTTCGTCGCCAGGTTCGACTGCTGGGCGAAGACGATGGACTTGATCGCCGTGCGCTCGATCAGTCCGCTGGACCCCTGCCCGCGGGCGACCAGCTTGAGGGGTGCGGCGGGGAACCGGGCGTCGGCCGCGGCCGTGAGCGACAAGACACCGGCCGTCTGGCCCGCGGCGATCGTGCCGGGGCGGACCGACAGGCCGGCGGGCGGGTCGACCACAGTCACCGTGATCGGACCTGTGTAACCCTTGCGCTTGACGGTCACGCCGACCGCAGCGGTGCCCCCCCGGGGGACGCTGACCTGGGCGTCATTGACCAGCAGCTCGAAGTCGGGAGTCAAGGGTTCGGCCACGATCCGATACGGGAAGCCGACGCCGCCGCGGCGCTCCAGGTCGCGGATCACCACGGTAACCTCATTCGTCCCGCCAGGGACGGTCAGCTCCGGGGCCGGGTCGGGATAGACGAGGGACTGCGGCATGCCACCCTTGGGCGGGAGCGGGATCGTGGTGTCGTCGGCATTGGCGATCAGCGCGGCGTTGCGGCCCTCGATGCGGAGCACGGCATCGAGCGCCGAGCCCAGCTCGTAGGCCTGCACCTTGATTCGCAGCCGGGAACCGGGCGTGACCTCCAGCGCGAACCGATCCTCGTCGCCGGGTGGATCGATCCGACCATTGAAGACGACCGGCGCGACGGCACGCACCGGCGGCGCCGTTGCCGACGCCGGCTCGCGCAGCTCCGGGTACGACGAGACCACCAACGGCGGTAGCGACTCAAGGTCAAAGTCCGGTTCTCCCGGCCTGGTCGCGCTGATCATCGCCGCGGTGACCCGTGGGTGGAACAGGTCCGTCCCGAACGGCACGGTCAGGCCCGCGGCGGCGATCGCGATGCCAGGAAGCGTCCCGCCGCGCAGCTCCAGTCCGACCGTCTCTCCCAGTCGTCCTCCCATCGGGTAGATCTCCTCCGCGATCGGCACGGCGCCGATCAGGAGACGATAGACCGGCCGGCCCGCCCCCTGGTAGCGCGAATCCGAGATCTCGACGACGTACTCGGTGTCCTCGGGGAGCACGGCGGTCAGCCGGGCGTCGATCAAGAGGCCCGGAGTATCCTCGGCCGAAGCGACATAGGCGCGGGTGGCCCCCGCGGTCGTCAAGCGGATCGTCGGGTCGATCCCCGATCCGATCCGGGCACACTGGGCATCGATGACCAGCCGTTGTCCCTTCCGGCCATGGAAGCGGAAGAAGTCGACGTCGTTGTCCGGGACCTGCCCCTCGACGACCAGAGGCGGCTCGGGGAGCGCCTGGGCCGCTTCGAAGACGCTGTTGTCTTCCTTCTCCGCGACCTGCCGGAGCTGGCCGACCGCGAAGAGGAACGGGTTGGAGATCCCGTCCTCGGTCTGCACCCGCACCGGGTAGACCCCCACCGCGACATTCGAGTCGACCACCAGGTTGACTTTCCAGCTCGCGGCATCTCCCTTCGGCGCGGGGTCCTTGAGCTGAAAGCCAAACGGCGCGATCAGTCGGGGGCTGCCTGTCAGATTGGAGCCGCTGACGGCGACCTCCGTGGCCGAGCCTCGCTGGACGCCGGACGGCACGATATTGCTGATCTGCGGCGGGGCCGCCAGCACCGTAGGACCCAGCAGCAGGCCCATCACCGGGAACAGGCCGATCGTCGGGCGTCTCATGGTGGGAATCTCGTGCGAGTCGATCGCGAGGGTGGCGCGGCTCGGGTCCAGGGGGAGCAGGCAGGTCCTTGCCAGTGGGCGCTTCTCATCCGTCGCGGGAAGATTCAACACCTTAACCGTCGCAAGGCTGGGGGGCTTTGTCAAGCGGGCTTCGGCACCCGGCTTCCGTCACTCGTCGTCGGGTGGCCGAGGAGGGGCACCATCGAGGATCAGGGCCCGGCGGAGATTGATCAGGCCCTCCCGATTCAGTACCATGACCGCGACGGTCGCGCGCCCAATGGCGGTCGATCCCTCGATCCTCAGGAAAGAAATCCTGACTCCAGGCGAAATGGTCGCTCCAATGGTCCTTTCGGGGATGAAACAAGCGGACGGGCGCGCCGGTAAGCGGGTCGCCGCGCTTTGTCTTGGAGGACTGGCAGTTGTTGCACCCTTGACAGGCCAACGCCGCGTTCTTGAACTCCGTTTTCCCACCGTCACAGACCGGCACGATATGATCAACCGAATGTCGGGGGATGAGCGAGTGCGATTGCGGCATCCGGCAGTATTCGCAGCGGTGGCGAGCACGCTGGGCGACTCGGGTCCTGAGCCGCTCCGGGATTCGGTGCTCAGCCATGATTCCGAACCGCGACGTCGGGGTGCTTCAACACCTCGGCGAGCGAGGTGGCGCGCAGCTTCGCGAGCTCAGACAGCAACCCCAAGCGTTCCGCTTGCAGGCACTCCATCTCATTGGTCATGCGAATCAATTCCCGGTGCTCCGGACTGTCTGGGATGAGCGTCTCCTCCTGGGCGCTTGGCCACCAGGTGATCATATCGCCGCCAGAAATCCTTGGTGAGCCGCGGCACGAGCTGGTTGTGCTGGCGGAGGAGTCCCTGCTCGCGCGTGGCCGCCGGGGCGGGTTTGTGTCCGGACTTCGGCGAGACGAGGAATCCGGGCCGCGCCAGCAGCAAGAGGGCGACCAGGGCGGCCGATGCAGCCATCGCCGTAATCATGACGAGAACCTCCAGGGCGCCCAGGGACGCGCCCGTCATTTTCTCGGTGATCCGTGGTGCCCGGGATACCATCCTCAATTAGAATCGGGTACCGTCGAATCGACAATTCGGATCGTCGCCACGACCGGCATCGCCGACATTGAAGCGAAGAACACCATGGCCACCGACCAGGCGCACAGGCCGCGTGAATCCGAAAGGACGCCTCTCCAAGAGGCGCGGCTCGATGCCATTCGCGCTCGGTGTCGTACCCCCGAGGCCCGCGCCGAGGAAGCTCGGGTCCGCGCAGCCTTCGAGCGCGAAATCGACCTCACCTGAGGACTCGCCGAGGAAACCGATCGATGACGACCGTATTCAAGAACGTCTGTCCGCTCGACTGCCCCGACACGTGTAGCATGCTGGTCACGGTCCGCGACGGCGTGGCCGTCGAGTTGCGAGGCGATCCCGACCATCACTTCACGCGCGGCTTTCTCTGCCAGAAGATGGCCCGTTTTCTCGATCGGGTTTACAGCCCCGACCGGCTGATGTACCCGATGAAGCGGGTCGGGCGCAAGGGCGAAGGCCGGTTCGAGCGGATCTCCTGGGACGAGGCGCTCGCGACGATCGCCGAGCGGTTCGCGGCGATCGCGCGGTCGGACGAGGGGCCGGAGGCCATCCTCCCCTACAGCTATTGCGGGACGATGGGGAAGCTCCAGTCGAGCAGCCTGGACCGGCGATTCTTCCACCGCCTGGGGGCCTCGCGGCTGGACCGGACGATCTGCTCGACGGCCGGCAACGCCGGCACCGAATACACCCTCGGTCGGGGCCGGCTGGGGGCCGACCCGATGGCCGTCCCACGGTGCAAGTTCATCGTCAACTGGGGCTCCAACACGGTGAACACCAATAGCCACCTCTGGAGCCTGATGATTCAGGCCCGCAAGGCCGGCGCGACCATCGTGACGGTCGACCCCTACCGCAGCCCGACGGCCCGCCGCTCCGACTGGCACATCCAGCCGCGACCGGGCACCGACGCCGCGCTGGCTCTGGGCCTGATGCACGTCATCTGGCGCGACGGCCTCCAGGACGACGATTACCTGGGCCGGGCCACCGTCGGCGCCGACCTGCTCCGGCAACGGGTTGAAGCCGAGTACCCGCCCGAGAGGGTCGCGGCCATCACGGGGGTGGACGTGGAGACGATCACCCGGTTCGCGCACCACCTGGCGCGCGAGCAGCCGTCGTTGATCCGGCTCAACTACGGGATGCAGCGCCATGGCGGCGGCGGGATGGCCGTCCGGACGATCACCTGCCTGCCCGCGATCATCGGCTCGTGGCGCCACCACGGCGGCGGCGTGTTGATGTCGACCAGCGGCGCGTATGACTTCGCCATGGACAAGCTGACCCGCCCGCTCCTCTCGCCGGATTCTCGGATCATCAACATGAATCAGCTCGCCGAGGCGCTGGCCGGCGAGCTGCCCGGCCCGCCGGTCCGCGCGCTCTACGTCTACACCGCCAACCCGGCCGCCGTCGCACCCCAGCAGGCCAGGGTCCTGGAGGGCCTGCGCCGCGAGGACCTCTTCGTCGTCGTGCACGAGCTGTTCGCCACCGACACGGTCGACTATGCCGACATCGTCCTGCCCGCGACCTCACAGCTCGAGCACGTCGACATCCACGGCTCGTACGGCCACCACGACGTGATGTACAACCCACCGGCGATCGCGCCTCTGGGCGAGTGCCGCTCGAACAACGACGTCTTCCGCGCCCTGGCGCAACGGCTCGGCTTCGAGCCGGAGCTCTTCCCCGACGACGAGACCTTGATCCGGGAGGTCCTCGACGGCGGTCCCAGCCTCCGGGGAATCACCCTGGAGCAGCTCAAAGCCGAGGGGGCAGTCCGGCTCAACCTCCCCGAGCTCTTCGCTCCGTTCGCCGACGGCGTGTTCCCGACCCCCTCGGGCAAGTGCGAGCTCTACTCCGAGCGGATGAAGGCCGACGGCTTCGACCCGCTGCCAACCTACATCCCGCCTCATGAAGACCCGCTCACCCAGC
This sequence comes from Isosphaeraceae bacterium, assembly GCA_021324445.1. GTDB lineage: Bacteria > Planctomycetota > Planctomycetia > Isosphaerales > Isosphaeraceae > JAJPJC01. The sequence goes on from JAJPJC010000152.1 coordinate 94,245, forward strand.
CCGACCTGGCCGCGCGCTATCCCCTCCAGTTGCTCAGCCCGCCCCGGCCCCAGTTCGTGAACTCGACCTTCGCCAACTCGCCCCGCCACCGGACCGCGGCCGGCGATCCCACGATCGAGCTCGCCGACGAGGACGCCCGGGCGCGCGGGCTGGCCGACGGCGATTGGGTCGAAGTCTACAACGACCGCGGCCAGTTTCGGGCCCGCGTCTCCTTGAGCGGCAGCGTCCGGCCCGGCGTGGCCGTCGCCACCGGCATCTACTGGAACAAGCTCGTGCCGGGCGGATGCAACGTCAACAGCACCTCGTCGAGTGCCCTGGCCGACATGGGCGGCGGCGCGACCTTCTTCGACAACCTGGTCGAGGTGCGGAGCCGCGCCGGCCTGTAAGGTGCCTCGGCTCGGTGCGGGCTCTCGCCGAGCCGGCTCCGAGGCGCGGCTGCGAAGGAGCGTCGCCCGGCTTCGACCATGCTTGCATGGCGAATTGACGGCGTGGATCTAGTCCGCTGCTTTGACAAGAATTAACACAACAGGAAACCGGCGATGATTTTCCGGTACCCTGCGCTGATTCCAGGGGACGCGGGCCGACGCGCCGGTAAGCTGCATCGGTCGGGCTGGGCTGCTCCCCACGGCGGCGGGCCGGCGCCTGCACGACGAGGCGCGGATCCTGACCAGCCGCGCGCCCGGACCGCAGTCGCGGCCGGCACGCTTCCGCTCACGCCGGCTGGACGCGGACTGCGCGCTGATGACCTGGGCGCGGCCCTCCCCGGGGGAGGAACCATCGGGGGCATGGCGCTTCTCGGGGAGCACGGGCATCCCAAGGAGAATGGGCTCTGTCCCCATCCCCTGCCCCGCTTGATCCCGCGTTTTGCCCCGCCTTTCGGAACTGAGGAACCGCTCCTCGCTTCCGCGTGCACTCTCGACTTCCCGGACATCAGAGGACCGGCTAGGATGAGAGGATCCGCGGGGGTGAGCCTTGGCCAGGAAGAACGCCATCAGCTGAAAGGGAGACCGGAGCGCGAGGAAAGCCCCGCTCAAGAAGCGAACGCGGGAGCACATCATTGCATCACTGAACGCCAATATGATCGAAAGATTGTTTCTGAAGAGAGGTCATACTGTACAGACGATCGAACAGGATTACGGCGTGGACCCGGTGGTTTACACCCACGATCGAGATGGATATGTCGAAGCAGGGGAGATCTATCTTCAGCTCAAGGCGACCGACGCCCCGAGGCTCTCAGAGCGTGTCCGAGAAGCCCCAGGGAGGCAAGGGCGATGACCCTTCCCCCTGGCGAATGGGGGCCGTTCCACGCCTGTTCGGCTCAGCGTTTGCACTCCTCTGGCGAACGTCCCGCCGGACGCCAGGCCAGGCCTCACGCGAGGCACATCGATCGGTCCCCGGACCCCAGGCGGGTCCCATCCCCGCTCGCAACGTCGGCACCGCGCAGCATCGAACGGCACGGTCGGGCCGGGCGCCCAACGTGCGGTCGACCTCGTCGGTCGGCGAGCTGGTTCTCGAATCCGCGGGGCTCCCTTCCTGCGGCGCGATCAACTTCGGGCAGGCGGGTCTCTCGTCTTGGCCTTGAACTTCTCCAGATGGGCCATCTACTCCTCCAGGCTGGCCCATCCCTGCAGGTACAAGCAGAGCATCTCGAAGGTCCGCAGCGCCGGCTTGCCACCGGTCCAGAGGTGGATCAGCAGGCAGGCGATGATCGCGCAGTAGGCCTGGATCTGGATGCCCACGAGGTGGGTGCTCAAGAGGTGGCGGCATCCCAGGATGTGCTTGAAGACGCGGAAAAAGAGTTCGATCGACCACCTGTGTTTGTAGATATCTGCAATAATCTCGGCCGGCACGTCCAGCAGGTTGGTGGCGATCCGCAGGATGCCATCGCTGGGGGAACCGGCCGTCCCCCCCTTGCGCCCGCCGGTCTTCTGGTGCGGCTCGGCCTTCACCAGGATGACCCGGACCGGATGATTGGGCCGCGCGTCGGCCTGGTGCGAGGTC
>JAJPJC010000525.1 GCA_021324445.1 Isosphaeraceae bacterium
CCGGACAGCCAGGAGATCTGCTTCGTCCCGGACGATGACTACCTGGCGTTTGTCCGCGATCGCAGCCCGGACCGCCAGGCCGGCGGACCGATCGTCGACGAGGAGGGGACGGTCGTGGGCGAGCACTCCGGGATCGAGGCCTTCACCATCGGCCAGCGCCGGGGCCTGGGCATCGCCTTGGGTGCACCTCGCTATGTCGTCCAGATCGAGCCGGCCACGCGGACGGTCATCGTGGGTCGTCGCGCGGCTCTGGAGAAGTCCGGCCTGATTGCCGGGCGGTTCAACTGGCAGGGTCCGATCGCGGAGCGGCCGACCACCTGCCTGGCCCAGATCCGCGCGCGGCACTGCGCCGTCCCGGCGACTGTGGAGGCTCTGCCGGACGGAGGGGCGCGCGTCCGGTTCGAAACACCGCAGTCCGCGGTCTCCCCCGGCCAGGTGGTGACGGTCTACCAGGACGACCTCGTGCTCGGCGGCGGCTGGATCGAGCAAGCCTTCTGATCCGTGTTGAGTGTTCAGTTCGATGACGAACGTCCCCGGCCCGCCAATCCGGTCGCGCACGCCCGAAACCGGGGAGCGCCTTGGCCCGATCGAGGTGCTGATCCTCGCGGCGTGGTGCGGCCTGGCCGGGGGCGAGCTCGAGGTCGCCGCCCGGGTCATCCCCCGCGCCTTCGGCGCGACGCAGCGGCTCTACCTGATGACCCGGCACTTCGTCTGGCTGGTTCCCCTGATCAATCTCGCGCTGTTCCTGGTCTTCGGCCTGCTGCTATCCTGGGCGGCGCGGCGCTGGCCCGGCCGGGCGGGGTGGTGGAGCCCGCGGCTGCTCGTCGCCCTGGCGATCTTTCCGGTGCTGACGGTGGCGTTCCGGGGGATCTACCTGGAGGCGTGGTTGCTGGTGGCACTGGGACTGGCCTTCCGCCTGGCACCGGTGCTGGAACGGCATCGACTCGCTGCGCGGCGATGGCTGGCGTGGTGTGTTCCCGTCCTGCTGGGGCTGGTCTTGCTCCAGGCGGGCTGGGTCGTCGGTGTCGACCGGATCAAGCAGTGGCGCGAAGCGGGGCGCCCACGGCCGCCGGCCGGCGCGCCCAACGTGCTGCTGATCGTCCTGGACACGGTGCGAGCCGACCACCTCAGCCTCTATGGCTATCCCCGCCCGACCAGCCCCAACCTGGATCGCCTGGCCCGGCGCGGGATCCGCTTCGACCGCGCTCGGGCCGCGGCGCCCTGGACCCTCGCCTCGCACGCGAACATGTTCACCGGGAGATGGCCTCATGAGCTGGCCATCGCGTGGTCGTCCCCGCTGCGGGGACGCGTCCCGACGCTGGCCGAACACCTGGGATCGCTCGGCTACGCGACGGCCGGATTCGTGGGCAACACGATCTACTGTTCCTACGACTGCGGCCTCGATCGCGGCTTCACCCATTACCAGGATTGTGTCCTGGACTGGCTCGCTGCGGCTCGTACGCTCAAGCTGGTCGACGAGCCGCTCAAGACCATCGGCTGGCTCGGCCGGCTCGTGGCGCTTCCCGTCCCTACGCTGGTGACGCTCTCGCACGGCCCGCGCAAAGCTGCCCCGGTCGTGAGCCGGGAGTTCCTCGATTGGTTATCGCGGCGCTCGGAGCCGAGCCGCCCCTTCTTCGCCTTCCTCAACTATGTGGACGCCCATACGCCCTACTTGCTCCCGCCGGGGGTCGCGGAGCCCCTCGGCTCGCCGCCGCGGACCGATGCCGAGCTCCGCTTCCTGTCCGAGGGCTGGACGCCGGCCAATGCGCGGCAGATCTCCCGGACGGCGCGAATGCTGGCCATCGATGCCTACGACAATTGCCTGGCTTACCTGGACGAGCAGGTGGGCCGATTGCTCGACGCGCTCCAGCGGCGTGGCGTGCTCGATCAGACGCTCGTGATCGTGACCGCCGATCACGGCGAAGGGCTGGGGGAGCACGGGCTGTCCGATCACGGCGAGAGCCTGTATCGCCCGGAGATCGGCGTCCCGCTGGTCATCGTCTTGCCCGCGGATCGCCGCCGGGCGCCGGCCGCCATCGGGGAGTTCGTCAGCCTGCGCGACCTGCCGGCGACCATCGCCGAGGTGGTCCACCCGGGAAAGAGGTCGCCGATACCGGGTCGATCGTTGCTCCCGCCGAGGCATGCCGGCCCCGCGCGCCCGCGGGAGGATGATCGCGTGGTGCTCTCCGAGCTGGCCGCGCCCAATCCAGCCGATCCCAATCGGGGTCGCTCCCCCGCCGTCCGCGGTCCGCTGATCGCCCTGGCCGAGGCGGACTTCGTCTACATCCGCAATCAAGGCGACGGGACCGAGGAAGTCTTCAACCAGCGCGTCGATCCGCACGAGCTCGCCAATCTCGCCGGTGCCGAAGCCATGCAGGCCCTGCTGCGTCGGTTCCGCGACCGGCTCGAGCAGGCGACGGCCCCGACTCCTGCCCCACGGGATGCCGGCACCGCGACCCGAGTCGCCGCCGCGCCGAAGGTCCCCGTCCCTTGAAGAGGGACAGCTCGCTAGATGAACCGGATCAGTCCGGGCACATCGCAGAATCGGCGCCTGCGGAGCTGCTCGGCCAACTGCCGTGCGAACTCCCTCCATCGGGGCGTCCTGGGTCTGGGATGGGAACTCTTGAGTGCCTCGACCATCGTCGCGTAGTTCTCCTTCCAGAAGGGTCGCTTCCGCAACTCGAGGAGTTGCTCGAAGCCATTGAGGACGGGGATACTGCCCAGGTCCGCGAGGATGAATTGCATCTGGGGGTTGGTCGTCAAGGTCAGGATGGCCCTGGCGGCCTCGATCTGCTCGCGCTGGCCCCCCGACCCCTCCGGGATGGCCAGCACGTGGGCCCCCAACAGCGCCTGGCGCGCGAACTGGTGCAGACCGATCCGCTTGGCGATCGAAGGATCGTTCCTCACCTCGGGGAGGATCGTATTCGGCCAGGCAAAGGTCAAGGCCGGACCGCTCCCGGCCACCAGGTTATCCAGTAATTCGCCGCCGCTGAGCCTTCGGTTCCATTCGGGGTCGACTTCATACATCCAATCGGAGGCCCGCCGCGCCACATCCGAGGGGATCCTGACCTCCTCATCCTCTTGAGGGCGATACTCGTCCTCGAGTCCATACGCCCTCAAGAGCAGCCAAAAGTTCTCCACCAGGTCCTCGTCCTCCAGATTGCGGATCAGGAACGACATCGCGGGGCAAGGCCCCGCCTCATCACGTCCGGGAGTCCGGATGCGGTTCTCGCTCAGGATTTCGCACTTCAACTGATCGGGGTCGATGACCGATCCCGTGAACAGGTCCCTTAGCCGATCGTTCCACGGGGCCGCCGTATCGTAGCAGAGGAAATCCACGTCCCCCAGGATGGGCAGCCCGCAGAGCTTCCCGCTCCCGATGGGAAACCGGCAGATCTCCAGCAGGGGCTGCAAGAACAACCCCTCGAGCAGCCTGCTGTCCTGGAACTCTTCCAGCGGCAACTGGCCGAGGTCCAGCAGCTTCGGCTCGAATTCCGGAATCCATGGGTCGTCTAGCATTATAATATGATAATTACTGCAATTTCCCAGGAACTTGCCATGGACTTTCTCTCGGCTCCCGGGCTTGTCGATATCGATTTGAAAGCTGCCCCCGTGCTCCCGGGCCCTGGCATCGGCGCAGGCGGCGTAGATCTCGAAGGCGATCTCGAACAGATCGGGATACTCGGAGGCGAGGCCGATCCGTAATTTCACCGCACGATCCGGGGCCGATGCCGCGCCCATCCAGCCCGCACCGCCGGCCGCCAGCGGATTCCAGAGTTGGAGGTCGAAGTCGGCGGGGATCTCCAGGACCTTGGCCGTCCTGAGCATCCAGTCGGGCCGCCAATGGGTGTATCCGCTCGAGGAGACGCCGATGTTCACATATCGATTCAGATTGGAGATCTGGTTGTTCTCGATCCCGATCGCGCGCGCCAGGCCCGCGATCGTCCAGGGAGGCTGTCGATTCTCCTCGCGCTGCTTCAGCGCATCGCGGACGCGTCGCGAGAAGCCGATGGAGATTGGATCGGGGATTCCACAGGGCTCGTCTTTGCCCATAGCTGATCCCTCATTGCCCCCCGCGCATTGAGAGGATCCGTTAAGGATACCCGCTGTGCCCCCCGTGGGGAAGCAGACACTTGCGATTCTCGCACGAATGCGAGTATCGCACTCCGCTCCCGTGCGAGACACGCAATCACAAACTCCTCAAAATCAATGACTTAGGAAAAAAATCCCCTTGACACGACCGAGTGTCCTCGGGCAAGATTGGTCATCTGGAACAGTCATTCGGTGGCGACCGCCGCTCCGGGCAACGGGGCGACGACCTCGGAGGCGCAGGTGGAACACGGATGTGTCGGGCCGCAGCATCTCCCTGTCGCTTCCCTCAAGTCTTTGCGTCGGCGAGCCCCCGGCTCTCCGGCCGGGAGGCCAACGTAACCCCTTGCCGTAGGCCAATGTCGAAGACGCGATGGCCGGCACGGATGGGGAGAGAATCCACAGCGACATGCCCGTGCCCCCGGGGACCAAGCTCTGGATACCGGACTCTTCGGGAGGCCCAGGCATACTGGAAAAAGTGTCCCCGGCGAGCGGTTGATTGTTGTTTGGTTCCGGCTTCCGATATGATCGAATTCCTTCGTCGTGCGTGCGTCGGGCCTGCACGTCGGGAAACACGGGCGAGACGACCCAAGCCGAACGCCAATGCCGACGAGCAATCTGGCGCCCCAATGGACCGGTCCAGCAATCGGGAGCCTGCTCCCGGGCGGTTGTGACGGTGGGGTCCCTGCCGAGCTGTTTCGACGCAGGGCGGGTCGGTGGCAGGCTCGCCATTCTCACTCCCGGAACAGGCCCGGGTCGTTCAGGACCGGTCTTCATTCCATACCTTACCTTGAGGTCTCCATGACGCCACACAGCAAGGTTATCTCCACGATGGCGACGTGTTGGTGGGTTTGGGTCGCGGTGGCCGCCCTTGGACTTACCTGGGGCTGCGGTGGGGTGCCATCCGAGGTCACCCTGGACGATGCGGCCAAGGCGAAGATCCAGGATGCCCGTGATGCCCAGAAGAAGTTCATGGAGAAGGTGGCGAGCAAGACCACCAAGAAGCGAAGCGGAAGGTTGTCCGATGCCGACCTTCAGCCGGAGCCGCGCCGCCGCGACCGATGATCCTCTGGCCGGTCAGGATCCCGTTGATCTCAATTCACGACCGACCTTGACGTGTCTCGTCCCGTTCGTTCTCATCAATCCTCCCGTTTCGAAGGAGTCTCACCATGACCACGAAGAAGCGCCCGGCTGGACGCGGCTTCACCTTGATCGAGCTGCTGGTGGTAATCGCCATCATCGCGGTCCTCATCGCGCTGTTGCTCCCGGCCGTGCAGTCGGCCCGCGAGGCGGCCCGGCGGATCCAGTGCACCAACAACCTCAAGCAGATCGGCCTGGCCCTGCACAACTACCATCAGGCCAATGGCAGCTTCCCCTTGGGGGGCACGACCGCCGTCGCCGGGGGTAGCTTCGGCCCGGGTGAGCAGACCTGGGGATCCTGGAGCGCCCAGGCGCTGATGCTGCCCTACCTGGAGCAAGGGCCGATGTACAACTCCGCCAACTTCAGCCTGACCACGTGGATCGGCGTGGGCCAGTACATCAACGCCACGGTCTTCAACGCCAACCTCGCCGCCTTCCTGTGCCCGTCCGACGGCCTGGCGGGGACGCCCGGCAGCTTCGTGAACAGCCAGTACAGCTTCGCGGGCAGCAATAACAATTACTTCGGGAGCATCGGGACGACGACCTATCCGTCGGCCCAGACGGCCACCGGGATCTTCGCCCCCGGCACCTCCAACCAATCCACCGGCGGCTCGCTCTTCCACATCGTCTATGGCATCCAATCGGTCACCGACGGCACCTCCAACACGGTGGCGTTCGCGGAAGCGGTCGTCGGAGACAATAACCATTTCACGCCGTTTCGCGATGGGATCGCCTGGACCAATAGCGGCGCCTATTACCAGGCGTTCGATGCCTGGGCCCGCCAGTCGTACATCCTGGCCGGCATCCAGAAGTGTGCCATGATGTGGACCACCAGGCAGAATGCGCCGGCCCAGGAAGACAAGGGCTGGCGCTGGGCCTCCCCCATGACGGGCCATTCTCTCTTCAACACGATCGTGACTCCCAGCTCGACGCAAAACCCGTGGTCGGGTTGCCGGCCGGACAACACGGGGGGACCGGTCTCCGACGGCCAGTATGAAAATGCCAACAGTCTCCATCCCGGCGGCTGCAACGTGGGGTTCGCCGACGGCAGCGTCAAGTTCATCAAGAGCTCGATCTCGATGACCACCTGGTGGTCGCTGGGAACCAAGGCCAGCGGCGAAGTCATCTCCTCCGATAGTTATTGACGGCGGCGGTTATTGACGGCGGCGGTGCCCGGTTCCAGTGTTCCGTGTTCCGCTCGGCGCGGTCGGGTCCGCGCTGGCTGAACACGGAACGCCTGGCGTCAGCCGCCCTTCGGAGGCTCGAGCATCATCATCGGGAGTGAGTGCCCCACACCGGAACCCGCAGCCGCCGCGCCGCGCGGGGGGGTTCGCCCGGAAGGGGCCGCAACACATCAGCCCCGGGGGAGCCGATTCCTGGCGCCCTTGCTCCTGTCGGTCTGGTGCGGGCTGGTCGCGGGCGTGCTCGAGGTGGGCGCGGTCGTGCTCCGCAAGCAGGTGTTCGATTCGGATCATCTCTACCGGATGAGCCGCCACTTCGTCTGGCTGATCCCGCTCGCGAACGCCTGTGTTTTCCTGGCGCTGGGCTTGGTCGGGTGTGGCCTCATCGTGGTGTGGCCGAGCCGCGGTCGCTGGCTGGTGGCGCGCGGCCTGGGCGCGTTGGCCCTCTTACCCCCCATCCTGGCTGTGATCCCGCAGATCTACAGCCTCGCCTGGTTCGTCCTGGCGCTGGGGCTCGCCGTGCAGGTCATCCCGCTGATCGAGCGGCGGAGCCGAGGTTTCCGGCGATTGGTCCTGGTCAGCTTCCCGGTGGCCGTCGCGGCCGTGGCGGGCCTGGGGGCATCCCTCTGGATCGGCGACCGGCTCCAGCAGGCGCGCGCGGAGGCGCGGCCCTTGCCGCCGCCGGGGTCGCCGAACGTCCTCCTGATCGTGCTGGACACCGTCGCGGCGGGCCACCTCAGCCTGCATGGCTACGACCGGGCCACCAGCACGACCCTGGTCGAGCTCGCCGAGCGGGGGATCCGGTTCAACTCCACCAGGGCCTCCTCATCCTGGACGCTGCCATCCCATGCGACCATGTTTACGGGACGATGGTCGCACGAGCTCTCGGCCGGCTGGTTCACGCCGCTGGACCGGACGCATCCCACGCTGGCCGAGTTCCTGGGGGACCGCGGCTACGCCACCGCGGGATTCGTCGCCAATACCTGGTACTGTGCCGTCGATTCGGGGCTGTCCCGCGGCTTCACTCAATACCAGGATTACATCTTCCCGGGCCTCACCGCCTTCAAGATGTCCGCGCTGGTCCGTCGAGCCCTTGACAACGTCAACGCGATCGTCGAACTGACCGAGGATTGGCTGGAGTCCGCCGGGCTCTTGGCCTCGGTCCAGCGCCTCCGACGGCTGCTGGAGAACGATCGCAAGCGGGCGGCGGTGGTCAATCGCGAGCTCCTGGACTGGCTCTCCCGCCGCGCGCAGGCGGAGCGGCCGTTCTTCGCGTTCTTGAACTATAATGATGCTCATGATCCCTATGAATTGCCGCCGGGACGGCTGCATCGGTTCGGGTCCGAGCCACCCGACAAGAGGCTGCGCCATCTGATCCAGCATTGGGGCGCGCTCGACCGGGCGACGGTCCTGCCCAAGGGTGTGGAATTTGCCGCCGCCGCTTATGACGATTGCATCGCGGATCTCGATGAGCAGCTCGGGAAGTTGGTCGACGAGCTGGACCGGCGCGGGGTCCTGGAGCGAACCTGGCTGATCATCACCTCGGACCATGGCGAAAGCTTCGGCGAGCACCCCGGCGTGTTCTGCCACGGCGCGAGTCTGTACCAGACCGAGCTGCACGTCCCACTCCTGATCATCCCCCCAGGTGGCGGCACGACGAGGCAGGCCGTCCAGGAGGGGGTCAGCCTGCGCGACCTGGCGGCGACGATTGTCGACCTGGTCGGTCAGAAGTCCGGCTCGCCCTTTCCCGGGGTGTCGCTGGCGCGGTTCTGGGAGCACCCCGCGCCAGGGGCACCCATCCCTCACCCATCCACCTCGCCGGCGCTGGCCGAGCTGGTGTTGCTCGACTTGCGCGCGGTCGATTCCTGGGGTGTTCCCAAGGAACTCCCTCCCCTGAGGGCCTTTCTGGAAGACGACTGGTCGTACATCCGCCGCGTGGGCGAGGACCTCGAAGAGTTGTTCCACCTGAGCGAAGATGCCCGGGAGCGGCGCAACCTGGCCCGCGAGCCCTCCGCTCAGGCGACCCTGGAGCGGATGCGCGCGGCGCTGGACCGCCTGAGCGGGGGACCTCTGGTGCCCGAGCGCTTCCGTCGTTGATGACCGCGTCCGTCGCCAACGACGGAAAAATCGGATCGGCGTAGCCTATCATGGACGAACGCGCCCACGGAGTGCGTGGTCGCGCCTCGAAATGGGAGCAGCGGGACGGAGATGTCGGGCAGCGACGTGGGAAAACCGAGACGTCTGGCCAGCAGGCGACGAGCCCGGTGGCTCGTGCTGGCGCTGGTCTTCTCCGGGGGACTGGTCTGGACCGGCTGGGTTTGGTGGACGGGCCGGCGCTCGGCCCAAGCGAGGGCGGAGATCGAATCGGCGATTGTGGCCGGTCGCTACGCGATCGCCTGCCGGAACCTGGAAAAGCTCCTGTCCTGGAGGGCGGACCCGACCGGGGAACTCGCCTTCCTTCTGGGATCCTGCGAGCTGGCACGGGGGCGATCCGATGCGGCCGGCGCCGCCTGGGCGCGGGTCGTGCCCGGTTCGGCGTTCTCGGAGCAGGCCCTCCAGGGGCGCCTGCGTCTCTTTCACGACCGAGGGCAATTCGCCGCCGCCGAGCAATTCATCCACGACGCGGCCGAAGACCCGCGTCATGACCGATCGGCCGTGCGCGTCTTGCTCGTGCCGATGTTCCGCCAGCTCGGCCGCATCGAGGAAGCCGAGCGGCTCATCGAGGATCGCTGGGAACACTGGAACGCCTTGGGAGAAGGGGCACTCGAGCCGGCCATCAGGCTGGTCCTGCTGCACATCGAGCTGACCCGGAAGGCCATCCCGGTCGAAACCCTCCGCGCCGCCCTCCAGCAGCTCGCTGGGCTGGCTCCGGGGGACGATCGGGTCTGGCTGGGTCAGGCGAACCTGGCGATCCGCACGGGCGACTACGACGCCGCCGGGCGCTGGCTCGATGCCTGCCTGAAGCACCGCCCGCGCGACGTTCCGGTGTGGCGCGCCCGGCTGAGCTGGGCCATGGCGACGGGCCGCCGCGACGTCGTTCAGCAAGCCCTGACGCACCTGCCGGCCGCGGAGTGGAAGCCGGCCCAGCTCCTGCGGCTCCAGGCCTGGCTCTCGTTCCAGCGGGGTGATGTCGCAACCGAACGCCGGGAGCTGGAACGACTGCTCGCGGCCGATCCGGCCGATCCGAAGGCCCTGGACCGGCTGATCCACCTGGCGGAGAAAGATGGGCAGCCGGCCCGAGCCGCTGCGCTTCACCGCAAGAAGGCGGAAATCGAGCGGCTCCAGGCGCGTTACGCGACACTTTACGCCCGGAACCAACCCATTCGCGACGCAGTGGAGATGGCCCACCTGGCGGAGCAGCTTGGCCGCGTCTTCGAGGCCCGGGGCTTTCTCACCGTGGCGATCTCGGAAGACCCCCGGCGCGAGGACCTGCGGCACGACCTCGGACGGTTGACCCCGCGTCCCACAACGGTCGCGGAACGAGGGCAAACCCTGGCCGAGGTCCTCCAGGGAACGAATTCAGGATCGCACTTTGGCGAGGTCCGGTCCCCTGTTGCGGACCACTGACCACTAATCCTCAGGTTCGTTCTCGGCGAGGATCTGAGCCAGGTCGATCCCGAAGGGGCGGAATTCCCCCTTGTAGCCGCAGGCGCGCATCTGGAGAACCATGAGCAATCCCGCGGCGGCATTGTGCGTGTGGACGAAGAAGAGCGTCGCCTTCAGGTGGTTGCGGGGTTGCTTGCAAAGCCAGCGGATGACCTCCATGCCGCAGTCTTGGTCCCGGCTGTCCACGAACGTCTTTCCCCCGAGGTCGTGGTCCAGGTGGACTTCGTCCCAGGTTTCTTCGAGCCGGGCGAGGCAATCGGCAACGGTCGTGACCCAGATGGCTTGCGGGTGATCGTGCAGGAAGAGCTGGGCCCGGAGCGGGTCGTCGTCCAGGAACAGGAGGCGACGCGGTCGCGCCCGCCGGGCAAGTGCTCGAAACCGAGCGAGTCGGGCGCGAAGCCAGGCCCAGGGCCTGGCGAGTCGCCGGGTCGCCTCGTCAGTCTGATCCGGCGTCGAGGTGTCCATGAAGCTTCCGGGCGGTTCCCACGCATCGCGCCCCCCTGTGGCGGAGACCGATTCACCCATCGGGCGTCGATGCGGCGCGTGGACTGCCTGCGCGAATGCCCGGGAGGGGATAATCCGGGATGAGCCGGTCGCCGCTTGCCAGCTCGAGCAGCCTCCGATACCCTTGAGTGACCCGTGTCTCCTCGGCGGTGACAAAGGCCGGGTCCAGGTGGGCCTTGGCGAAGGGACCCTCGACCAGGATCGGCGCGAATTCCTCCGCCACGATGAACTGGGCCAGCGTCGGACTACAACGGATGTGCCGCTCGGGCAGCCGGTCGAGCGAATCGAATGCGACCTCACCCAGCACATAGCGCAGGTAAAGCTCCGATTCGGTGATCTCCTCGACATCCTGCCCACAGACTGCGCACAAATAACCGCGCTCGCATCGGGCCATGATCCCTCCCCATACCTTCTACTGGTCCACTGCGGTGGAGTGACGCAGTCTTTCCTCTCCAGAATAAGTAGGCCACGACAGGGAGTTAGTTGGGTTCCGAGTTGCCCGCGACGGTTGGGAAGCGAGCAATTCCTCTCGCGCCTGCTGGCATTCGCTGGGACGTGGGTCTATCGGGCGGCACTTCCCGACTGGGGGCGGCTCCCCACCGGCCCGCCGTCGCTCCCGGCGAGCACATCCTCCATGGAGTACAACCCGGCCGGCTTGCCGGCGAGGAACTGGGCGGCGTCGAGCGCGCCGCGCGCGAAGCCATCGCGATTCAGCGCCCGGTGGCTCAGCTCGAGGGTCTCCCCCAGCAGGCCGAAGACCACGGTGTGCTCGCCGGGGGAGTCGGCGATCCGCAGGGCGTGGATGCCGACCGCGCCTTCGGGGCGCACTTCCGGATTCGCCGGCTGACTCGAGATCAGCCGGCCGGCGGCGACGCCTCGACCGGCGATCTCCGCCAGGCGGAGGGCCGTCCCGCTGGGCGCATCCTTCTTGGTCCGATGATGCCGCTCGATGATCTCGATGTCGGCGGAGGCCCCGAGCACCCGCGCGGCCTGGCCCACCAGCCCCATCAGCAGGTTGACCGCCCGGCTCATGTTGGGGGCAATCAGCAGGGGAATCCGGTCCGCCACCGACTCCAGGGCCGCGCGCTGCGTGGGGTCGAACCCGGTCGTGCCCACGACCAGGCCCACGCCCTGATCCCGGCACCATCCCGCGACTTCCAGCGCTGCCACCGGCATCGAGAAATCGATCAGGACGTCGATCCCGGCATCCGGCGGCACTGTCGGAGCCAGTGCCACACCCATTGGTGCGATGCCTACCAGGGTCCCCACATCCTCGCCCAGCCGCGGATGACCGGCACGTTCCAGGGCGGCGGCCAGCCGCAGCGCAGGATCCTCGGCAATCAACTGGATCAAGCGCGTACCCATCCGGCCCATCGCACCATGGACGGCTACCCAGACCTTCGCCACCGTCGTTCCCGGGGTTTCACCCGAGCTCCTGAGGACGCAGGAGGCAGGACGCCGTGACGGCAACCCGGTCGACCTCTTGCTGCGTACTGCCTACCGCGTACTGCGTACTTCTTCCGAAGACGACGAATACAGGCCAATCGTCCGGACGATGTCGTCGAGGTCGTTGGCGACGACGACCGGCCGGTTGGCGAACCCCGCCCGCCGGACCCCGCGACTCCCCAGCACCTGATCGAACAGATCTTGATCGGCGCTATGATAAGCGACGGTCGCGGTCGGGTCCTTGAGCTGGTGGCCCGTCAAGACGCAGACCACCCGATCCGCGGCTGCGATCACCCCCTCCTCGCGCAACCGCCTGGCTCCGGCGACACTGGCCGCACTGGCCGGCTCGCACCCCAGGCCCCCGGCCCCAACCTGAGCCTTCGCATCCATGATCTCCTGGTCGCTGACCATTTGCACGACGCCCTGGCTGAATTCCAAAGCCCGCAGGCACTTCTTCAAATTGACCGGTCGATTGATCTCAATGGCCGAGGCAATCGTCGACGCCTTGATCTGCTCCGCATCCAGTTGGCTATAATAAGCATCGACGGTCGCCATCTCCGGCAGACCGTTGCGCCAGCGCAGCTCGCGACGTCCCACGAGCTCCTCGAGGGTGCGGGCGCCGGCGGCGTTGATGACGGCCAGCCGCGGGACGCGGTCGATCAGGCCGAGGTGGTTCAATTCGATGAGGGCCTTGCCAAAGGCACTGGAGTTGCCCAGGTTGCCACCTGGAACCACGATCCAGTCGGGGACCTCCCAGTGCAGGCCCTCCAGGATGCGGAAGACGATGGTCTTCTGGCCTTCGAGCCGGAACGGATTGACGGAATTCATCAAGTACATGCCCAACTGGGCGGCGACCTGCCGCACCCGTTGCATCGCATCGTCGAAGTCGCCGACGATCTGGATCGTCAAGGCCCCATGATCGAGGGCCTGGGCCAGCTTGCCGTAGGCGATCTTCCCCGAGCCGATGAAGACGATCGCCCGGAAGCCGAAGTCTGTGGCCGAGCAATACACCGCCAGGGCCGCCGAGGTGTTCCCCGTACTGGCACAGGCCACGCGCCGCGCCGACACCATGCGAGCATGCGTGAATGCCGCGGTCATACCATTATCTTTGAAGCTGCCGGAGGGATTCATTCCTTCGTACTGGAGGAACAAGCCGCCGGGGGCCAGGCCGACGTATCGGCCGACTTTGTCGGCGACCTGGAGCAGGGTCTGTCCTTCGCCGATGGTGACGACCAGCTCCGGCGGGGCGAACGGGAGCAGTTCCTGGAACCGCCAGACGCCGGAGAAGTTGAGGGGATCGAGCCGGTTGGCCCACTTGGCCTGGAACTGGTCGAGGCGGCGCGGGACGGGCAAGCGGTCCCAATCGTAGACCACATCGAGGAGATCGTGGCAGGCGGGACAGGCGAAATGGGTTTCCTCCACGGCATAGGTTGCCGCGCAGGAGGGGTTGATGCACTGCTGATACGCGCTGGCGCTTGGCAAGGCCACGTTGGTCACCGGGCTTTTCTGCTGGGATCTCGGGCGGTGGATTCCTCGCATCCGCACCGCCCCCAATCTAACGCGGGCCCGCTCCCGGCGGCAAGCGCCGATCGCGCCCCCGGGCCGCTCCCACCCCCAAACCGACGCCGGCCGAGGGATGCGGCCCCCACTTCTTAGTATTCTGAGAATTCAATTGAATGAACGTTACAAGAGGGCTTGACGAGTTGTAGGAATAAATTTATTATAAGCTGTAGCGATTCTTAAGGGCTTGCCCGAGCCTGCCCAACGGACACCGTCTTGACCGAACTGCTAACAGACATTCCACTTGAGGAAACCCATGCCCGCCTCCACATCCCGATCGACGACCTCGTCCCGGAACTCGAAGGCCGCCGGTTCCACCGGCTCCCGCCCGATTGCGGAGATCCGTCGGGTGGCCGAATTGCTCAAGCAGGTCTCCGATCCGACTCGCTTGCAGGTCTTGATGCTGCTGAGCGAGAAAGAGCGCAACGTAACCGAACTTTGCGCCGACTTGGGGACGCAAAGCCAGCCGGCGGTCAGCCACCACCTGGCGTTGCTGCGCCATGGCCGCCTGATCGAGCCCCGCCGCTCGGGCAAGCATAATTTCTATGCCTTGACCGACGCCGGACGGGAGCTGGCCCACGTCGTCAATTCGGTCGTCTCTTAGTCCTTTTGTCCTTTTGTCCGTGGTCCGTGGTTCGCTGACGCGGACTGACTCGCCTGGTCCGGGAGAGACAGGGCACTCGAAAGACACAGATGACAGCGCAGCGGAGCGGCAGCTCCTACCACGGACCACGGACCACGGACCAATCATCTCATCTTGCCACCCACTCGCGGAGCCGAGCCAGCCCGATGGCGACGTCCCGGAGGCGGCCGGCTTGGTCTCCGACTTCGCGCTCGATGACCAGCGGCCCCGTGTAGCCGACGCGCTTGAGGGCCTGGAGGAAGCTGGGGATGTTCACTTCCCCCTCGCCGAGCGGCACTTCGTCCCCCCATTGGCCGGCAAGTTTGGTCCGCCGTGCGTCTTTCACATGCACGGAGCGGATATCCGCGCCGAGGATCTCCACGGCACGGATCGGATCGCCCATGTCGTAGAGCAGCATGTTCGCCGGGTCGAAGTTGACCTTGAGGTTGGGTGCGCGCAGCTCGTCGAGCGTGCGGCGGAGCAGTTCGGCGGTCTCCTGACCGGTCTCGAAGGACAGCGTGATCCCTTTCTCGGCGGCGAGCTGGCCGGCTCGCGCCAGGGTGTCGAGCATCGGCGTCCGCTGGGGATCGTTCGGCTCGGGCAGGAAGCCCGCGTGCAGCGTCAGGTCGGTTAGCCCCAAGGCCCGCGTCCGGTCCAGCGCCCACTCCAGCCGCGCCAGTCGCTCGGTGCGGGTCGCGGGGTTGCCGAAGCCCCCCGTCTCCTTGATGGTTTGGGGCGTCGTGTAATCCTCGCCGGGGAATCCCAGCATGGCGCCGGTCATGACGATCCCCGCAGCGCGCGCCGCCTCGGGCATGGCGTCGCCTTCATCCCAGCTTGCATGGTGCGGGTCGCCGCAAGCGATCTGCACGACCTGGATGCCGAGCTGGTCGAGAAATCCTTTCAGTTCCGGGATACTCTTGACCTGGAGGCTCCAACTGCAAACGCCCAGCGACCAGGGAGCCAGCCCGCTGGGGACTGATGACGATGATGGTTGCGACACGGTCACGCCCTCTTGCCACCGGATGAGTGTGGCGCGCTCACGGAGAGCGCGCCCCACCGATCATAACCGGCGGAAGTTGCCGTGGCGACGATCTGGCCGCAAAGGCGCGCGGGCGAGCGAGCGGCTTGGGTTTTCTCGGGAACCTCGCCATCAGGAAGGTGGGGCAGCCGCCCTCGGCTGCACTCTGCCAGCCAAGGGCACCTGGCCCACACGACCTAGCCCCTGGTCACGGGCCACTGGCTGCTCGTGGTGGAGAACTCGGCCGACTGGGTAACCTGCGAGTCCGGATTGGCGCCCGGCCGGCCCAGGGCGACGCGGTTGCGGCCGGCCGCTTTGGCTTGATAGAGCGCCTGGTCGGCCATCTCGATCAAACTCAGCTCGTCCCGCATCCGCCCGGGCGGCCCGAAGGCCAGTCCAATGCTGACGGACACACGGATCTCCGCACCCCCGGCCTGGATGCGCCGGGCCGCCTGGTTGGCGCGGATCCGCTCGGCCCGCTCGGTCGCCAGGTCCGGCGCCGAGACCGGCAGCGCGACCACGAACTCCTCGCCGCCATAGCGCGCGACCAGGTCTTCGGACCGGGTGGATTCCCGGATCACCGCCGCCACTTCCCGCAAAACGGTGTCGCCGGCAAGATGGCCATAGTGGTCATTGATCCGCTTGAAATGGTCCACGTCCAGCATCAGGACCGCCAGGCCGGTCCCCTGGGCACCATGTCGACAGCGCAGTGCTCCGATCTGATCGAGAAAATACGACCGGTTGTACAGACCCGTCATCGGATCCCGCACGGTCCGCTCGAACATCTCGCTATGGAAGCGCTCGTCGCACGGGTCGAGGCGGACCAGCTTCAAGACCACTCCCGAACCCAGTTGAACCCGATCGCCGTCCTTGAGCGGGTGCGCTCGACGTGCCTCCAGCCGACGCCCGTTCAGCAGTGTCCCGTTGGTGCTGGCTTGATCCACCAGATAAAACTCGCCTTCCGAATCCATCCGCACGAATGCATGTCGGCGTGATACCGTGGCGTGATAGAATTGAAAGGTATTCTCGGCGGAGCGACCGAGGCTGGTTCCCTGCTCAGCCAGGCGGAGCATCGTGCCGGGGATTCCTCCTTCGACCACGATCAGATAGGAGACGGCGGATCGGTGCGGTCTGGGCGCGTCTTGGTCTGGGGTGATGGGGGAGTCGCAGATATGGGTGTTCGCTTTGACATCCATGGATCGCCTCGCGGGAGCCGATTCGAGCACCTCGGCGCTGGGACGTCGTGGGGGGCGGCTGGCACGCGACCGGCGCACCCGGGACACCATCATCCTTAACCTAGGTCGCGGGGCGGGCGTGTCAAATCGCTGTCCCGGGCCCGAGGCTTCCGCTGGGGAGGATTCGCTCCGGATGTGGCCCCGCCGCCTCGGTTGTCGCGATCCGACAGCCGCCGCGGCGGCCGTCTGGACACTTGTTCAAATCCGGCAGAATTGGGACCTCCGGGGCGGCGGAGGTTTGTCGAACGATTCGCCGGGTGTGACCATCCTCACAGCCCGAGTCCACCGATCCGAAGACCCGGTCATCGGCCGGTCGTGTCCCCGAAGTGTGCGGTTTCGGAAGATAGAAAGCAGGGAGACGACGGCGAACGACCATGGTTCAGCACCAGCCGGATACGGAAGAGTTGGTGGAACGGGCATCGCGGGGCGACGACCGGGCGCGTCAGGTGCTCTTGATCCGCCATCGGGAGCGGCTGATCCGGATGGTCGCGGTGCGGCTGGATCGTCGCTTGGCGGCGCGGATCGACCCGGCCGACATCGTGCAAGAGGCGCTGCTGGAGGCTTCCCAGCATCTCGACGACTACCTCCGCTCTCGCCCCTTGCCGTTCCATGCCTGGCTGCGGCAGTATGTGGGGCAGCGGCTGAGCAAGCTGCACCGGCATCATCTGGGGACCCAGCGGCGGAGCGTGACGCGGGAAGAGCCCGGGGAGTGGAACCTGCCCGACGAGTCGGCCGCCGTGCTGGCCGAGCGGCTCTTGGCCCGGGAATCGAGCCCGAGCCGTCAGGTGCTGCGGGAGGAGCTGCGCCAGCGGGTCCAGGCCGCCCTGGCCAAGCTGGGCCCGCGCGATCGGGAAGTCCTGGTCCTGCGGCACCTGGAGCAGCTCTCGACGGCCGAGGTCGCCGAGGTGCTCGGCATCACCGAGTCGGCTGTGAAGAAACGCCATGTCCGCGCCCTGGAACGCCTCCGCGTTCTCTGGGGGACGGAAGACCTCGAAGATGAGGGGCCGCGATGACAACTCGAGTCCTGCACAACGGCACGAGCCAGGCGGCGCCGTCGCTCGACGGCGAATCCGTGCTGGAGAACCTCATCGAGGACTGCACCAACCGGCTCCAGGCGGGCGAGGCGATCGACGTCGCGGAGCTGGCCGCACGCCATCCCGAGCACGCCGAGCGGCTCCGCCGGCTCCTGCCCTCGCTGGAGATGATGGCCGAAGTGGGCCGTACCGCAGGCCGGCCGCTGGCGGCCGGCTCTCCCGGGACCGACGCCCTGGGGCCGCCCCAGGCCGGCCCGTTCGAGCTGGGGGATTACCACGTCCTGCGGATGATCGGCCGCGGCGGCATGGGCATGGTTTACGAAGCGATCCAGCTCTCGCTCAACCGCCGCGTGGCTTTGAAGGTGCTGCCGTTCGCCGCGGCGCTGGACCCGCACCAGCTCCGGCGGTTCCAGACCGAGGCCCAGGCCGCCGCCCAACTGCACCACACCAGCATCGTGCCGGTCTTCTCGGTCGGCTGCGAGCGGGGCGTCCATTTCTACGCGATGCAGTTCATCGAAGGTCGGACCGTGGCTGCCCTGATTCAGGAGCGGCGGGACGTGTCCCAGCCGGCAAACGGTCCCACTCGCCCGACGACCGACCGGGAATACATTCGTTCCGTGGCCCGGCTGGGCATTCAGGCGGCCGAGGCGCTGGACCACGCCCACCGCCAGGGGATCATCCACCGCGACATCAAGCCGGGCAACCTCCTGGTCGATCTTCACGGCAACCTCTGGATCACCGACTTCGGCCTGGCCCGGTTCCTACGACGAGATCATCCGCTGGATCCCCAGTCTGACTCACGAAGAGATCGCGATCGTCGAGCGCTACTACCGGCAACACAAAGACGAACTGGATGAGTACGAACGTCGCGTCCAGGCGCACCGCGCGGAACAGATTCGGTTGCAGCGGCTTCGCTTCCCCGAGCGGGAGGGAAGCCGCCAGGAGCGCCTGGCTCGTCTCAGACAGCTCCTGCAGCAACGGCGCGGGGAGAACGATGGTGAAGGGACTCGTAGCTGACGCCAATATTCAAGGACAGGTCGAATATCTCGTGCAGCGTATGCAGGCTGAGACCTGGGCCGAGTTCTGGCAGGCACTCGGTCTTGAACTCCGTCGCTTCGAGGACGTCGGACTCTCGGCGTCCTCGACCGATCTGGAGGTCTGGAGCGTCTGTCAGTCCGAGCAGCTCATCCTCATCACCGACAATCGCAATCTCGCTTCCGAGGACTCGCTGGAGGCCACGATTCGGCGGAACAACACGCCCGAGTCCTTGCCGGTCTTCACCATTGCCGACCTGAGAGTCTGTTCCGAAAGGTCTCTGAGCCCCCGAATGGGGGCGGTGGTCAATAGCCAGGGGCGTCAGCCCCTGGGACCGTTCCGGCGCCTCTCTAACCTTGGGAGAGCCCCGCGGGGGCGACAGGGGTGACTGTCGCCCCCGCGGGGCTGCTGGGAAGAGAGGGGGGGCTGGGCTCTCCGCGGTCGACCAGGGGCTGTCGCCCCTGGCTCTTGACC
>JAJPJC010000083.1 GCA_021324445.1 Isosphaeraceae bacterium
CGCCGGCAGAGGGCCAGCTCCGACTCGGCGTCGCACTCCTGCCGGGCCCGCCCGATCTTCTCGGCCAGCTTGGGGCCCACCCCATCCACGCCGCGCAGCTCCGCGCGCGTCGCGGACAGCACCCGGCCGGCCGACCCGAAGCGCTCCAGCAGAGCCCGCGCGGTCTGCGGTCCCACACCCGGAACCATCGTCAGCCGGATCCGGTCGAGCAGCTCGTCGTCAGGATTCGATTCGGCCAAGCCAGCTCCCCTCCGCAGTGATCCGTGGTCCGGGTCGTTTCTGACCACTGACCACTACTCAAGTACGGCCCGCACGTCGGCTTCCTGGGCGGCATCGGTCAATTCGACCTGGCCGATCGCTCGGGGCAGGACGAAGCGGAGCCGGCCGTCCCGATTCTTCTTATCGCGGCCCATGGCTTCCAGCAGCCGGGCGGGGTCGAGTCCCGGGACGGTCGTCGGCAACCCGAAGCGCTCGAGCAAGCCCGCGACGCGGTCGACGACATCGGGACCGATCCACCCGAGGCGATGGGCCAGGCGGCTCTCGGCGACCATGCCGGCGGCCACCGCTTCGCCGTGCTGGAACGGGGAGGCGGCTCCGTAGCCGGCCACCGCCTCGATGGCATGCCCGACCGTATGGCCGAAGTTCAGGACGGCACGGAGTCCGGTTTCCTCGCGCTCGTCCCGGGAGACGACGCTCGCCTTGAGGCGGCAGCTCCGGGCCACGATCGCGCGCAGGGCATCGTCGGACCGGTCGAGGATGGCCTCGGCCTGGCGCTCCAGCGCCGCGAAGAACCCGGCATCGAGGATGACACCATACTTGACGACTTCGGCCAGCCCGCAGCGCAGCTCGCGGTCCGGCAGGGTCCGGAGCGTCTCGGTATCGATCCAGACGCCGAGGGGTTGGTGGAAGGCCCCGATGATGTTCTTGGCGCGGGGATGGTTGATCCCGACCTTGCCCCCGACCGAGCTGTCCACCTGGGCCAGCAGGGTCGTCGGCACCATCACCAGGGGCAGTCCGCGGGCGTAGGTGGCGGCGACGAAGCCGGCGAGGTCGCCGACCACGCCGCCACCCAGGGCGATGATCGCCGTGTGGCGATCGGCCTTGCCACCGACCAGCTCGTCGTAGAGCCACGAGGCCCGGGCCAGGCACTTGCTTGCCTCGCCGGGGGGTACGATCAGGCTGGACGCCTCGATGCCGACCCGCGCCAGGGCGGCCCGGTACGCCGCGTCCAGCGACAGCTCCGCCAGGTTCGAATCGGTGACGATCCTCGCCGAGCGGCAGGACCGCCCGGACCAGGTCGCTTCGAGCGCGGACCGGACGAACCGGCCAAACTCGTCGAGCCGGCCGGTGACGACGCGGACCTCATACGAACGGGGACCGAGTTCGACCGGCACCCGGATGTCCGTCGGGTCTCGGTGGGATTCCATGACCATCCCCCTGGGGATCGGATCGGTGCGCAGCCCGACCTGGGATGCTCCAGTCTAGCATGCCCGGCGGATGAGCAGTAGGAGCGGGCCTCCTGCGACCCCGCCGCGCCGGCTCAGGATCCGGGATGACACGTGCGGCTTGCGTTGCGACTTGCGCGGTGCGGTGTTAGAGTGAATTCATTGGAGATAAGGGTCACTCGGACCCACGCTCACAACCCACTCCGGTTGGCCGACTATGAGCGATCCTTTGACCTGGTCGCCGATCAGTCTGGGCCGATGGTTCGGCACCCCGGTCCGCGTCCACATCATCCTGATCCTCTTCGTGCTGATCCGGCTGCTGTCGGCGGCGATCCCCGGAGCCGCGGAGGGTCATCAGCTTCATGTCCGTGAGACGGCCTGCTGGTTGGGTTTGCTCCTGCTCGCCCTGGCGATCCACGAGCTGGCGCATGCGGCGGCCGCGTCCTGGCTGGATTGCGATCAGGAGGATGTGCATCTCTGGCCGCTGGGGAACCTGGTGGGCCCGTCGCTGGCGCCGCGCACCAGCGAGCATTTCCTGGTCGCCATGGCCGGACCCCTGACCAGCGGGGTGATCACCGTGGCCACGGCGATTGGGCTGCACGCCGTGGGCGCCCAGTTCGTCTGGAGCCCCTTCGGCAACCCCGACGGCGATGCCGGTGCCCCCACGGTCCAGCTCGCGGGGGGCCCGGACCTGGCCCGGCCCCTCTCGTCCCCCTGGATCTTCGGCTGGTTCGGATATCTCAACTGGATCCTGACGCTGGCCAACCTGCTGATCCCCGCCTTGCCGTTTGATTGCGGCCGGATGGTCCGTGCGCTCTCCGGGAGCACCTCGGCCCTCTCGACCAAGGACAACACGCTGACCTTCTGGCTGGCCCGGTTCTGCACCATCTTCCTGGTGGTCGTCGGCCTGGTCCGGCTGGCGATGCTCCGTTCCGACGGCCTGACGCTGATCGCCCTGGGCCTTTTGGTCGAGTTGCTGGTCCGGGCCGAGACCCGGATGCTCGAAGAGGGCGGCTATCTCGACCAGGGGGTCTTCGGTTACGATTTCTCGGAGGGTTACACCAGCCTCGAGAGCAGCGCGGCGAAGGTCCGCCCCTCGCGCGAAAGCGCGCTGAAGCGATGGCGGCGGCGCCGCTCCGAGCTGCGCCGGCAGCGGCGGCTGGCCCGCGAGATCGCCGAAGAACAGCGGATGGACGAGATCCTCGAGAAACTGCACCGCGAGGGCCGCGGCGCGCTGACCGACGAGGAGCATCGGTTCCTTGTGCGGGTCAGCGCCCGCTATCGCAACCGCACCAAGTCCACCTGAGGAGCCATGTCGAGCCGATTCCTGGCCGCGATCGATGACGGCCCGCTCATCCTCGATGCGGCCATGGGGACGCGCCTCTGCGCCCGGGGCCTGGATCTCCAGTCGGACGATCCGTCCCTGTGGAACGGGACGCACCCGGATGAGGTCCTGCACGTCCACCGCCGCGACGTGGCGGCCGGCTCCCAGGTCCTTTTCACCAACACCTTCGGCGCCAATGCGGCCTGGCTGGGAAACCACCGGTTCGGCGGGATGAACCTGGGGCCATCGCAGGCGGTCGAGGGGATCAATCGCCGCGCCGTGGACCTGGCGCGCCAGGCCGCGGGACCCGAACGCTTTGTGGTGGGTTCGATCGGTCCGACCGCCGCGGAGCAGGTCGGGGCCGCGTACGAGCAGGCCGCGGTCCTGGTCGATGCCGGCGTCGATGCCCTGGTCTTCGAGACCTATCGCGCCGCGCCCGCGGAACGGGTGCTCCGCGAGGTCCGGGCATTTCGGGGGAGCTGCACTCCGCTGATCGTCAGCTTGTGGCAGTGGCCCGAGCCACTGGAGTCGACCGCGCGGCGGCTCCTCGACCTGGGTGCCGCGGTCCTGGGGATGAACTGTCAGCACGGCATGGAGGCCGCGCGGAGCTTCGCCGAACGGCTCGCCCGGTTTGTCCCGTGTCCCCTGCTGGTCAAGCCCAGCGCCTCGGGTCTGGTGCGCGGAGGCTCAGGCTCGGGCTCGTCGAGTCCGGCTGCCTTCGCCGCCGCGGTCCCGCGGCTCCTCGAGCGGAACGTCCGGCTGCTCGGCGGCTGTTGCGGAACGACCGAGGCCCAGATCGCCGCCCTCGCCGCGGCCTGCCGGCCGCATCTCCGTTGCACTCATGCCGAACTGGCAGGAGCGACCCCATGAAACCGACCCGGAAGACCAGGCCGCGCCGGGATCAGCTCAAACCCGGCGAGTGCCTGTGCAACTATTGCACGGGCAAGTGCTGCCGCTATTTCTCCTTGCCGATCGATGAGCCCACGACCTGGGATGACTTTGACGCCATCCGCTGGTACCTGGCCCATGGCCGGACGATGATCTATGTGGAGAAAGGTCAGTGGTATCTCCTGGTGTTGACGCGCTGCCAGTACCTGACGGCCGACGACCGCTGCCGGATCTACCTGAATCGTCCCAAGATCTGTCGCGAGTACACGACCGCGAATTGCGAGTACGATGAGGATTGGTTGTTCGATAAGCTGTTCGAGACCCCGGAGCAGATCTGGGAGTATGCCGAGGCGGTCCTCCCACCCAGGCGGCGCCGGGTGCAGCCCGGCCCGGCACTGCCGGTCATCTCCGGGAACGGCTCAAATCCGGCAACGGTGCATTGACCGCCGCGGCGGAAGTCGGATGATGGGACAGATGAGGCCGGCCGGCAGACCAGACGGCGCCGACCCCAGCCCAGGACCCGAGGGTGATTGATTCCCCGATCACGGTGGCGATGGCCCAGCGATCCAACCACTACGAGGCTGCCTTCGAAGCCTTCATTCGCTCGCTGCGCATCCCCTGCGTGGCCACCGACGAGGCCAAACGCGCCGTCTTCGGGGAAGATGGGTTGAAGAACCCCGACTTCTTGCTGTATCCCCGCTTCGGCACCAATCTCGTCGTGGAGGTCAAAGGCAAGCGCGCCAAGAATGCGCGCGGCCGGCGCGATTGGGAGAACTGGGTGACCATGGACGACCTGGACGGCCTGGTCCGCTGGCAGTCGATGTTCGGGCCCGGGTTCCGGGCGATCCTGGCGTTTGTGTACGCCGAGCCGATCCAGCCGTTCCCCTTGCCGCGGGAGAATGGAGCGTATGAATTCCGGGGGCTGGAGTATCGCTTCTGGGCGGTCGGCCTGGACGATTACATCGCCCATCTCCGATCGCGGGGACCGGCGTGGAAAGCCGTGGCGATGGCCCGGCGGGCGTTCCGCCGGCGGGTGAGGCCCCTACTCGAATGGCTGCCGATGAGTTACCATGGTCCTCGACGCCCCATTCCCCTCAAGGAACGCGACAAATGACTGCCTTCTGGAAACGATGGCCGCGGCGGATCGCGGCCGGAATCCTCGTCCTGGGGCTGACCTTCAGCCCGGCCGTGACGCCGACCGTTCGGGCCCAGGCCCCGGACGAGGCGGCTCCCGGAGGCGAGGAATCGAAGGGCCGACCCCTCGATGGGTACCTGGGCACCATCTGCCTGGTCATCCTGGCTTTCTTCATCGTGGGCAAGTCGGCGCGACGGTGACCATCGGCCCGGATCCCGGAGATTTCGCCCGTGGGTGACTCCCCAGGGATCGACTGGGACGAGGTCAGGCAGACCCAGTTCCCCGTGGTCCGGAACTGGGCGTTCTTCGATCATGCCGCCGTGGCCCCTCTGCCCCGGCGCTCGGGGGAAGTCCTCCGGGAGTGGATCGACCGGCAGGAGCACCAGGGCGTCGTCGGCTGGTCGGAGAACGAGACGCGGCTGGAGGGAATCCGCGATCAGGTTGCCCGGCTGATCCACGCCGATCGCGACGAGATTGCGTTCATCAACAGCACCACGCACGGGATCGGCCTGATCGCCGAAGGGTTCCCCTGGCGCGCCGGGGACAACGTGGTGACGGCCGCCGACGAGTACCCGTCGAACATCTACCCGTGGATGAACCTGGAGAGCCGGGGGGTGGAACTCCGGATGGTCCCGAGCCGGCAGGGGCGGATCTGGCCCGAGGACCTGAGTGCGGCCATGGATCGCCGGACGCGACTGCTGGCGATCAGTCACGTCGAGTTCGCCACGGGTTTTCGCAACGATCTCGATGCGCTGGCGGCGTTGTGCCAGGGGCGCGGCGTGGCCCTGTGTGTCGACGCGATCCAGGGGCTGGGGCCGTTCCGGATCGATGTCCGCGGCACGCCGATCGACTTCCTGGCCGCGGATGGTCACAAGTGGCTCCTCGGACCGGAAGGGGCCGGCCTGCTCTACGTGCGCCGCGACTGGATCGACCGGCTCCGGCCGATCGGTGTGGGCTGGCATAGTGTCGTCGGCTCCTACAACGCGCCGCGGGTGGAGTTCCGGCTCAAGCCCAACGCCCAGCGCTGGGAAGGCGGCTCGTTCAACATGCCCGGTTTGCTCAGCTTCGGGGCCAGCCTGGGCTTGTTCTTCGAGTGGGGACTCGACACCGTCTCCCGGCGGATTCTCGACCGCGCGGCGGCCGTCCGCGAGCGAGCGCGGGCCGCCGGCTGGACGGTCGCCGGCTCACCCCGAGAGGAGGATCGCTCGTCGATCGTCGTCCTGGAGCGCCCCGGCGTCGATCCCCAGGCGGCGGCGCATCGGCTGCGCGGAAGGCATGGGGTGGTCGCGGCGTGCCGGCGGGGACGGCTGCGCATCAGCCCGCACGTTTACAATAACCATGACGACCTGGAGCGGCTTCAGGCCGGGCTGGCGGAGTGCGGTTGAGCCCAGGAAGGTACAACCGTGTCTCCTTGTCACCCGTCGAGGAGTGCATCATGGCCACGAAGACGGGCGATCCCTATCGCACCGCGGTGTTCACCGGGACCTTCGATCCGATCACTCTGGGCCATCTCGACGTGATCCGGCGCGGCCGGCTGCTCTTCGAGCGCGTGATCGTCGGCATCGGGGTCAACCCCAACAAGGCGTCGCTGTTCAGCGTCGAGGTACGCCTCGCGCTGACGCGACGCGTCGTCCGGGGCTATCCCAATGTTTCGGTCGAGGCCTTCGAGGGATTGACGGTCCACTATGTGCGGCGGATCGGCGCGCGGGTCATCCTCCGTGGTCTGCGCACGCTGTCCGACATGGAGTACGAGTTCGGGATGACCCTGACCAATCACCGGCTCGACCCCGAGATCGAGACCGTCTTCCTCATGGCCGACGCCGAGTACACCCATGTCTCCAGCTCGCTGATCAAGCAGGTGGCCCACTACGGCGGGACCGAGGCGCTGCGGCGGTTCGTCCCGGAGGAGCTGATCGCGCCCATCCTGGCGAAGCTCGACGGGGCTGGACCTGCCGGCCCGGTGTGAGGCACGGCACAGGGCAGCCTCCGCTACAGCCGCCCGTCCAGCCACCGCACCAGGTCATCGAGGACCTGTTCCCTGCCCAGCTCGTTGAGTGGCTCGTGGAGCATGTGGGGATAGAGCGACAGGGTTTTGTCCTCGCTCCCGAGCCGGTCAAAGAGTTCGCGCGCGGCCGAGGGATCGACGACGGGGTCTCGCCCACCGACCAGCATCAGGAGGGGGGATCGAATCGCGCCGGCGCGCTGCATGAGCATCTGGCCGCCGTCGAGCATGCCGAAGAAGAGTGGGGCGCTCATGCGCGAGTGCCGGAGGGGATCGGCGCGGTGCTCGCGTTGCATGGCCGGGTCGCGGGTCAGCCGCTCGGCGGCGACCTGGCCCTTCAAGGTGATCCAGGGCGCGTATCGCAGCAAGAGCCTGCCCAGGCGGATCTTCCGCGGCGGGATCGGCAGCGCCACCCGCAGGGCCGGGTTCGAGACGATCAGGCCGTCGATCGGTGCGAGCCCCTCGAGGGCCAGCCGCAGGGCGACCTGTCCGCCGTTGGAATGTCCCAGGAGGAAGCGCGGCGCGGCGATCGTGTGCCGTGCGGTCCAGCTCAGGACACTCGCCAGATCGCCCGTCAGCTCGTCATAGCGGCGGACGAACCCGCGGCGGCCGGGACTGGTCCCATGGCCTCGGAAATCCACCGCGACCACGTCGAGGTCCAGAGCACGGCCGAGCCACTCGGCGACGTGCCGGTAGGCTCCCCCATGCTCGCCGAATCCGTGGGCGATGACCAGGACCCCGCTCGGCTCGGCGCGGGGCCACCACCGCCCCCGGAGCCTCAGGCCGTCGGCGGCGCGGACCTCGATTTCTCGGACCGGACTCGGCGACGTCGCCATCGCTGGCCTTGGGGTCATTTCCCACGCGCTCCGCAGGCTCGGGAGGGAATGTGTGGGCGAGCCGCCCCAGGGTGGCCGAGGATAGCCGGGGCGGCTGCCCCACCGTCCCGGGCAGCCGAGAGCGACTGCCCCACCTTTCCCATTAGTCTAGCGACCGCCGGCGCGGCGCCGAGACCAATCCGGCTCCCCGGCGCGAGGCCTCAGGCCTTCCGCACCTCGGCGATCGCCTTGCGGGCCTCGGCCAGGCAGGCCTTGATGTCGTCCTTCGGGTCTTCCGGCTTCTCCTCGTACTCGATGGCCAGGCAGTAGCGATAGTGGTTCTTCGCCAGGGCCTTGAGCAAATCCACGGTGCGGAGATCGCCCTGGCCGAGGATCGTGAAGGTCTTGGCGTCCTTCACATCCTTCAGATGAACGCCGTAGACCCGCTGGCCGAAGGCCTCGACCGCATGCACCGGATCTTCCCGGGAGCGGAGGAAATGCCCGGTGTCGATGCAGCAGCCGATCTTGGGGTGATGGTCCTTGATGGCCGCGGCGATGGTCTCGATCTTGGCGTAGCGGTCGCCCGGCCCGTGGTTGTGGATGCCCACGGCGATGCCGGATTCCTCCACCAGGCGGTCGAGGAGGTCGAAACTATCCGGGCTGGGGCTGGCGGAGAGGTACTCCAGTCCCATCGCCTTGGCGAAGGCGAAGACCCGCCGCGTGGCGGCAGCGTCTTTCGTGAGCGGGACGACCCCGTAGCCGACCACGGTGATGCCCCACGCCTCGATTTCTCGCTTGCTGAAGCTGATCGCCTGGGAGTTGTTCATCATCGGCACGTGCGCGGGATACGACTCCCAGAAGTGCAGCCCCAGTTCCTTGGTCACCTGCAGCGCCTTGGGCAGGTCCGGACGCCCGTTGACCGCGTACCCCCGCAGCGAGTAGCTCTGAAGCCCCATCTTGAATGGATGATACGGTCCGTCCGACTCGCTGGAGCCCTTGTCTTGGGCTCGGGCCAGTCCCCCCAAGACCAGTGACCCCGCCACCGAACCACCCGCCGCCAGCAGGCGACGCCGCGTCCACTCCGGCTGATTTCCCCGTGATGACATGATCGGGCTCCTGAAAGGGTCCTTCCGCCTGAATCCCACCCACCCGACTGACGCATGCGTGGTTGTGTTGTCATCGTGGTCCGGGTTTGGGAGTCTCTGGGAGCCAGCGCGAGATGGGCGAGCCAGGCGAGGGAGATGCCACCGCACAACCACGGGCCGCCGCGTCCGGACCACCGAGTCCGGAGCAAGAAGCTATCGCACCCGGGCCGGTGATGCCAGTCCCTGGTCGTCGAATCCGGAAAGTCCGGCCGGTCCGGCGGTGTACCCTTGAGTGGAGCTGCGCCGCTCTGGTAAGATTCACGGCGGTTTGATTTTGAGTCGTCCAGCAGTGCACCGCGATCGGCAAACTGAGGACTCCAGGGAGGAGCCATGCAACCCCGATCCGAAGTCCTGGGCATCCTGAATCCCGTCGGCGGCGGCGACCCGATCCCGCTGGTCAAGGCCGAGCTGGTCGTCGGCCGCAGGCCGAGCTGCGACATCCGGCTCGACTTCGAGAATATCTCGGGCAAGCACTGCGTGCTCCGATTCATCAACGGCGTCTGGAATGTCCGCGACATGGGCAGCACCAACGGGACGACCGTCAACGGCTCGCGGATCACCACCGAGCAGAGCGTCATGCCCGACGAGGAGCTGGGCATCGCCGGTCATATGTATACAATCGACTATGTGCCGGCCGGACCCGAGGCTTTCCTCAGCTCCCACAAGGAGCTGGATGAGGAAGTCGTGCAGGAGCGCGCGCGGCACTCGCTGATCGACCTCGCCGGGTTGGACACCGATGCGACCAAGGCCAAGCGGCCCAAGCGCGCTCCCACGGTCATCGAGCGGCTCTCGGCCGATGAGGCCGAGTTCGACGATGCCGTGCCCGAGCACTTCAAGGAAGCGCCCAAGCCCAAGAAGAAACCCAGCGACGACGATTTCTTCAAGCTGATTGAAGACGACGTGAAGAAACCGAGTTGACCGGAGGGGACCCGCGCGTCCCTTCGATCGAGTGCTGCTCCGCGGCGATCCGCGACCGACGGCACTGGGGGGATGCCTCGAGCGGGCCGGTCACGGCGGAGTCGGAGTGGAGCCAGCCCCGGGGATGAGCCGGCCGGTCGAGCCGCGAGCTTCGACCCACGCAGGCGTGGCGCCTCGGCGCGCCGCCTGCGGTCGCTCGACGGCCGGTCCTGGGTTCGACCCATCGAGTACCGCAGGCGGTTGCGCCCGAATTCTCGGCCCAATCGCACGAAAGTCCGGTCGAGCGGCGATCCGTTGACGCTCACTTAGACAGAACCCGTTCCATCCCGTGTGGTCCGATCTCGGGCGGCGGCCCTCCCCTGCGGCGGGAGCCGGCGGCCCGGGTTGCCTTTCTCGCGTCCGATCCCGTTTCCCATTCCGAGGAGGAGGACATCATGAGGTACGCGTTCCGAACCCTGCTGGGCCTGGGTCTGGTGGTGATGCTCGCCGTCCCGGCCGCGGCGCAACAAGGTCGAGGCGGCGGCCGCTTCGGCGGCGGCAACCTCGCCCAGCTCCTGGGGAACTCCGGCGTCCAGAAGGAGCTGAAGCTGGATGACAAGCAGGTCGACCAGGCCAAGGAGCTGGCCGAGAAGACCAGCGAGAAGATGCGTGAGGCCCGCCAGTCGTTCCAGGGACTCGACCAGGAGGAGCGCCGGACCAAGCAGCAGGAGCTCAACCGCGAGATCAACGCGTCGACCCTCAAGGCGGCCGGCGAATTCCTCAAGCCCGAGCAAGTCGTCCGGCTGAAGCAGATCTCCTACCAGGTTCGCGGCATCCAGGCCTTCAGCGACCCCGAGGTCCAGCAGAAGCTGAACCTCACCGACAGCCAGAAGAGCGACATCCAGGCGATCGCCCGGGAGTCGATGGAAGAGACCCGCGGCCTGTTCAGCCAGGACCAGAGCCCGGAGGAGCGGCAAGCCGCGATGAAGAAGATCACCGAGCTCCGCAAGCAGGCCCTCACCAAGGTCGAGGCGAAGCTCAACGACGAGCAGCAGAAGACCTGGAAGGAGCTGATCGGCGCCCCGTTCGAGTACCGGCCGGATCCCCGGCCCAACAACTGAACGAAGTCGCTGCTCTCGCGGGCCTCCCTGAGGCAGTGCCTCGGGGTGGCCTTCCCGTCGAGTTTGCCTCCCTATCCCCAGACCTCCTGACCAACCCTGATCTTCATCCAGGAGCATGACGCGATGAGAACAATGCTTCGAACCCTGTTGGGCCTGGGCTTGGTGGCCCTGCTCGCCAGCCCGGCCGTCGCGCAAGGCCGCGGCTTCGGCCGCTTCGGCGGCAGCCTGACCTTCCTGCTCACCAACGAGAGCGTCCAGAAAGAGCTCAAGCTCGATGACAAGCAGGTGGATAAGGCCAAGGACCTCGCCGAGAAGACGCAGGAGGAAGTGCGCGACAAGTTCCAGGGCTTCCAGGACCTCAGCCCGGAGGAGCGGCGAACCAAGGGCATGGAGATCATGCGCGAAGTCAACGCCACGGTCCTCAAGGCGCTTGGCGAGTTCCTCAAGCCCGAGCAAATCACGCGCCTCAAGCAGATCTCCTACCAGCAGCGCGGGGCCACGGCCTTCCTCGACCCCGAGGTCCAGAAGAAGCTCAACCTCAGCGACAGCCAGAAGAGCGGGATCCAGGCCTTGATCCAGCAGGCCTTCTCGCAGATGCCCAGCCGCGAGGAGTTCCAGGACGATCGCGAGGCCGCCATGAAGAAGATGCGGGAGGTGAACCAGAAGGTCCTCGCCGAGTCCGAAAAGAAGCTCAATGATGAGCAGCAGAAGACCTGGAAGGAGGTACTCGGCGCCCCGTTCGAGGTGAAGTACGAAAATCAATGATGCGCTGCCGGGCCGCCTCGCGTCGTGGACGGGGAAGGCGGCCGCAGACCATCCCCGTAAAGAGGCCGGCAAGAGGTCCCGGATCACCGCATCCGGGACCTCGTTTCGTGGTGCGCCGGCGCAACGGACAAGGCGATCCTCCGATCACTCGACCGTGACGCTCTTGGCGAGGTTGCGCGGCTTGTCGATGTCGCAGCCGCGTTGCCGTGCGACATGGTAGGCGAGCAACTGGAGGGGCACGACGGCCAGGAGCGGCTGCACGACCTCCGGCGCCTCGGGGATCGGCAGGAACACCTGGGACAAGCCGGCGACGGCCTGGTCGTCCTCGGTCCCGACGCTGATCACCAGGCCGTCACGGGCCCGGACCTCCTCCAAATTGCTCAGCGTCTTGGCGTGGAGCGAGCCGCGGGGGACCACGAAGATGCAGGGCGTGTGGCGATCGACCAGGGCGATCGGCCCGTGCTTCATCTCGGCCGTGGGATAGCCTTCGGCATGGATGTAGCTGATCTCCTTGAGCTTCAAGGCGCCCTCCAGCGCGACGGGATAGTGGAGGTCGCGGCCGAGGTACAGCGCGCTGTGGGCCGAGGCGATCCGCCCGGCCGCCTCCTCGATCAGCGGCTCGGTCTTGAGGACTTCCCCGAGCAGCGCGGGGACCTGTTCGATCGCGTCGATCACGGCCAGTCCGTCGGGGAAGGAGAGGTGCCGGAGCCTGCCCAGGTAGAGGGCCAGCAAGGTCAGCACGGCGACCTGCGCCGAGAACGCCTTGGTGCTGGCGACGCCGACCTCGGGCCCGGCGTGGAGGTAGATCCCGCCGTCGGCTTCGCGCGCGATGGTGCTCCCCACGGTGTTGACGATCGCCAGGGTCGGATGCCCGCGCCGCTTGGCCTCGCGGAGCGCGCCCAGGGTGTCGGCCGTCTCGCCCGATTGACTCAGCACGAAGACCAGCGTGCGATCGTCCAGCGGCGCATTGCGATAACGGAACTCGCTGGCGTACTCGACCTCGACCGGCAGGTCGGCGAGTCGTTCGATCAGGTACTCGCCCACCAGGGCGGCATGCCAGCTCGTCCCGCAGGCGGCGAAGACGACGCGGCGCACCCGACGGAGCTGCCGGGGCGAGAGGTTCAGCCCGCCGAAGACGGCCGTGGCCTCGGACCGGCGGAGCCGGCCCCGGCAGGTGTTCACGATCGTCTCGGGCTGCTCGCGGATCTCCTTGATCATGTAATGGGCGTGACCGCCCAGCTCGACCGCATCGGGCTTCCAGTCGAGCCGGTCGATCCGCGGCGTGATCGGCCCGTGCTCGAGGTGCCGCATCTCGAAGTCGTGGGGCGTCAGGCGGACGACCTCGCCGTCTTGCAGGAACGCGACCTGCGCCGTGTGCGGCGCGATCGCCACCGGGTCGCTGGCCAGGAGATGCTCCCCCTCGCCCAGGCCGACGACCAGCGGACTGCCGAACCGCGCGCCGACCACCTCGCCGGGACGCGACGGGCTGATCACCCCGAGGCCGTAGGTGCCCTCCAGCCGCGGCATGGCACGCTGGACCGCCTCGAACAGGTCGTCGGTCGTCTCCAGCTCGCGCGCGATCAGGTGCGCAATCACCTCGGTATCGGTCTGGCTGTGGAATTCGAACCCCTGCGACTCCAGCTCGCGGCGCAACGCCGCATGGTTCTCGATCACCCCGTTGTGGACCACCGCCACGCGGATCGCGCCGCCGCGGCCCCCGAGGTGGGGGTGGGCGTTGCGGTCGTTGGCCGGTCCGTGCGTGGCCCATCGCGTGTGGCTGATCCCGCACCGTCCCGGGGCCGATTCCGATTCGAGCAGCTCTTCCAGCGCCCGCACCCGACCAGCTCGCTTTCGAACCGTGAGCCGATCCCGATCGAGGGTCGCCAACCCGGCGCTGTCATAACCGCGATACTCGAGCCGGCGCAGCCCCGCAACCAGGACCGGCGCCGCCTCATGGGCCCCGGTGTAACCGACGATTCCGCACATGACTATCATCCTTGCATCATCTGAGCCTGATTGAGTTGAAGCCGACGGAGACGAACCGCTGGTGTCCTGCTAGAATACTGTAGAATATTGGCACCAAATTGGCAGCACGGGAACAGCCATGCAGCACATCGATCGAACTCAGGTGCGGAGGGTGAGGACCGACGAACAGGAGACCGACTTCGCCGTCTGGCAGTCCCGCACGCCCCAGGAACGCCTGGCCACACTGGAAACCATCCGGAGCGAGTACCACCTTTGGAAGTATGGAACTCAACCAGGATTTCAGAGAGTTCTTCGAATTGTTAAACAAGAATGAAGTCCGTTATCTGATCGTGGGAGGCTATGCGGTCGCCTTCCACGGGCATCCCCACTACACAAGAGACATCGATATCTGGGTCGATGCCACGCCGGAGAATGCCGCGCGGCTGGTGCCAGCGCTGCGCGAGTTCGGCTTTGCCTCCCTGGGGTTGCAGGCCGAGGATTGCCTCCAACCCGGGTATACCATCCAGCTCGGGGTTGCGCCCAATCGAATCGATTTGTTGACCAGCGCACGTGACCTCAACTTCGAGCAATGCTTCGCTTCGAAGGTGGAAACGGTCATCGGAGGCGTACTCGTCCACATGATCGGCCTGGATCATCTCAAGCAGAACAAGCGAGCCGCAGGGCGATTGCAAGATTTGGCCGACCTGGAACACTTGCAATAGGTCGAAACCCGGCCGCCGCGTCGCCGCTGGGCTCGGGTTTTCGACGTGTTCGGTGGGTTGTCGGGTCAAGCCGGGGAGACCGGTGGATCCGTACCGGCAGCCCGGCAAAGTGGCGTTGACAGCTTGTCTGGACTGGGCGATAGTGTCGCCCCGACAGGACAGTTCCCGGCGCGGGTCAGGCGGACCGGCCCGGGGCAACGGATTGGCGCTGTCGATCGCCCGTGCAACACGACGGAAAACGGCCGCAAGGACGAGGGCCTGGCGTGTGAATCTGCCCGTCTCGCCTTGCCGCCTGGTCCCCACCCACTCACCCTCGACGTTCCAGGCGCGTTTCGAGCCACCAGGATGGAGCCTGCGATGCGATTACTCGTCACCGGCGGAGCCGGTTACGTCGGCTCGACCATGGTCCCCATGCTGCTGGACCAGGGCCATCGGGTCCGGGTCCTGGACACTCTCAAGTTCGGCGGCCACGGCCTGCTCCCGTGCTGTCCCAATCGCTTCTTCGAGCTGGTCCGCGGCGATGTCTGCGATCCCGCGACGGTGAAATCGGCCCTCGAGGGGGTCGAGGCGATCATCCACCTGGCCGCCATCGTCGGCTATCCGGCCTGCAAGAAGGAGCCGCAGCTCGCCCAGGCCGTCAACGTCGACGGCACAGCCAACCTCCTCCGCCACCGCAAGCCTGACCAGCGGTTCCTCTTCGCCTCGACCGGCAGCATCTACGGCTCGATCCCCGACTATATCTGCAACGAGGAGACCCCCGCGCGCCGATCACCCTCTATGGCGAGACCAAGGCCGCCGCCGAGCAGATGGTGCTCGAGGCCGGCAACAGCGTCGCCTACCGCTTCGCCACGGCCTTCGGCGTCAGCAACCGGATGCGCCTCGACCTGATGCCCAATGACTTCACCTACCAGGCCGTACGCAACCGCAACCTGATCGTCTACGAGGGCGGGTTCAAGCGGACCTTCGTCCACGTCCGCGACATGGCGCGCTCATTCATCTTCGCCCTCGAGCGCTGGAACGAGGTCAAGGATGACGTGTACAACGTCGGCCACGAGAGCATGAACTTCACCAAGGAAGACGTCGCACGCAAGATCCTCGAGCACGTCGACTACTACCTCCACTTCGCCGAGGTTGGCACCGACGCCGACCAGCGGAACTACGAGGTCTCCTACGAGAAGATCCGCCGCAAGGGCTTCGAGACCACCGTCGACCTGGACCGCGGCGTCGCCGAGCTGGTCCGCGCCGCCAAGCTGATCGAGTTCCAGAACCCGTTCGCCAACGTCTGAATCCTCATTCCTCTGGAGCGACCTCATGAAGAGCTATTGGTCCGGCAAGCGCGTGACGGTGACCGGCGGGGCCGGTTTCCTGGGCCAGCACGTGGTGCGTCGGCTGGAGAGCTACGGAGCGAAGGTCTTCGTCCCGCGGCAGCGCGCGTACAACCTCGTCGCGCTCGACGCCTGCCTGCGGTGCCTGCTGGAGCACCCGTGCGATGTCTTGTTCCACACGGCCGCGTATTACGGCGGCATCGGGATCAACCAGAGCGAGCCCGCCCGGCTGTACTACACGAACCTCGTCATGGGTGCCAACCTGATGGAGGCCGCGCGGCTGGCGCAGGTCGCCAAGGTGGTCAACATCGGGACCGCGTGCAGCTATCCCGGCTACCTCGAGGGCCATCTGAAGGAGCGGGACCTCTGGGCCGGTCCCTGCCACGCCAGCGTCGTCAATTACGGCCTGACCAAGAAGATGCTGGCCGTCCAGGGCGAAGCGTACAAGAAACAGTACGGCCTGGACTCGATCCATCTCATCCTCACGAACCTGTATGGGCCGGGCGATTCCTACAATCCGGAGCGCTCGCACGTCGTCGCCGCCCTGGTGCGGAAATGGGTCGAGGCGGAAATGGCCAAGGCGCCGCGGATCGAGGTCTGGGGGACCGGCAAGCCGGTCCGGGAGTTCATCTACGTGGAGGACTGCGCCGATGCCATCGTCCTGGCGGCGGAGAAATACCAGGACGTGACGATGCCCTTGAACATCGGCACGGGGATCGGCACGACGATCCGCGAGCTGGTCGAGACGATCAATGCCGTGACCGGCTACCGCGGCACGATTACCTGGAACGCGGACAAGCCGGATGGGGCGATGATGAAGGTCCTGGACGTCGAGCGGATGCGGCAGGTGCTCGAGGGCTGGACCCCCCCAACGGACCTCAAGAGCGGCCTGGCGAAGACGATCGCGTGGTACCGGGCCAACAAGGCCCAGGCGGATACAAAATGGTAGGCCCGCGACATTGGTTCCGGCGCAGCTTGCCCGCCATGGGGGCCCTCCAGGGTGATCCCGCCGGGGCGCGGGGCTGGATCGCTGTCGACCCTGATGGACACCGGACCCCGCCCGCCCCGCGACTGGGCGGCCGAGCCCCGGGGGAGTTGGCGGTCGGCACACGAATCCTGTTCATCAACCAGTATTACTGGCCCGATCACGCCTCGACGGCCCAGCATTTGACCGACCTGGCCGAGTCGATGGCGGCGCGCGGGTACGAATGCCACGTGTTGTGCTCCCGCAGCCGCTACCAGCCCGGCGAGCCCAGGCCGCCGGCGTCCGAAGTCCGCGAGGGCGTTCGAATCCATCGGGTGGCGGCGACGTCGCTGGGACGTCGCCGCACGTGGGCCCGCATGACGGATTACCTGAGCTTCTACGCCGGGGCCATTGTCAAGGCGGTCCTGCTCCCGCGGTGCGACGCCGCCATCACGCTGACGACGCCGCCGATCATCGGCCTGATCGGTTCGATCTTGAAGTGGCTGAAGCGGACGAAGCATGTGTACTGGAGCATGGATCTCCACCCGGACGCCAGCCTCGCGCTGGGACGAATGTCGCCGCGGCATCGCTGGGTCCGGGCGTTGTCGTGGCTCAGCGGCTGGGTGTACCGGCGGGCGGACCGGGTGGTCGTGCTGGGTCCGTACATGGCCGACCGGGTTGTGCTCAAGGGGGTCGACCCCGATCGGATCGAGACGATCCCGGTCTGGAGCCGCCGCGAGGAGATCTATCCGATCCCCCGGGCGGCCAACCCGCTGCGCAAGGCCCTCGGGCTGGGCGATGCGTGGGTGGCGATGTACTCGGGCAACCTGGGACTGGCCCACTCGTTCGCGGAGATCCTGGCCGCGGCGCGCCGGCTGCGCGACCGTCGCGAGATCGTCTTCCTCTTCGTGGGAGGTGGCCCGCGCCTGGCCGAGGTCCAGGCCGTTCAGGAGCGTGACGGCCTGACCAACGTCCGCTTCCTGGATTACGTGCCAAGGTCTCAGCTCCACGTCTCGCTCTCGATGGCCGACGTGCACCTGATCTCGATGCGGCCCGAGATGACGGGCATCGTCGCGCCGGGGAAACTTTACGGCGTGATGGCGGCCGGCCGGCCGGCCGTCTTCATCGGCCCGGATCATTGCGAGTCGGCCGACGCGATCCGGCTCGCCGGCTGCGGGATGACCATCGCCCCGGGAGACGTCGACGCCTTGGTCGCGGCCCTCACTCGCCTGGCCGATGATCCCAGCCTGGCGCGCCGGATGGGCGAGCGGGGCCGCTCCGCCTTCCTGGCGCTGTACGAGCGGAAGCTGTGCTGCGAGCGCTGGCACGAGCTGATCGGCGGGCTGGTGACGACCCGGGCCAGCCGCAGACAGCCGGCCCCTTCGTCCCCTGTCCTCCGAGGTTCGTTATGGTGAGACTCCGAATCGTGCAGACCAACCGAGCGTTCCCTGCTCTCGCGTCCCTGACCCTGATCGTGGCCGGACTGATCGACGGATCGGCCGTTCGGGCTGCCGAGCCGCCCGCGACGAGCGTCGCCGAGATCCAGGCCCGGCATGATCGGGCCTTGATCCGCGACCTGACGGAGTACCTCCGGCGCAACCCCAGGGCCGACGATCGCGACCAGGCGTATGCCGCGTTGTTCAACAAGGCGATCGAACACGACTGGTTCGCCGAGACCGAGGAGCTGGGCCGGCAGTACCTCCAGAACGACCCGGAGGGCCCGGTCAAGGCTTTGGCCCAGATCATCCTGACGATGGCCCGGAGCCAGGCCGGCCAGTTCGACCGCGCGCTGGCCCAGTACCGGCAGTTGATTCAAGGACTGGACGCCAACGAGCAGGAGGAGTTCGCCGCGAGCTTCTCCGAGTCGCTCGCCCAGTCGGCGGTCGGTGCGGGCGAGGTCGGCGTTGCGCGACAGGTCTATGCGCTACTCCTTTCCCGGTTCGGCGAGAGTCCGAACCTACGGCAGAAAGTGGAGGGAGAGTTGAAGCGGCTCGATCAGGTCGGCAAGCCCGCGCCGGCCGTCGTCGCCGAGGACGTCCAGGGCCAGCCGTTCCGGCCGGCGGCCTACCGCGGGAAGTACGTCCTGATCGATTTCTGGGCGACCTGGTGCGGCCCGTGCATTGCCGATCTGCCCCGGCTCCAGGCGGCGTACCAGTCTTATCATGATGCGGGCTTCGAGATCATCGGGGTCAGCCTGGACGAGTCCAAGCAGGCCGTCGTCGATTTTGTCAAGGCCCGCCGGCTCCCCTGGCGGCAGATCCACAACACCGGCGGCTCCGCCGACCTGGTGGACGCCTTCGGTGTCCGCTCGATCCCCGCCAACTACCTCATCGATCCCGAGGGGACCATCCTCCGCCTCGACCTCCGGGGCAAAGCCCTCGACCAGACCCTGAGCCGATTGTTCACGAAGCCGGTGGGGGGGGCGACTGCCAGGTGATGCGATCCCTTTTGGAGACTTCTCGGTAAACACCAGGGTGACCCCGTTCGTCAGAACCTGGTTGGGATGGGGCCCGAGGCCCGCCAACCGCGCACGTCCGTGCGATCCGCGGGTGGAGTCGGGCTGACGCCCGAGGTGGGAGGACCTTCGTCCCGTCCCAACCAC
>JAJPJC010000566.1 GCA_021324445.1 Isosphaeraceae bacterium
CCTCCGATCCCGGCGCCGCGCCGACGCCGAGCGAACCGGCCGCCGGCGCCTCGGCCGCCCCCGCCGAGCACTTCACCGTGCCGGACGATTGGGAACCGGAGCCCCAGCAGGGCGAACCGGCCGCCGGCGCGGGCGGCGAGATGGCGTCCGAGTTGAAGGAGCTCGCGGAGTCCACCTCGGCGGATGCGATCGCCCAGCACCAGGCGGGGAGCGGCCCCGTCGAGCCCGCTGGGGAACCGTCCGCGACCGGCGATCAGCCGCCGGCGCCGGGGACGTCGACGTCCGAGGCCCCGTCGGCGCTGCACGCAGGAGCCCCGACTCCGCAACCGGACACGACCGAGGCCGGGCCGACCGCCGAGGCGGCCGAGCCAGGTCCCGCGGCGCCCGCGGCCGAGGGGGCACCGGCCGCGGGCGCGCTCACCGCGCCTCCGGTCGGTGGCCGGCCTCCGCGTCCGGGTAAGGGACAGGGGAAGGGGGAGCGCGGGCGCGGATCGCGGGGCAAACAGCCCTCGACCCCGCCACCACCGCCTCCTCCTCCCCGGCCGCATCCCGCCGATGCGCAGCTCGCGCAGCTGGCCTACGTCATCGTCAACGAGGCTGGCGCCAGCGTATACTCCACCAGCCAAGTCGGCCGCGAGGAGCTGCCGGAATATGACGCGACGTTGCGCGGCACGGTCTCGATCGGCCGTCGGCTGCAGGATCCCCTGTCCGAGTTGGTGAAGATCGAGCCTCAGAATATCGGGGTCGGCCTCTACCAGCACGATGTCAACCCGAAGCACCTGAAGGAGACGCTGGAGTCGGTCATCGCGAGCTGCGTCAACTTCGTCGGCGTGGACCTGAACTCGGCCAGCGTCTCGCTGCTGCGGCACGTCTCCGGGCTCAACCAGTTGACCGCCCGGCGGATCTTCGAATACCGCAAGGAGCACGGGCCGTTCGCCCGGCGCGAGCAGTTGCTGGAAGTCGAGGGGATCGGCCCCGCGACCTTCACCCAGGCGGCCGGGTTCCTCAAGATCACCGATGGCGAGAACCCGCTGGACCGCACCTGGGTGCATCCCGAGAGCTATCCGGCGGCCATCCGGTTGCTGGAGAAGTTCGGGTACGCTCCGGATGTGGTGCGGGACAAGGTCCGCCTGCCCGAGCTGCGGCAGCAGCTCGCCCAGGCGGACGTGCCCGCGCTGGCCGCCGAGCTGGGCGTCGGCGAGTACACGCTCCGCGACATCATCGAGGCCCTGGGCCGACCCGAACGCGACCCCCGCGACGACCT
This sequence comes from Isosphaeraceae bacterium, assembly GCA_021324445.1. Classification (GTDB taxonomy): domain Bacteria; phylum Planctomycetota; class Planctomycetia; order Isosphaerales; family Isosphaeraceae; genus JAJPJC01. The sequence continues at coordinate 1,265 of JAJPJC010000566.1, forward strand.
GCCCAAGCCCATCTTCAAGAAGGGCGTGCTGAAGCTGGAGGACCTGTCGCCGGGTATGGAGCTGAAGGGGACGGTCCTGAACGTCGTCGACTTCGGCGCCTTCGTCGACATCGGCCTGAAGGATTCGGGCCTGGTCCACATCAGCCAGTTGGCCAATCGGTACGTCAAGAGCCCGCATGACGTGGTGAGCGTGGGCGACGTGGTGACGGTCTGGGTGATGGGCGTGGACCAGGAGCGGAAGCGGGTCTCGTTGACGATGGTCAAGCCGGGCACCGAGCGTCATCGGGGCGCGCAAGGGGGGGGGCGCCGCGGCGGACCGGGCGGCGAGCAGCGGGAGCGCGAGAACCGCGGCCAGGGGCGCCGCGGCCAAGGGGGTGGGCGCGGGCCGCGTCCGCCCGGCTCCGCACTGACCTCACCGCCCGTGGGGGCCCCCTCGATCGCCACCCTGGCCGAGGCCCCGCCCCGGCGCCCTGATCGGGATCACGGCCGCGATCGCGACCGGGGGCCCGCGCCGGCGGGCCCCCGGCCCTCCGAGGCCGCCGCGCAGGGGCGATCCGGCCCCGGCCACGCGTCAGGAGGGGGGCCGACGGGCCCGCGAGGCCCCCACACCGGCCCCGGAGGCCGGGGGCCGCGTCCCGATCGAGACCGCGGTCCGGCCCAGCGACCGGCCCCGCGGCCCTCCCGACCGGGCCCGCCGCCTCCCCCGCTGTCCAAGGACGCCCTCGCCGGTAACGTCCCCCTGAGGACCTTCGGGCAGCTCAAGCAGCTCTGGCAGGCCAGGACCGAAGGCACGGGCCCCGAAGCCTCGGGCCCGGCCGAGCCCCCGCCCCAGGCCGACGAGCCCCCCACGAATCAGGGACAGGAACCAAGCATGCATGAGGCCGAGGCGCCCTCCCCGCCACCCGCCCCGACGGCGACGTCGGAGACCGAGATGTCCGCGCAGGAGGTTTAACATACGCTGTCCCAATGGCTTGGGCGCCGGGAGCCGGGTCCCCCTCCCGGCTCCCGTGCCCATGGTGGCGACAGGCCGTGAACAATCTCCGGCTCCTGCCGTAGAGGCAGGAGTGAGCCTGGTGGGGGGCGGTGCATCGGTGTCCGGACAAGCGGCCGGCCTCGCCTTGGGTAATTCCGGCATCGCGACTATAATTCCCGGAAGACCTCACCGAACGATTCGTCGGATCGGTCGCCGATGGAGGCGACCGGCCGGATCGATCGCGATCAGGACCCCTTCGTAACATGGGTTTATTCGCCTGGCGGAACTTGTTGACCCGGCCGATTCGGACGATCTTGGCATTGGTGGGGCTGTCGATCCCGGTGCTCGGGGTGCTGGGTCTCTTTGCCCTTTCGAACAGCCTGCGGGACCTGGTGGGCGATACACTGGGCGGGATCGAGGGGCTGATCGTGCTGAGCGACAATGCGCTCAGCCCGGTCCTGAGCAACGTCCCCGATTCCCTGGCCGACGACCTGAGGAAGATGCCGAAGGTCCGCGCGGTCGCCCCGGAGGTCTGGGGCCTGGCCCCGTCGATCGAGGGGCGGGGCATGATCGCCGGGATGTTGACCGGCAAGCAGACGTCGATCTTCGACCAGCCCGTGATCGCGGGCCAGGACATCGCGGCGCACCGCAACCTCCGCAGCGCCATCTTCCCGAAGGCCCTGCGCGAACACGGCGAGGGGCGGTTCCTCCGGCCCGGCGACGAGGGGCAACCGAACATCGTCATCAGCCGCAAGATCGCGCGCGAGCATCCCGGCGCCGACGGCCGGCCGCGGAAGGTGGGCGACACCCTGAACATCAGCGGCAAGCCGTTCAACATCGTGGGCATCTACGAGACCGGCTCGATGCTGCTGGACGTCGTCATCATCATGGACATCGCGACGGCGCGTCAGGTCCTCCACCGGCCCCAGGGCTCGCTGTCGTGCATCTACGTCGAGGGGGATGATCCGAAGCAGAATGACGCGCTGATCGCCGCGATCGAGCAGACCCACCCCGGCTTCGACGCCCGCAGCATGGGCGAGGCTCAGGCCAATTTCAGCTCCTTGATGGGGCAGATCGACACGTTCCTGCTGATGACCGTCAGCCTGGCCC
>JAJPJC010000341.1 GCA_021324445.1 Isosphaeraceae bacterium
CAAGACGGTCGTAACTTATGAGCAAACGCGGCTCGTTCTGCCCGGCCTCCAACTGGTCGCCGACGAGGTGACCGGCCGGTCGACGATCCAGGACCTGATCGTCCGGCTGGAGGACGTCCGGGGCCGGACGGCTGGCGGCCGCCTGGCCGTCTCCGGCACTCTGGATTTCGCACAACAGCCGCCCCGGTATCGGCTCGACCTCGGACTGGAACAGATCGATCTCGCCTCCTTGCCCGCTTCGTGGCACCTGGAACGGACCGGGCTCACGGGCCGGATCAGCGGTTCGGCTGACCTGCGGATGTCTCTGAGGCCAGGTGGCCTGGACCTCACGGGCTCCTCGGGCTCAGGCCGCATCGACGACGCAGCCCTCCAGGGGATCCCGCTCTTGAGGCTCGACTTCACGCTGCGGGGCGAGGGAGTCCGGACGCCCGCCGAGTCCGCAGCCGCACACGAGGGGATTTTCCTCCCGCAATGGGTCGGGGCCGATCTCCAGGTCCCCGACGTCGAGCTGGAGCGAGCGCTGACGCATCTCCGCTCGAACCACGATCGAAGCGCGCAGGAGCTCTCCATCTCCGGCCGGATGTCCCTGGAGGCGCGTCTGAAGATCCCGCTCGGGACGCCGGACGACATGAAGGCGTATACCGCGCGGGGCACCGCCGACCTGGCGGGCGCGTCGATCAGTGGCCTGGACCTCGGTCGCTTGCGAGCCAGGCTCGATCTGGTCGGAGGCGTCCTGGAGATCTCGGACCTTCGCGGCCGGCTGGTCGATCGTGCCGAGGCGCGGGGCCGGCCGCAGGCGACCGAACCGCCGCCGGCCACCGGCCCGTTGCCGCCCGGCGGTTTTCGGGGCCGCGTCCGGGCCGAGCTCGCGGCGGACCGCGACCTTCACATCGACATCGAGGGGGTCGAGCTCCCCCTGGGCGAGCTGCTCGCGGTGGCTCCCATCCGGGAGCTTCCCCTCTCAGGCCGGCTCACGATCCAGGCCGCCGCCGCGGCCAGGGGGAACTCGCTGGCCGATCCTCGCGCCTGGACGCTCTCCGGTCGCGCCGAGATGCCGGAAGCATCCTATCAGGAGATCGTCATCCGGGACCTCCGGACCTCGCTCGCCATCCGGCGCGGCCGGCTGACACTCCCGGATCTCACCGCGCGGGTGGGCGACTCCCGGCTCACGGGCCGGCTCGGGATCGACCTGGCCGAGCCCTGGGCCTACGAAGCGGAGCTGGACGCCGGCCGCCTCTCCTGCCACGACTTGCTCGCCTTGATCCCCCACGGCTCCGATCCGGTCCACGTCGCTGGGACCATCGCGGGGCGCGGCGCGGCCTCGGGAACGCTCCGTCCCTGGCGGCTGGAGAGCACCGGAGAGGCGCGGATCGGCGGCCTTCAGGTTGGGAGGATGACCATCGGCGACCTGCCGCTGCGCTGGACGACCCAGGGAGAGACCATCACGTTGACAGCCCAGGAGCTCCAACGGTACGGCGGTCGGATCTCGGCCGAAGCGCGGGTGCCGGTCCGCGGTGATCGGCCCATCGAAGGAACCATCGACCTGGCCCGCGTCGACACGGCCCAGCTCTCCGCCGAGGCCCCGGAGTCCCTTCACTTGACCGGCCGGGCCGACGGCCAGGCCCGCTTCCGCTGGCGGCCCTGGTCCGGCGGCGCGGGTCCGCCGCTGGAGGGCCAGGCACGGCTCACGGCCGCCGACCTGAGAGTCCGAGCGATTCCCACGCGATCCGTGACGATGACGCTGACCGTCCGCGACGGCGTCCCCAAGTTCGACATCCAGGCCGAGACGCTCGGCGGCACGATCCAGTTGGCCGGAGATGGGCACGTGGGGTCCGAACTCAAGGATGACGAGGTCCATGCCGAGCTCCGCGCCACCGGCGTCCAGCTCCTCGAACTCTGGGAAGCCCTGGGCACCTCCGGGGCCCTGGCCAAACTGGAAGGCACGGGATCTCTGTCCGGCCGGTTCCAGACCCATGCCAGCCTGAACGACCTGCGGGCGCAGGGCACGTCCGAGCTCCGCAACCTGGGATGGGGGTTCAACAACTGGCTGGGGAGCCTGCGGGCGGGCCTTGAGATCGCCCCGGAGGGATGGCGGATCGGTCCTGTGGGCGGCGAGCTCTGGGGCGGACGGGTCGAGGGGGACGGCATCCGGTTCGAGCGGATCGGAGGCGGCCGATCGCGGTACGGCATCGACCTGGGGCTCGAAGGGATCATGCTGCCGCGCGCCCTGGCCTTCTGGCCCGAAGCGGACCGCCGGTTCGCGGGAGCGGGCCGATTGAAGATCCAGGGCCGGTCGGAAGACTCCCTGCGCGGGACGGCCGAATTCCGGGTCGATCGGGGCCGGGTCAACGGCCTGGAACTGACCGAGCTGCGCATCCCGGCCGCCTGGGACTTCCAGCCGGGTGAGTCCGGCCGGGGACAACTGCGCATCCGCCAGGCGATCGGCAAGCTCGCCGGCGGCCGCATCGGCGGCGACGCCTGGGTCGCCCTGGGCGATCGGCGCGATTTCCACGCCAGGCTGTTCGTCGACGACGTCGACCTCCGCGTCGTGAGCCGGGAGGAGCTGGCGAACCGCCCGATGCCGGGACAACTCTCCGGATTTGCCACCCTCTCCGGCCCCGACCCGCTCCAGCTCAGCGGCTACCGCGGCGAGCTGGATTTCGACCTGGTCCAGGCCTCGCTGCTGGACATCCCCCTGCTCGACGAGCTCGACCGCTCCCTGGGATCGGCCCAGGGGGGCGTCTTCGACGCGGGGGACATGCATGGCACGATCGCGGACCGCAAGATCACCATCGACCATCTGACACTCGTCGGTCCGCTGGCACAGGTCCACGCATCCGGCTCGGTGGACTTCGACGGCCGGCTCAACCTGGAGGTCGTGGCCAATACCAACAAGGAGCTTTATGAAGCGAGTCAAGCGGTGTTGTTGCGAGCGCCCAACGTGGCCAATGCCGTCGCGAGCCAGTCCGAAGCCATCAACCGGGTCTCGGCGCTGCTCTCCAGGCGATTGTTGACGTTCCGGATCACGGGGACGATCCGCGACCCTGTTGCTCATTTCGACCGCTCGGTCAACGTCCGCGCAGCCATCGGCTTCTTCTTCAGAGCCATGAGGCTGTCGCTCCGCCGTTAGCAGGGCCACTGAGAGAATCGGTCATGCTCCCGCCTCCCCTCGTTCGCCGGGTCTTGCTGGACCGAAGCCGAACAACCCGCTCGACGGCGGCGAGCCTTCGTGGGGTTTGGTGGGGTCACTCTCCCTCGTCCCCTTCGGAATCATCGGCGGGCATCGTCCAGGTTCCCCGATTGATGTCGAGCGACCAGGAGGGATCCTCTTCGTCGAAGGGGTAGAGGAAGATCTGGATCGTGACCTCTTCCGCGTGCCTCCGCCCCGAGAGCCAGATATGAGGCATCTCGGTGTTGCCGCCCGGATTGAATGCGAAGGATTCGGTGTCATCGAGGACCTTGGCCAGCTCCAGGAGATCGGCATCGATCGGGTCGAAGATCTCTTCCCCGTCGTCCTTGCCGCCCACGACCTGGCCATTCGATGGGGCGATATGAATCAGCCATGTGCCGATGCCATTCTCATCCGGGGCATAGGTCCTGTGTGAGAGGGGAGACATCCTCCCCTTCACGTCCGAGATCAGGCACCGGCAGACATCGTCGATGAGGGATTCGAGCCAGTCGTCGGACATGGTGAGAGCTCCCGTGAGATCGGCTTGTCCCTCTATTGTACCCTCCGGCGCCGCGGGAGTCCCAAGCTCAACCACCCCGACGACTGGGCGGCCGGCCCGAGTGCGAGCGGCTCGGGGAGACTCTGGCCTCGATAAGAACCTGCCCCTGACCGCATCCCGCTCGGCAGGTCGAATGGGAGCGGAGGAGCTGCTTACGTACCCTCAGTCAACCGCCGGCATGGTGTACGAGAGCGGGTCGACGAGGCGCGGCACCAGGGGAACCGGATCGGCATCCGCACCCCGGTGCTGGGCGAATTGGGGTCCGGAATCGCGAGGGGGGTCTCCCGGGATCGCAATCTCCACCGCCCGCGACTGGCCGTGTCGCGCCTGGTGGTCTGGCCCGACACGAACGAGGCGGCCGAGCAGTTCGGCCGGGTGTTCGTGGAACTCCGACGAATCGGGCGGCCCAGGCCACAGATCGACAACATGGCTGCGGCCATCGCGTTCTCGCTCGGCAACTGTACGGTCGTGACCAAGCACACGGATCTGTCAGCCGTGCCGGGGTTGGAGGTCGAGAACTGGGTGCCTTCTGCCACCTGACCGGGAGAACGCCCACAACCCCACCCTCGATTTCCCGTGGCACCCAAGCGCTCAGAGACTGAGCGTCTGTTCCACAAGCCTGGTCGAACCGTTGTAGGGTGGGTGAAACCCACCACCGGAAGACCTTGGCGGGCTTGAAGATCGGTGGGTTTCACCCACCCTACAACATCG
>JAJPJC010000139.1 GCA_021324445.1 Isosphaeraceae bacterium
GACGATCGGGATGGGACGATCGGGATGGGACGATCGGGATGGGACGATCGGGATGGGACGATCGGGATGGGACGATCGGGATGGGACGATCGGGATGGGACGATCGGATTAACCACGAAATACACGAAATACACGAAAAAGCAGAAGAAGGTTGAGGACCGGAGACGCGACATGGCTGACCTGATTTACAGGGAAGAATCTTACAACATCATGGGCGCGTGTTTCGAAGTGTACAAGCACATGGGTTGCGGCTTTCTTGAGGCAGTGTATCAGGAGTGCTTGGAGATCGAGTTCACCGAGAGAGGAATTCCGTTCGTACCACAGCGGCAACTGCCGATCCTCTATAAGGACCGGATTTTGGAGCAGTATTACATGGCCGACTTCGTCTGCTACGAAAAGATCGTCCTCGAAGTGAAGGCGGTCACCCAACTCACCGACGAGCACCGCGCCCAGGTCTTAAACTACCTCAGGGCCACCAGCATGCGACTCGGCCTCCTGATCAATTTCAAGTCCTATCCCAAAATCGAGTACGAGCGTATAGTCTTATAATCTTTTAAGAAATTTCGTGTATTTCGTGTATTTCGTGGTTAAATCTTCTCTCTTCTGTCTCAGTCTATTATTCGTGGTTAAATCTTCTCTCTTCTGTCTCAGTCTATTATTCGTGGTTAAATCTTCTCTCTTCTGTCTCAGTCTATTATTTGGTGGTGCAACGGCGACTGCTTCGCACGGGATATCCAATGTCTGATGCATTCGCTCCCAAGATCGGTCGACGGACTCTCCTGAAGGGCACGGTCGCGGTGGCGGCCGCCGGCGCGGCCGGGTTGGGCCTGGGCAATTACTGGCTGGGTGGCCGGAGCCGGGTGACCCGGAGCACCGGCAAGAAGGTGATCGTGATCGGCATCGACGGGATGGATCCCCGATTATCGGAACGCATGATGGAGGCCGGCCTGCTCCCCAATCTGGCGAAGCTCCGGTCGGGGGGCGGGTTCCGCGACCTGGGCACCAGCACGCCCCCGCAGAGTCCCGTCGCCTGGGCCAACTTCATCAACGGTGCCGGCCCGGGCTCGCACGGGATCTTCGACTTCATCCACCGGCATCCTCAGGAACAATGCGCCCCGTTTTACTCCGCCGCGGAAACGATCCCGGGCGAAGGGTTCTGGGAAGTGGGTGATTCGCGGCTTCAACTCGATTTCTGGCCGTTCAATCACAAGCCGCCTGCCACGGTGCTCCGGCGGCAAGGCACCCCGTTCTGGGATCACCTCGATGCGGCGGGCATTCCGTCGACGTTCTACGACCTCCCGTCCAACTATCCGCCGAGTCCGTCCCACCATGGCCACCACCGCTGCATCAGCGGCATGGGGACCCCGGACATGCTGGGGACCTACGGCACGTATCAGCACTTCGCCGAGAATGGCCCGGCCGAGACCGTCGACGAGGGTGGTGGGATGCGTTCCCGGCTGACGTTCGAGGACGAGACGGCCCGGGCGCGGATCGTCGGGCCCGAGGACAGTCTCCGCAAGGAGCCCCGCCCGATCACCGTTGAGTTCCTCGTTCATCGCGACCGGGAGGCCAACGCCGCGGTGATCGACGTCCAGGGCCATCGGGTTCTCCTGAAGGTCGGCCAGTGGAGCCGGTGGACGAAGCTCGACTTTCCGCTCTCCACGCCGTCGTTCGTGCCGAGTCAGAGCGTCAGCGGCATCTGCCGGTTCTACCTCCAGGAAGTCGCCCCCAACTTCCGGCTCTACGTGACGCCCATCAACATCGATCCCTCTGCCCCCGCGCAGAGGATGTCCGAGCCGGATTCGTTCATCCAGGACGTGGCCGGGCGCCTGGGGCCGTTCTACACCACGGGGTTCCAGGAAGATTACAACGCGCGCAAGCACGGAGTCTTCAACGACGACGAGTTCCACAGGCAGGCGACCCGCGTCCTCGAGGAGCGGCTCGCCTTGTTCGAGCATGCTGTGGATCACTACGACGACGGCCTGCTGTTCTTCTATTTCTCCAGCAGCGACCTCCAGTCGCACATCTTCTGGTGGGATTCGGACGACAAGCACCCGGTGCGGACCGGCCCCGAGGCGAAGGCGCGGTTCGATCACGTCCGGCGCCTCTATCAGAAGCTGGATGCCGTGATCGGCGAGCTGGTGGACCGCTACGGCGGCAACGCCACGATCTTCGTGATGAGCGACCACGGCTTCGCCAACTTCGGCAAGCAGTTCAACCTCAATTCCTGGCTGCGCGCCCTGGGCTATCTCGGCCCACCGGAGTGCACCTCGATCGTGCGGGACGTCGACTGGTCCCAGACCGTCGCCTACGGCCTGGGGATCAACGGGCTGTACTTGAACCTGAAGGGGCGCGAGCGCGACGGTATTGTCGAGCCCGGCGAGTCGCGCGAGGCGATCTTGACGGAGCTGGCGAGCCGGCTCGAGGCCGTTACCGATTTCGAGGGCCAGCCGGTCATCCGCGGCGTGTACCGCTCGGACCGGATCTACCAGGGCAACGCGACCGCCCTGGCGCCCGACCTCATCATCGGCTACCGCCGCGGCTATCGGGCCTCCTGGGCCACCATTCAGGGTGATCTGACGGATGAGATCTTCCTCGACAACGACTCGGCCTGGAGCGCGGACCATTGCGCCGACGCGCTGGAGGTCCCCGGAGTGCTGTTCAGCAATCGCCCGATCCGCGCCCAGTCCCCTTCCCTGGTCGACCTGGCCCCGACGATCCTGGCCGAGTTCGGGCTGACCGCCCCGCCGGCGATGGTCGGGAAGAACCTCTTCGGCGGATGAGGACGCGATCCCCATCGGGAGAACCGACGCATGGTCAAGATCAAGATTGAATCCGGCCTGTATGACCGGGCGAAGCGCGCGGCGGAGGCCGCCGGGTACAGCAGCGTCGAGGAGTTCATCGCCAACTGCATCGAGAAGGAGGTCCAGCGGCTCCAGGTCGAGGAGCACGAGGATCGGGTCTCGGACCAGTTGCGCGGCCTGGGATACATCGAATGACGGAGATCCTTGCGCAGATCGTCGCCTGGCTCAACGGCGCGGCCAACGCGCTGGGGAGACTCCTGCTGGCCCCCGCCGGCCACTTGCCGGGGTGGCTCTCCGCCACGGTCGTCGCGGCGGTGACCGGCGTGCTGTTGCTCATCATGTTCAAGTACACGTCGAACCAGCGCGCGATTCAGCGCGTCCGGGACGACATCAATGCCCACCTGCTGGCCCTGAAGCTGTTCAAGGACAGCACGTCGGTGAGCCTCCGCGCGCAGGGGCGCATCCTCTGGGGCGCCCTGCGGTTGTTCGTCCTGGCCCTCGTGCCGATGCTGGTCATGGTTGTGCCGGTCTGCCTGATCCTGGGACAGCTCGCCCTCTGGTACCAGGCCCGGCCGTTGCGCGTCGGCGAGGATGCTGTCGTCACGGTGAAGCTCAACGGCTCCGCCGGGTCCTCCTGGCCCGACGTGCGGCTCCGGCCGACCGGCGCGGTGGAAGTCGCGACCGGACCGGTCCGCGTGCTCAGCAAGCAAGAGGTCTGCTGGGATGTCAAGGCCGTCGAGAGCGGCGACCATCGCCTCGACTTTCAGGTTGGCCAGGAGACCTTCGCCAAGGAGCTGGCGATTGGCGACGGCTTCATGCGGGTCAGCCGGCTCCGGCCGGGATGGCAGTGGTTGGACATCCTCCTGAACCCGGCGGAGCCGCCGTTTGGCCCTGGGTCCCCGGTCCAGTCGATCGAGGTCGACTACCCGCCGCGGTCCTCCTGGACCAGCGGGACCGACGTCTGGATCATCTACTGGTTCGCGGTCTCGATGATCTCCGCCCTGTGTTTCCGACGCCTGCTGAACGTCAACGTCTAACGAACACTCTTACCGGGAAGACCCGTTCCTCCCATGGATGACGCGATCATCATCGTGTCCGGGCTGCCGCGCTCCGGCACTTCGCTCATGATGCAGATGCTGGCCAGCGGCGGCGTGGAGGTGGTCACGGACCACGTCCGGGCCGCCGATACCGACAATCCCCGCGGGTACTACGAGTTCGAGCGAGTCAAGAAGATCCAACAGGACACGTCCTGGCTGCCCGAGGCGCGCGGGAAGGCCGTCAAGATGGTCTCCCAACTGTTGTACCACCTCCCCATGGGCGAGAAATACCGGATCATCTTCCTGGAGCGAGACCTGGATGAGGTGCTGGTCTCCCAGGAGAAGATGCTCGATCGACTCGGCCGCACCGCAGCCCCCCGCGAGGCGATGAAACAATCTTTCATCGTGCATCTGGAGCGCCTGAAGGAATGGCTCCGGCGACGACCCGATGTCGAAGTGCTCGGCGTCGGTTACCGCGAACTCCTGGAGCGACCGGTGGAGGAGGCAAAGCGGGTGAACGAGTTCCTCGGCGGCGCAGCGGATGTCGAACGGATGGCCGAAGCCGTCGATCCGTCCCTGTATCGGAATCGGAAGACCCCCGGGGGCGGCGGCGGCTCGCTGGTCGCGGGCGAATCGGCTTGATGCGACTCGGAGGGTCGCGACCCGAAAAGGATCCCCCGACCATGCGAGTGCCCCAGCTGCGATTCACCATGCGGCGAATGATGGCCGCAGTGGCGGTCGTGGCGATCCTCTTCGGTGAGGATGGGATCGCTATCCGAAGTGATCGGCAAGCCTCGATGATCGTTGGCACGGCCGGGCGGGCGCGGTCGGATGAACCATGAGCGACGCTTGACAAACGCCCACGGGGATGACGGGTCATGGCCATTTTCCCAGGCAGCCGCCGGCGCGATCGCTCGCGCCGGCTCCTCGGCATCCTCCGCCGGATCCCGATGGTCCTGCTGGGGCTCGTCGCGACAATGGAGGCGCGAGCCCAGCCGGTCCTCATCGGTTACACCGAGTTCCGCACCAACCTACCGGGCGGCCGGCATGCGAACGTCGCCACCATGCGCGCGGCGGTCGTTCACGCGGATGGGACCGGCCGGCGGTTGATCGCCGAAGGGCTGAGCCATGAGCCGGACTCCTGGACGCAGTTCGCGGGCTGGTCGCCGGACGGCCGCCTGGCGATCGTCGGGCGCGGCTGGGAGAGCCCCGCGAACGCCCGCTGGGAGGAGGAACACCACCAGTTCCGATACCACGCGGATGGCTGGCTGTACGACATGAACCTCGTCGACCTGGCGACCGGGGCGGCGACGAACCTCACGGCGATCGACCGCGTCAGCTTCCACAACTCCGGTCTCTTCTTCTGGCCAGGCGAGCCCACGAAGCTGGGGTTCCAGGCGCTGATCGAGGGCAACTCGCACCCGTTCCGGATGGATCGCGACGGCAGGAACAAGCACGACCTGACCAGGGACTCGAAGGAGTTTGCTTACGGCTTCAGCGCGTCGAAGGACGGTCGGCGGATCGCGTACCACAAGAGCTACCAGGTGTACGTGGCCGATGCCGACGGCTCGAACGCCCGCCAGATCGTCACGGGCCATCCGTTCAACTTCGCGCCCCAGTGGTCGGCCGACGGCAAGCACCTGCTCTTCGTCGCCGGAGAACACTACGACTGCCACCCGTACCTGGCCAATGCCGACGGCTCCGGACTCCGCAAGCTGGCCGACCGGGGTGGTTACCGCGGCGTGATCGCGTTCCTCGACGTCCCCGACTTCCATGGCGGCAGCAGCGACATTCCGGCCTGGTCGGTGGACGGGACTTCGGTTTATTACACCGCCAGGGTCGGCAACAACGTGGAGCTGTTCCGCGTCGCGCTCGACGGCCGGAGCGAGCGCCTGACGCGGAGTCCCGACGGTTCACTCCACTACCATCCGACGCCTTCACCGGACGGCCGATGGCTGGCTTATGGATCGAAGCGGGCGGGAGTCCGGCAACTGTACGTCATGCGGCTGGCGGATCGCTCCGAGAGCCGGCTCACGGGGCTCGATCAGGGCCACGCGGCCATGTGGCCGCACTGGCAACCGACCCCCGGAGACGGCGGCGACTGAGGTCGTTTCTGGGATAGCCTGTGAGATGCGATCGGACTTGCGGCGATAGACCAATGGGTGTTCTGTGCGAAGTCTGATCGATCGGCGACCGTTGCTATGCGGCGACAGGAATGGTCCTGGCCGAGTGTGACCCCTTGCGGCGTGCGAAGCTCTCATTGACCTGCGCCGTTGCGAGCCTCGACCTGGCGGCGTGCCTCCTGCCGGGCTTCTGGGGTCGGAGCGGCCTCTTGGATGGAGGGACCGAGGTTCCTGGCTGGGCTATGGTGCTCGGGCTTCCGCCCCTTTGCTGCATTTCCTGGCCGTCCCTCGTCGCCATGGCCATCTCCGCGAAGTGGCTGTGGGGAGGCCGGCCTCGAGGGGCATTCCCGCTGGCTTGCCTCAAGATCCTGCCGGGGGCCTCCTGGCTATTCGCGTCGGAGCTGGGCAGGATGGCAGGATGGAGTTACGGATCGGTTATTATCTTTGGTTGGCGGGCCTGATGGTTTGGGCAATCGGTGTCGGGTGCCTCCTCCTGCTGGGCCTGGGGAAGCCCACGTCGTCAGCAAAGGTGAAGAATGGACTGGATGATTTCGAGTTTAGGGACGCCCGCCCAGTCGGGGGTTAGCCAGTCCCCTACGAGGATTCCCTCGCAACAGGAACTGTCCATGAGGATCGCGTTCTTGAACTCCCAACCGCTCGGGGCCATCGTACTGGCCCTCGCCGGCTATCTCACCCTCCCCCTCGCCGCTCGGGCGGCAGACGACGGCGATGATCCCAAGGCGGCGGTCGTGGCCGCCGCCAAGCGGCTGGCCGAGTTGCCCGGCTACAGTTGGAGGTCCACGGTCATCGCGGGTGACTTCGGTCCGATCGGCGGCGGGGGGGGCGTCACCACCGGGCGGACCGCCAAGGGCGGCTACACACACGTCTCGGCTCCATCCTTCGACGGCGGCCGGCTGGAGTTCGCGACCAGGGGCGGCAAGACCGCGGTCATGGTGGAGGAGAACTGGCAGACCCTGGAACAAGCGGCCTCCCGGGGTGGGGGCTCGCCGAGTCCATTCGGCCTTCCGGCCGCGTTCAACCTGAGCGTCGTGACCGAGTTCAAACTGCCCGCCGCCCAGGCGGAGGAATTGATCGCGAAGGCGACGGGGCTCCGGCGCGTCGGGGATACGGTGACCGGGACCCTGACCGCCGACGTGGCGAGCGAACTCCTCTCCGCAGCCGGGCCGCCCCCCTTCCGTCGCCCACGTGGCGGTCGCAGACCTCAGGGCGGAGCGGGGGCGCCCGGAGGCGGTCGTCGCGGTGGTGGCGGCAACCCCTTCGACGCACCGATCAAGGATCCCAAGGGATCGGTGACCTTCCAGATCCACGACGGCGTCCTGACCCAGTTCACGATGGCTCTCAGCGGCTCGCGGACCATCTTCGGCACCGAGATCTCGCTCGACCGCACGGCCACGACGACGATCGCCGACGTCGGTTCCACGAAGGTCGACGTGCCGGAGGACGCGCGGGAGATCGTCGAGGCCTTGATCGCCGGGGTCAAGCCCAGGGTCTTCGTGCCCGAGCGCGGCTTCCGGAAACTGTTCGATGGCCGCAGCCTCGCGGGCTGGGCGGGACGCCCGGGATACTGGTCCGTCGAGGACGGCGCCATCACAGGCAGGACGACCCGGGAGAACCCGGCCCGAGGCAATACCTTCCTGATCGCCAGGGTGGGCGACAAGGACCGGGTCGTGGATGACTTCGAGCTGCGCCTCTCCTATCGCATCACCGCGAACAACGACTCCGGCTTCGCCAACTCGGGCATCCAGTATCGCAGCCGGACTCGGGGCGACTTCGTCGCGGCCGGCTACCAGGCGGACATCGAGGCGGGTCCGACATTCTCCGGCATCCTCTACGACGAGGCCGGCGGAGCCGGAGGGCGCGGGATCATGGCCTCGCGCGGTGAGAAGGTCACCTGGACGCCCGAGGGGAAGAAGGAGCTGACCGGCCGGCTGGACAAGCCCGAGGCGATCCAGGCGGCCATCAAGCCCAATGCTTGGAACGAGTACCACATCATCGCCCGGGGCAGCCACCTGCAACACTTCATCAACGGCGTGCCGACCGTGGACGTGTACGACGACTTCGAGTCGAAACGGCTGACCTCGGGCATCCTCGCGTTGCAGCTTCACGCGGGCGAGCCGATGACCGTCCAGTTCAAGGACATCCGCATCAAGTCGCTAAGCTCGGCCGCCGAGACGGCGGCCGGCAACGTGCGCGTCGCCCCGGGCTTCCGGCTCGACCTGCTCTATATGGTGCCCAGGCAAGCCCAGGGCTCCTGGGTGGCGCTCTGCGTCGATCCCCAGGGACGCCTGATCGCGGCCGACCAGACTGCGAAGCTCTACCGGCTCACGCCCCCGCCGCCGGGCCGGAACGCCTCGATCCAGCCCGAGGCGATCGGCGTGGACATCGCCGGCGCGCATGGGCTCCTCTACGCGTTCGACAGCCTCTACGTGATGGTCAACGAGCGGGGCACTCACGGCCTCTATCGCGTGCGGGACACCAACGGCGACGATCGCTTCGATGAGGTCCGACTGCTCCGCGCCATCCAGGGCGGCGGCGAGCACGGGATGCACTCGATCGTACCCTCGCCGGACGGAACGTCGCTCTACGTCGTCTGCGGCAACTCGACCCAGTTGACCCGGTTCGATTCATCGCGCGTCCCGTGGAACTGGAGCGAGGACAACCTCGTGCCGCGGATCCCCACCGGCTTCATGGACGACTCGATGGCGCCCCAGGGTTGGATCGCCCGCACCGACCCGGACGGGAAGCAGTGGGAGCTGGTCGCCACCGGCCTCCGCAATCCGTTCGACCTCGCGTTCAACCGCGACGGCGAGCTGTTCACCTACGACGCGGACATGGAATGGGACATCGGCGAGCCCTGGTACCGTCCCACGCGGGTGAATCACGTCATCAGCGGCGCCGAGTTCGGCTTCCGCAACGGTTCGGGCAAGTGGCCGGACTATTACCTCGACAGCTTCGGCGCGGTCGTGGACATCGGCCCGGGCTCCCCGACGGGGATCACCTTCGGCTACGGGACGAAGTTCCCCGCGCGCTATCAGGACGCGCTCTTCATCAGCGACTGGAGCTTCGGCAAGCTCCGTGCCGTCCACCTCAAGCCGGCAGGGGCCAGCTAC
The DNA here is from genome assembly GCA_021324445.1 of Isosphaeraceae bacterium. Taxonomy (GTDB): domain Bacteria; phylum Planctomycetota; class Planctomycetia; order Isosphaerales; family Isosphaeraceae; genus JAJPJC01. The sequence goes on from JAJPJC010000139.1 coordinate 9,096, forward strand.
ACCGCCGAGGTGGAGGAATTCCTCAGCGGCCAGCCGCTGCCGCTGACGGACGTGGTCGTCAACCCCAAGGACGGCGCCCTGTATTTCGCGGTGGGCGGGCGCGGGGTGCAGTCGGCGCTCTATCGCGTGACGTACACCGGCGGCGAGTCGACGGCGCCGAGCCGGTCGGAGAGCCCATTCCAGTCCCGTCGCGACCTGCGCCGGAGGCTGGAGAGCTTCCACGGGCATCGGGACGCTCATGCCGTGGCAGCGGTCTGGCCGTACCTGGGGGATCCGGATCGAGCGATCCGCTTCGCCGCCCGGGTCGCTCTCGAGTGGCAGGACCCAGCGCAATGGCGCGAGCGGGCCCTGGGCGAGGCGGACCCCCGTCGGGCGATCGCCGCCCTGGTGGCGCTGGCCCGGGTCAGCGGCAAGGACGCGATCCATCGCCGGCCGCGCGAGGCGGGTCCCGACCCGGCCCTGCGCGAGCGCATGCTGACCGCCCTGGATGCCGTCGCCTGGTCGCGCCTGGACCAGGGCGAGCGGGTCGACCTGCTGCGGGCCTACGCGCTGGTCTTCACGCGGTTGGGGCCTCCCGATGAAAGGACACGACAGCGGCTGATCCACCGGCTCGAGCCGTTCTTCCCGGCGCGGACCCCGCGGGTCGACTTCATCCTGGCGGACCTGCTGGTTTATCTCCAGGCGCCGAGCGCCGCGACGAAGATCCTGGCGGCCCTGCGGGAGGCGCCCACGCAGGAGGAGCAAGTCGAGTATGCCCTGGCCTTGCGCGCGCTCAGGACAGGCTGGACGATGCCGCTGCGCGCGGAGTATTTCCGATGGTTTGTCACCAAGGGCGCGAGCTATCGGGGCGGCAATACCTTCGCCGGCGCCCTGCGGACGATCCAGAACCAGGCGATGGAGACTCTGAGCGTCGATGAGCGGAGGGCGCTCCAGCCGGTCCTGGAGGCACGGCCCGCACAGAAATCCCTGGAGGAGCTGCTGGCGGCCCGGCGATTCGTCAAGGCCTGGACCGTCGGCGAGCTGGTTCCGATCGTCGAGCGCGGTTTGAGCGGAGGGCGCGACCTCGATCGAGGCCGGAAGCTTTACGGCGAGGTGGCCTGCGCGTCGTGTCACCGTCTCGGCCAGGACGGTGGAGGGGTCGGCCCCGACCTCTCGGCCGTCGCCGGCCGGTTCGGCGTCCGCGATGTACTGGAGTCGATCGTTGAGCCGAGCAAGGTGATCAGCGATC